>JAKAUB010000111.1 GCA_021827845.1 Acidobacteriota bacterium | reverse complement strand
AGAATGTTTGTGGTGTCGACCGGGGTAAATTCCTGGTGTGGATGTTTGCGTCCGCCCTGCGGCGGGACGTTGGCAACGGTGCCTTCCAGAATCTTCAGAAGCGCCTGCTGCACACCCTCGCCGGAGACATCGCGGGTGATCGACGGGTTTTCGTCCTTACGGCCAATCTTGTCGATTTCATCGATGTAGATGATGCCGGTCTGGGCGCGTGCCACGTCGCCATCGGCCGCCTGCAGCAGCTTCAGGATGATGTTTTCCACGTCTTCGCCAACGTACCCGGCTTCGGTCAGGGTTGTCGCGTCAACGATGGCAAACGGAACATCCAGCATCCGGGCCAGCGTCTGCGCCATGAGGGTTTTACCGCTGCCGGTGGGCCCAATCAGCAGAATGTTGGACTTGGTGAGCTCCACATCGCTGGTGCGCGCACGGTTCATCTGGATGCGCTTGTAATGGTTATAGACCGCAACTGCGAGCTTCTTTTTCGTCGTCTCCTGGCCGATGACGTACTCATCCATAAACGCCTTCACCTCATGCGGCTTGGGCAGATGGGCGGGCGCGGCGCTGGGCCGGGCTTCAATCTTGTCGTCTTCCAGAATGGAGTTGCAGACTGCGACACACTCGTCGCAGATGTAGGCCCGGGGATAATCGCTCGGGGACGAGATCAGCTTGGCTACGGCGTCCTGCGATTTATGGCAGAACGAACAACGGAGTACGTCGTCGGAACCGGTGCGCGCCTTCATTAGGTTTCTCCCTTGCCAACAACAATCCCAACCCCGGGGGGAGCGGGTACAGTCTACCGCGTCTTGCTGATTTTTGCCGGACCCGGCCGACGGTCTCCCGTCAGCCGCGTTCAGGTTCTGGGCCGGTCGATAATTTCATCGACAATCCCGTATTCCTTAGCCTGAGGAGCGTTCATGATAAAGTCGCGCTCCACATCCCGTTCAATGCGTTCGATCGGCTGGCCCGTGTGGTGCGACATCAGCCGGTTGGTGATTTCGCGAATGCGCAGAATTTCCCGCGCGTGAATATCGATATCTGTCGCCTGCCCGGACAAACCGCCCATGGAGGGCTGGTGAATCAGGATCCGGGAGTTCGGCAGAGCGAACCGCTTGCCCTTGGTGCCGGACATGAGCAGAAATGCGCCCATGCTGGCCGCCTGGCCGATGCAATATGTCACGACATCGTTCTTGATGAACTGCATGGTGTCGTAGATCGCCAATCCCGCCGAAATGGAGCCGCCCGGCGAGTTGATGTAAAGCTGAAGGTCTTTTTCCGGGTCTTCGCCGGAGAGAAACAACATCTGCGCAATGATGAGATTGGCAATCTGGTCGTCGATCGGCGTACCCAGAAAGATGATGTTGTCGCGTAGCAGACGGGAGTAAATATCGTAGGCGCGTTCGCCCCGACTCGTCTGCTCTACCACCATTGGAACTAAACCCATACCGATTTCCCTGCCTGACGGTTGGCTCTGCGACGTGCGGATGGAGCTAGGCCGCCAGACGTTCAAAGAGCTGGTTCAAAGTTTTCTCTCTACGAAGTTGTTCTCGGATTCTAGCGAGCCCGCCATCATCCGTCAAACGCTTCCGCACCGTTTCAAAAGGTTCGCGTGCCTGATATGCCAACATCTGCACCTGCGTCGTCACATCGTCGTCGCTAACCTCAATGTTTTCCTGCTCTGCAATGCGATCGAGAATCAGCGAGCTCCTCACTTCACTCACCGCGCTGTCGCGCTGCGCTTCCCGCAGACGGCCAAAATCGAGCTGCCGCATCTGCTCCGTGGACATGCCCTGCTGCGCCAGCGCGCGCAATCCGCGCTCCAGTCGCGCATCCACCTGCTGCTGCACCAGAGACTCCGGCACCGGAAACTGAAAACGCTCCACCAGCGCCGTCAGCAGCTCGTCCTTGGCCTCAGACTCCATGTGACGCCGCTTGCTGTCGGTCATCTGCTCGCGCAGCTTGCTGCGCAGCGCTTCAATGCCGTCTTCTTCGCCCAGCTGCTTGGCGAATTCGTCGTTCATCTCGGGCAGAATTCTTTTGCGGATGCCTTTGATCTCGACGTCGTAAGAGACCGTCTTGCCCGCCAGACGCTTCTCCTGGAAGTCTTCCGCGTAGGTAACATCCAGATGCTTCTTGTCGCCAACACTCGCGCCGCGCAGGGCCTCTGAGAAGGCCTCCACGGTGTTTGCGCCCCCAATCTCGACCGGCGCATCATCGCCTTCGATCGGCTTTGGCGCTTCGCCCTCAGCCTCGGCCTGCACCAGGCCGGTGAATTTAATCAGCGCGAAGTCTCCATCGCGCAGAGGCCGCTCTTCTTCGACCGTCTCCATCACCGCGTGCGACTCGCGCAGGCGGCTCAGTTCGGCTTCGTATTCCTCGTCCTTCAGCTCGGCATCGGGCCGCGGAACGCGCACCTGGTCGTAGCCGGCGATGTCAATCGGCGGCAGCACCTCAAAGGCCGCCTGATACTTCATCGGCTCGCCTTCGGTCAGGTGCAGACTTGTGACCTGCGGCTGGGAAACCGGCTGCAGCCCTTGGCGCTCAATGGCGGCCCGAAAGCTGTTGGGCAGAATCTGTTCCAGCACATCCTGGCGGATGGAGTCGGCGAATTTGCGCCGAATCACGCTCTCTGGAACTTTGCCCGCACGGAACCCTGGAATCCGCGCCTGACGCCGATACTGGCGGGTTACCTGAGCAAAGGCCGCGTTCACTTCTTCAGCCGGCACTTCCACGTCCACCTGACGGGTGCACTCGGGGTTCAGCGTCGGATGCGCCTCGTGGGCGTGGTCATGCCCACTGTGATCCGCGTCCGAGGTGTGGTTGTCGCTCGCGGGAGCCGCGGCGGTCGCGATCTCAACCGCTTGTTCGGCGGAGCTTTCCGCCGGATGATCTTGCAGGTTTTCTGTGGAACTCAAAGGTCTGCCTTCCCGGGATGAGTTGAACGCTTGCGAAAGCGGGCAGCCACGGTCGCGGCCGCACAGTCCGCCCTCCATTTTTCATCCTAGGGGGTTCGCAGACATGGGTCAAACAAGGCGGCGCGCTGACGGCGCCGGGTTATGGTGCGTTCAAATGCGGCGCCTTCACCAGATCTGCGCTGGAGGGCTGAAAAAGCTGCAGCTGCACCTGCCAGGTGACAGACTCACCGGGCGCTAGAGTGACCATCCCGGTATCTTCGCCGTGCCACTCTTTGCCGAAGGGGTCACCATAGTTGAACTGCGGCTCCAGGGCGATGAAGCTCTTGTTGACCGGGGAATAAGCTTGAATGGCTCGAATATGCGGCGTCATCGCCGTCACGCGCAGACCGTAGTTGGTGGCAAGATCGCGAATTTCGCTGACAGCATGGCCCTGCGCGTCCCGCTTCAGATCGGTGAACATGTCATCCACCAGGCGGTTGGGCAGCGGTGCGCCATCCGGCGCCGTAAAGTCGTACTCCGTCCCAGCTACCGGCACCAGCTCACCAGTCGGGAACACATCGTCGTAATTGTTCACCACCGCGCGCATATCCCCAGGTATGTGCAAACGGCCATTGGCCCGCGACCCACTCGGCAACTGGAAGTAGGGATGCCAGCCCACGCCGACCGGTTCCGGCTGACGGCCGGAGTTGGTCACGGTGACGGTCGCGGTGAACGTCTCCCGGCTCAGCGCGACGTTGATTTTGACGGTATTGTCCGAGAACCACCGCCCGTCCGCAGGCAGATAGTACGTGGCCTCTGCCGAGGACTGGTCCACTTCAGGCGTAACGTTCACGCTCGTCGCCTTCTGATCGAGCAGATCGCCGTGCATGGCGTGCAGCGGCGCACCGGGCATCTTTCCATGCCAGTTGGCCAGCAGGTGAATGGTGCGCCCGTGCCATTTGGCCGCCACAACTTCCTCTCCGGTCGCGCGATCCTTGGTGACGGGGCCGATGATGCGATTGGCAAAGGGCACCAGAAATGCACCGCCAAACGAGAAGCTCTTGTTTCCGTGCTGGTCGTCAGGACCGCCATTCAAAACGCCGACGGCTTCCTGCAGCGAAGGAGAAGCCAGCAGCGGCACCTCGCCCCGCCCGGGCAGATAGGCAGTGATCTGGAAGACATTCATGCCGCGGCCGGGCAACAGCGTTGCGCTTAGAAACTCTGGCGTAACGCCGGTCCCGCTTTGGTTGCGGCGCAGCTCAATCGCCTTCTGGCCGTTGATGGCAGGCAGATTGGCGGATGCAGCCGTGGTGGGTGACACCGGCGGCGGCGGCGGTTGGGAGTGGCAGCCACTGATTGCCGTCATCAAAGCTAAACATATCAGACCTGCTCCACCATGGCGCGCTTGCCGCTTCTTCATTGCTGCTCCCGGCGCAAGCTGGATCGAATCCGGCTCGCGAGCGCCATTTTATCGCGCATCTCTCGGGCTCGCAGCTTATGCGACTCTAGAATTTCCTTATGCCGCAACGGAGAAAAGGCGCGCGCGCCAGCCAATCCCGGCCTACGGTGGGGGCCGCCCAACCCGGCGACGCGCAGCTTAGTGCCCTGCAGCGCCGGGTGGTGGCATGCACGCTGTGTCCGCGGCTGCGCGAGCATTGCACGCACATTGCGGAGGTCCGCCGTCGCGCTTACGCAGAACAGGTCTACTGGGGCCTGCCGGTCCCCTCCTTCGGCGATCCGCAGGCGCGCGTGCTGGCTCTGGGGCTGGCTCCAGGAGCGCACGGCTCCAATCGCACGGGACGGCCCTTCACCGGCGACGGTTCGGGCAACTTTCTCTATCCGGTGCTGCATGACGCCGGCTTCGCGTCGCAACCGCACGCAATCGCGCGGGACGATGGCATGACGCTGCGCGGGCTCTGGATCACATCAGTCGCGCGCTGTGCGCCGCCCGGCAACAAACCATCGACGGAGGAACTCCGCAACTGCGCTCCGTTCCTCGATGAAGAGATTGCATCTCTCAAAAACCTTCGCGTGATCGTCTGTCTGGGCAAGATCGCCTTCGATGGATGCGTGGCGCATTGCATACGCAGCGGACAGCTTCCCCGCCGTAACGGCATGGCATTCCACCACGGCGCGGAGTACAAAGTTGGCGGGCTGTACCTGCTGGCGACCTATCATCCTTCCCTGCAGAACACCAACACAGGCCGGCTGACGGCAGACATGCTGCTGCGGATTTTTCTCCGCGCGCGGGAGCTGGCAAATCTGTAGGAGCCGCTACCGCGAACCGTGCAGGTCCGCCAGCAGCGTAATGGTGAACATGGGCGTGAGCTGCGCCGGATAATTTTTACGCCGCACCGTGAACGCCGTGCCTGCACCCCACGTCACCTCAAACTTGCCTTTCCGCGGGCCCGTGATCTCCAGCTCCGGTATCAGGCTGATGTAGGAGTAGGTCGGGGTGGTGGCGCGGCCGAAAAGCAGGCTGCGGCCGAACTGACGTTCCGCGATGTATTCGACCAGGTAGCCGAATCCCCGTTTGGGCACCAGCACATGCTCCAGTGCGGCAGAACTGGAGAGAATATTGCCGTCTACAACGCGAAATTTCTCGCCCGCCGGTACGCTGCCGATGCCATTGTCAAAGCTGTAGGGTCCGGTCACCGTGACGGGATTTTCGATCACGTCGCTCTCCTGCACATACAGCTCAAAAGGACGAAACTGTTTGCGCAGCAGCAGACTGATCTGCTCGTTCCATTCCCCGGTTCCGAATTGATCGGATCCAAAAAGATTCTGCTGCAGCCCCTGATACTTTCCGGTGGGAACGTTCTCCGCAAACACCACGCCCGTCGAAGGCCGTGAGAAAAAACGCGTACGATCCTCTTCTTTCGTGGCCTGCCACTTCATCTGCAGAATTGTGTCGCCATAGCCGGAGCTGCTCGCATGTTCGGGGTCGGAGGGATTCGGGTTCGCGTTGCGGACAAAGACCAGCGGCGCATAGACATCAAATTCAAAGTTCTTCCCGATCCCCAGAGCCACCTTGAACGGCGCATTTACGGTATG
>JAKAUB010000019.1 GCA_021827845.1 Acidobacteriota bacterium | reverse complement strand
GCGGGGGAGCGTTCGTCGGCCTCGAGCGGGTCATCGGCCGCCGCGTCGGCAAAAAGGCCCTGGGCTTCAAGGCCATCAGCGATCAGGCTGCGGGTCCGGTCGTCGCCGGTCTCGCCCCCGGCCGGGATGGCGAGCTGCTGCGTCAGGCCGAGCCGCAGGATCTGATCAAATTTGGCCTGATCCCCGAGTTTGTCGGCCGTCTGCCAGTCATCGGCGTGCTCGATGAGCTGGATGAAGCGGCGCTGGTGGAGATCCTTGTCAAGCCGCGGAACGCCATCATGAAGCAGTACCAGCGCATGTTCGAGTATGAGAATGTGCGTCTGGCCTTCAGCGATGACGCGGTGAAAGCCATCGCGCGCGAAGCGCTGGCGCGCAAAGTGGGCGCCCGTGGTCTGCGCATGATCCTCGAAGAGCTGATGCTCGATCTGATGTACCACCTGCCGAACAACAAGAAGGTGAAAGAGATCGAAATCACGGCGGATATGGTCGAGAAGCGTGACCTTTCCGTCAGTCTGCTGGAGAAGGCCGGTTAAAAGCCAGAACAGCGGAAGAAATATTAAGGGCTGCCCGATGGGGCAGCCCTTGTTCGTTGGCGCCGAAAGCGCTCTAGGGCGCGAACTGGGTGACGAAGATCTGGTTCACGTTCTTTGCGTTGGTGAACCCAGGGAACGCGGCGCCAGTGGTGCCGGCGATGTCGATCCGGTTCTGGCTATCGGTCGCTGCAAAGACCGGTGTATAGGTCGCCGTGCCCCCTCCATCGCGCCCGGAGCCGAACTGCTGCAGCCAGACAGCGTTCCCGTTGCTGTCGAGCTTGGCGACAAAGATGTCATCGGTCGCCGGTGGTTTCTGCGAGGCAAAGAACGGGCTGGCCATTCCGCCGATCAGGGCGACGTCTCCCGCGCTGTCTACGGCAGCGCTGCCGGCCGCACAGCCCTGCGCCGCGCCAAATTCCTGCTGCCAGGCTGCGCTGGCTCCGCTGGCGGGCACCTTAAAGACGGCGCAGCGCGCGTAGCCGGAGCTGGCGTCATCGCCGCCGAGCAGGGCATCGCCTTGGGCGTCCGCCGCAACGGAGGAGAAGGCCACCGCCGGGTGCGAATTGTAGTAGGCTGGGCTGGCTGAAACCTGCTGCCAGACGACTTGACCGCTTGCGCCGCTCAGCTTCTCCGCCAAAAACACATTGCCGGAGTTGCTGTTCCCGGAGGCTGGCGGAAAGAATCCTGTCGCCAATACGTCGCCATTGGCGTCGGTCGCAACCGCATTCACCTCATAATTGCCGGTAGACGCCGTGTTGGCCACACTCCACAGCAGAGAACCGTCAGCGGCCGCCAGCTTCCGGACAAATCCGCCCTCGGTATAGTAGCTCGCTTCCATGTTCTGCCAGCCGTTGGTATAGCCCGATCCGGGAGGCTCAACCTCTCCCCCGACCACAATATTGCCCTGCGGGTCGGTGGCGATGCCGTTCACCAGCGTCGGTAGCGTGTAGGAAAACTGCTGCGCCCACAGGAGCGATCCGGAGCTGCTAAGTTTCAGCACCGCACCCTGCAGCGCACGGTTGGGGTTCGTGTTGCCGGGGAACGCGCCGTACGTGACCGCTCCCACCACAATATTTCCCGTGGGATCCACCGCGATGGCGGCCGGGAAGTCGCCGGACCCGGTCCCGAACTGCTGGGTCCACAGGACATGTCCGGCGCTGTCGAATTTGGTGACAGCAATCTGCGGGGTGTATTTGCTGGGTGCGCTGGTGAAGGAGCCCATGGTCTGGTCCAGGACGAATACGTCGCCCGTCGCGTCGGTTGCGATGCCGGCGGCTGTATCTCCTGCCTGTTGAAATACGGTGGAGGGCTGGTTGGGAGCGCCATATTGCTGCAGCCATCCTTGCGTGGATGCGTTGGGAAAGGTCACGGTATCGGCAGGGGGAGTCACCGGCCGATATAAGCCTCCGCCGCAGCCGCTCAAGGCCGCCAGCAGAAGCAGGGCCGCGCCGGACGCGGCCGCGAGGGTCGGGGAGAAGGAACGAATTGCCGGCATAACTGTACCTCTGGATCAGATTATTGACCTGATCCGCCAATATCGACGCGGCATCAGGGCAAATGTTACGGTGCCACTCCAAAATTCCTGAGGAGAGAACGCACTTTTTCAATCACATCAAGTGCGTCGGCGGTGAACCCTGCGGCATCCAAACCGGCATGGATACAGCAAAGCACACAAAACTCAGCACTCGGCAGCTCGGCAACTCCGATATGCACATTACGGCAATCGGGTTTGGGGCCTGGGCGATTGGCGGCGGCGACTGGGAGTTTTCCTGGGGCGCGCAGGATGACAACGACTCGATTGCGGCGATCCATCGGGCGCTCGATCTCGGGATCAACTGGATCGATACGGCGGCGGTTTACGGTCTGGGACACTCGGAGGAAGTGGTTGCGCGTGCCCTCGCGTCGCGTTCCGAAAAGCCCTATGTGTTCACGAAGTGTTCGATGGTCTGGGACAAGAATGAGCCCGGGAAAAACAAGAAGATCGGTCACAGCCTGAAGAAGGATTCCATCCGTCGCGAACTGGAGGACAGCCTCCGGCGCCTGAAGATGGAAGCCGTCGATCTATACCAGATTCACTGGCCCGACCCGGAAGCGGACATTGAAGAGGGCTGGGAGACGATGGTTCAGTTGAAGAAAGAAGGGAAGGCGCGCTGGGTCGGCGTCTCCAACTTCTCCGTCGCGCAGATGGAGCGCATTACGAAGATTGCGCCTATTACGTCGCTGCAGCCGCCCTATTCCATGCTCAACCGCAAGGTGGAAGCGGAAATCCTGCCATATTGTGAAAAGCACAACATCGGCGTCATTAACTATTCCCCGATGGTCTCCGGCTTGTTGACGGGAGCAATGACGCGGGAACGCATCGAGAAGATGCCGGCGGACGATTGGCGCCGCAAAAATGCGCGCTTTCAGGAGCCGCAGCTCAGCCGCAATCTGCAACTGGTGGAGCTGCTGCGTGCGATTGGCAAGCCGCACGGCCGTTCGCCGGGCGAGGTTGCGATTGCCTGGACGCTGCGGCAACACGCGGTGACGGCGGCTATTGTTGGCGGACGCAACGCGAAGCAGGTAGAGGGCGTGATCGGTGCGGCGACGTTCCGGCTGCAGCAGGCCGAGATTTCGCAGATCGAAGCATTTCTTGCGGACAGCCAACAGGTAGAGAAGAAGTAGCAGCCCGCCCTCCGTTGGGCGGAACGGCCGGCCTGGCGCCGGCCGCTGCTGCTGCTGGCGGGTCGCGCATCCCGTATTCTGGGCAGAATGGCCCATCCTAAAAAAGCACCCAACACCCGGCCATCGGGCCGCCCGAAGAAGGCGCATCGCCGCATCGGAGTGCATGTGTCCACGGCAGGCGGCGCGGATCGCGCCATCGCCCGCGCAGCGGAGATCGCTGCCGATGCGGTGCAAATCTTCTCTTCCAGTCCGCGCATGTGGCGCGCGTCTACAGTTCTGCCAGCGATGGGAAGCGCGGTCCGCGCCGCGCGAGAGCGCCACGGAGTTGGGCCACTCGTCGTCCATGCCAGCTACCTCATCAACGTGTGCAGTCAGTCCGCGGATGTGGTGGAGAAGTCGGCGGCGGCATTCCGCGGCGAGATCGAACGGGCGCTGACACTTGGCGCAGAATTTCTTGTGCTCCATCCTGGCTCATATCGCGGAATGACGCGGCACCAGGGTCTGGCGCTGGCTGCGGAGACCATCGCCAGCGCTGCTGCGGGGCTGGCGCTGCCGCGCGAAGGGTTTCAAATCCTGATTGAAAATACTGCCGGGGCGGAGCATTCGCTCGGTGGCTCGCTCGAACAGGTGGCGGAGCTGCTGGAGCATCTGCGTCCGCATGTGCCGGTCGCAGCGTGTCTGGATACCTGCCACCTGCACGCCGCGGGCTACGACATACTCACGGACAAGGGATGGCAGCAGACGCTCGGCGAGATTGCTTCGACGGTTGCGCACGCCAATGTTCGTGTCTGGCATTGCAACGATGCCAAGTCGGCGCGCGGTTCGAAGCTCGACCGGCATGAGCATATTGGTCGCGGTTCGATTGGGCTGGAGCCCTTTCGGCGCCTGCTGGCCGAGCCCTGCTTTGCCGACGCCGCTTTCATCGCGGAGACGCCCGTTGACGAGGTCTGCGATGAGGCGGGCAATGTGCAGGCGCTGCGCGCACTTCTCTGAAAGTTCGCGCCAGCAGAGAGCGCTGGTCCATTACCGCGTACGCCAATCCATCGGCTTTCCGCAGCGGACGGTTAGAATTTAAGCAGTATGCAGACTGAAAATGCTGGCAGCCCCGTAAAGGCCTCGGATCGTCTCCCGCGCTATAACCCGGCTGAAATCGAGCCGCGCTGGCAGGCGGCGTGGAGCGCGCAGGCCGACCTCTATGCGGCAGAACCCCCGGAGCGCGGAAAGCCCAAGTATTACGTGCTGGAGATGTTGCCGTATCCCTCCGGCCAGCTGCACATGGGGCACGTGCGCAACTACGCGATCGGCGATGCCCTGGCGCGTCACATGTGGATGCGGGGCTACAATGTGCTGCATCCCATGGGCTGGGACGCCTTCGGGCTGCCGGCGGAAAATGCCGCGTTAAAGAACAACACGCCGCCGCGCGAGTGGACGCTGGCCAACATTGCGGCCATGAAGCGCCAGATGGGCCGGCTGGGCTTCAGCTATGACTGGCAGCGTGAGGTGACGACGTGCCTGCCCGACTACTATCGCTGGAACCAATGGTTTTTTCTGCGTCTGCTGGAGAAGGGCCTGGCGTACCGCAAGAACAGCAAGGTGAACTGGTGCCCGGCCTGCGCCACGGTACTGGCGAATGAGCAGGTAGTGGACGGCTGCTGCTGGCGCCACGAGGACGTGACGGTGCAGCAGCGGGAGCTGGAGCAGTGGTTCCTGCGCATCACCAACTATGCCGGGGAGCTGCTCGATGACCTGGATAAGCTGTCAGGCTGGCCGGAAAAAGTTCGCACCATGCAGCGCAACTGGATTGGCCGGAGCGAAGGCGCGCTCGTTCATTTTGCCGTCGCTGCCGCCGAAAAGGACAAGCGCGGACCCTGGCATCATCCGGTGAAGTTGAACCTGACCGAAACGATGTTGGAACAGGCTCCGGAGACCGAAACTGTCTCCGTTTTCACGACCCGCATCGATACGATTTTTGGAGCGACTTCGCTGCAGCTTTCGCCGGAGCATCCCCTGATCGCGCGCCTGGCGGCGGCGGATTCCGAGTTGGAGCACAAGGTCCGCGGATTATTTGAAGAGCAGCGCCGCGCCCGGGAGATGGGCGTGCTGAACGATCTTGAAAAGCACGGCTTTGCGACCGGCCACTTCGCGGTCAACCCATTTACAAACGAAGAGATTCCGATCTGGGTCGCAAATTACGTGCTGACGGATTACGGAACCGGCGCCGTCATGTCTGTCCCCGCCCACGATGAACGGGATTATGAGTTTGCGAAGAAGTACGATCTGCCAATCAAAATCGTGGTGTTGCCGCGGGAGGTGAGGGACGAAGCAGGGCAGCCGACCGAGCCGTTGCTGCCATTTACGGGGGAAGATAGCCTGCTTCTAAACTCCGGAGAATTTACGGGTATGGGATGCCAGGAAGCCCAGGCCGCCATGATTGCCTTTGCGGAGAAGCACGGTTTCGGCAAGGCATCCACCACGTACCGCTTGAAAGATTGGGGCATCAGCCGGCAGCGCTATTGGGGCACACCGATTCCCGTACTTTACTGCGCGACCGATGGCATTGTTCCAGTGCCGGAGGAGCAACTGCCGGTGCTGCTGCCGGAGAATATTGACATTACGCAGGAGGGTGGGTCGCCGCTGGCTCGCGTGCCGGAGTTTGCGCGCACCATGTGTCCGAAGTGCGGCGGCATTGCGCGGCGCGAAACGGACACGATGGACACATTTGTCGACTCCTCCTGGTATTTCTACCGGTACACGGACGCCAGGAATG
>JAKAUB010000150.1 GCA_021827845.1 Acidobacteriota bacterium | reverse complement strand
TGGGATCGTTTGCTCATCAAACGGGTGACAGAGAGTGCAGTTGCAAAGAAGGGGCGCCCATGAAAAGCGAAGTTCTCGACACGCCCGAACTGGTGGCCCAAAGAGCTGCAGAGGTGATTGCCGCAGAGGCCAAAGCGGCCGTAGAGGCCCGCGGCCGCTTTGTGATGGCGATCAGTGGCGGCCGCAACCGAATACATCAAGATTGAGGGGTTAATTGGTGGACCTGGTCGGGATCGAACCGACGACCTCTTCCATGCCATGGAAGCGCGCTCCCAGCTGCGCCACAGGCCCACGGGTGACTCGATCAGTTTACATCACGGAAGCTTTCGTCCAAACTGGAGCGGACGGCCCTCCCTGCAAGAGCAACGGCCCCGGACGGGAAAGCATCCGTCAACATTCGGGGGAATTTGTGATGCGCACGCTTTCGATGGGAAAACTTCTGCTGAACGCGATCGGTATTGCCGGCTGCCTGGGGCTCAGCGCGATCAGCGCGCAGGCACAAGCCCCCACTCCGGTATCGGGTCCCGGCACAATGGCCATAGGAGCAACCTTACAGCCGGCGCTCCAGAATGCCGCCAACGCGGTTGGCGCCCTCGATATTGGGCGATGGAAAACCTCTCGCGCCTGGAAGGGTCAGTTGCAGCAGGACGTTGCTTCGATCCAGCAGGATGTCTCCACCGTGCTGCCACCTCTGGTGCAGGCGGCACAAAACGCCCCGGGGCAACTCGCTCCCCAGCTAAGCCTGATGCACAACGTGGATGCGTTGTATGACGTGCTGGTGCGCGTGAGTACCGCGGCGGACCTGACCGGTGGCCGTGAGGATGCCGCAGCGTTGGATAACGCGGTAGCGGAACTGGAAGCCGCGCGCAAAAATGCCGCCGCTCAGGTGCTGACGGCGGCCACGCAGCGCGACGTGCTGGCCCAGCGGGTACAGCAGGCGGAACAGGCGAACCGCGTCGATGGCGCCTCTTCCACCAAAACGATTGTGGTCGATGATACCGGCCGCCACACGCACCATCGTCGCCGGGTCACCCATAAAAAGCCACCAGCCGAAACGCCGGGGACCTCTAACCCCCAGTAAAGAGATCCATCGCCCTTCACCGTTGCTGTAAAGGTAAGTTCGTCAGTCTGAGCGAAGCGAAGAATCCCGGTACCGGCGTTTCTCTGCGATCCAGAGGTCCTGCGCCACGGGCAGGAGGACGCCCTGTAACACACATTCGCTCTGTAGTAATGGGAAGAATGCTCTACCGCGCCGTTTGCACCGACGCAACAGAAACGGCCGGAATCTGCTGGTTCCACATGGGAGAAATGGAGTCGAATGTCAGCCGGAAGTCCTGCGAAGCCCCGGGCTTGAGCGGGGAGGCGCTGACCGGGACAGTGTCCACATAGGGTTCGCGCGCGCGAATCAGGCTGACCGTCACCTCCTGAATTTGCGGCGGCTCGCCCTCGTCGTTTCCAAATACCACGCGCGCCGTCAACGCCGTCACAGTCCGATTGCCTTTATTCGTGACCGTCCCTTCAACATAGGTAAGTTGGTCGCCGGCGAAGTTTGTGGCCTGGCTGAGGTGCAGCCCGGAGAAGACCACATTTGCAGCATAAGGATCGGGACCGGTGGCCGTCTGTCCGCCCTTGCGATTCGCCACCACGAGAAAGATTGCTGCCAGCACGATGACAGCAGCCGCGATGGCCCAAGGCAGCCAGTTGCGGGGCTCGGAGCCGGAAAGGCTATCCGGGCTCCCAAACGGTGTCGGGGATTGCGTGGGCGTCTGTGCGGGGTCGTGCGGCGCAGGGCGGGACATGCGGCGATTGTACCGCCGCCGCTGGCCGAGGCGCGAAATGGCAGGGTTTCTATGCAATCAAAGCCAGAGGAGCCAAGGCTCGCGTTTTCCCGGAGAATAGGGACTACGGTGAGGTGCGGTGTGACGGGAATTCGCTTGATGGGAAAATTGCCGCTGGTCGCTCTGGTTGCTGTCGGGCTGCTGATATTGACGAGTGGCTGCAGCTCAGGATCTGGAGCGGGTGGAGGCAGCACCACATCTTCAGGGAGTGGTTCCGGCTCGGGCGGCAGTTCCGGCTCGGGCGGCGGATCCGGCTCTGGCGGCGGCTCTGGTTCAGGCGGCGGATCGAGCGCTGCTTCTTCGGTGATCCAGGTGCTGACCTATCACGATGACAATGCGCGAACGGGGCAAAATCTGCTGGAGACGACGCTCACGCCTTCGAACGTGAATCAAGGATCGTTCGGCAAGGTCAACTTTCTGGCTACAGACGGAAAGGTTGACGGACAACCACTGTACGTCCCCGGGGTGACGATCGCGGGAGCGTCGCACAACGTGTTGTACGTCGTGACGGAACACGATTCCATCTATGCGTTTGACGCGGATAGCGGAGCGGGCCTGTGGCACGTGTCGGCCCTGCTTGCGAACGAGACACCCTCTGACCCAAGAAACTGCGGCCAGGTGACGCCGGAGATCGGCATTACGGCAACGCCGGTCATCGACCCGAAGGCGGGGCCGAACGGAGAGATGTTCCTGGTTGCCTATTCCAAGGATGCCAGCGGGGCCTACCATCAGCGCCTTCACGCACTGGACATCACGACCGGAGCGGAAATTCAGGGAAGTCCGATAGCGATCCAGGCAAGCTTTCCGGGGTCTGGCCCGCTCAGCAACAACGGGCAGGTGGTTTTTGACCCGGCACAGTATAAGGAACGAGCGGGATTGCTGTTGCTGAATGGCACGGTCTATCTGGCGTTCTCGTCGCACTGCGACATCGAGCCGTACACCGGCTGGGTCATGGGCTACAACGAAAGCTCACTGGCACAGAGCACGGTAATCAACCTGACGCCCAATGGTTCCGAGGGCTCGATCTGGCAGTCCGGTGCGGGCCCTGCCGCGGACTCGGACGGAAATATCTACTTCCTGGACGCCAACGGTACCTTCGATACAAACTTGAACGCCCAGGGAATGCCCGACAAAGGCGACTACGGAAACGCCTTTATGAAGCTATCGACGGCGGGCGGCAAGCTGGCCGTGGCGGACTACTTCACCATGTCGAACACCGTCGCCGAATCGAATGCTGACCAGGACCTCGGCTCAGGCGGAGCGTTGGTGTTGCCCGACCAGACAGACGCCGCGGGCACGGTCCATCATTTGACGGTGGGTGCCGGCAAGGATCAAAACATTTACGTTGCCGACCGCGACAATATGGGAAAGTTCAACCCATCCAGCAACAACATCTACCAGGAATTGCCGGGCGCGCTGGCTGGCAGTGAATTTGCCATGCCCGCGTACTGGAACGGCACCGTCTATTTTGGCGCTGTCAACGACACGATCCATGCCTACCCGGTGACGAACGCAAAGCTCGCAACCTCGCCGGCCTCAGTCACAGCGCACACGTTCTCCTATCCGGGCGCAACGCCATCGATCTCCGCCAATGGAACCAGCGGAGCAATTTTGTGGGCGGTCGACAACTCTTCGCCGGCAGTGCTGTACGCCTACGACGCGACAAATCTCGCGCACGAGCTCTACGACAGCAATCAGGCGGGAACGCGGGACCAGTTCGGACCGGGCAACAAATTCATTACCCCGACGATCGCGAACGGAAAAGTTTATTTGGGAACGCAGACCGGTGTTGCGGTATTCGGCCTGCTGCAGTAGAGAAGTGAATCAGGCCGCTACGAAACACCCGTAGCGGCCGCGCCGGCTCAACCGTTCCAGCGGCGGAAGATCAGCGATGCATTCGTGCCGCCAAAGCCGAAGGAGTTCGACAGCGCAATGTTGACCGGCTGGTTAAGCGGCTGGTTGGGCACGTAATCCAGCGTGCACGCGGGATCCAGCACCTGAACATTGGTCGTCGGCGGGATCTTGCCGTTCAACATCGCCATGACGGTGATGCCCGCCTCCAGGCCTCCGGCACCACCCAGCAGATGCCCGGTCATGGACTTGGTGGAGCTAATCTTCAGCTTGTGACTGGTCGCATGCTCGCCAAAGACGGTTCCGATGGCGGCGGACTCCAGCGCATCGCCCAGCGGTGTCGATGTCGCGTGAGCATTGACGTAGTCCACCTCCTGCGGCGCGATGCCGGCGCTCTTGATGGCATTGGCCATCGCGCGGGCACATCCTTCACCCTCCGGCGCCATGCCGGACATGTGGTACGCATCGGCGCTCATGCCGTAGCCGATAATCTCGGCAAGAATCTTTGCACCGCGCGCCTTGGCGTGCTCCAAGTCTTCCATGATCAGGATTCCGGCGCCTTCGCCGATCACGAACCCATCGCGATCCTTATCAAACGGACGGCAGGCATGCACTGGGTCATCATTGCGGGTTGACAGCGCGCGCATGGCCGCAAAGCCACCGACACCCATAGGCGTAATGGCTGCTTCCGCGCCCCCGGCGATCATTACGTCCGCGTCGCCGCGTTCGATGATGCGATAGGCATCGCCAATGGAGTGAGCGCTGGTGGTGCAGGCTGTTGCGGTCGCCTCATTCGGACCCTTGGCGCCATGCCGAATGCTGACCTGACCGGCTGCGAGATTGACGATCGCTGCAGGGATAAAGAACGGGGAAATCTTGCGCGGGCCGCCGGCGATCATGGCGCTGTGCTCCCGCTCAATAATGTCGAAGCCGCCGATGCCGGAGCCGATGTGGACGCCGACGCGCTCTGCATTTTCGGGGGTAATCTTCAGGCCAGACCCTTCGATGGCCTCCTGGGCCGCCGCCAGCGCAAAGTGAATAAAGCGGCCCATCTTACGGGCCTCTTTCTTCTCAATGAAACGATGCGGATCGAAGTTCTTCACCTCTGCCGCAAACGTGACGGAGAACCCCTGCGTATCAAAGGCCGTAATGGGAGCCATGCCGCTCTTGCCGGCGAGCAAACTGTTCCAGACCTCATCCGTGGTATTCCCTACCCCACAGATAAGACCAATTCCCGTTACGACCACACGGCGCTTCAAGTCTAGTTGCCACCTTTAGCGTTCTTTTTGATGTAATCCACCGCATCCTGCACGGTCTTGATCTTCTCGGCTTCCTCATCCGGAATCTCCAGATCGAACGCCTCTTCAAACTGCATTACCAGTTCGACGACATCGAGCGAGTCCGCGCCCAGATCTTCCTGGAACGAAGCCGTGGGTGTTACTTCCGCCTCATCCACCTGCAGCTGCTCCACGATGATCTGCTTCACCTTGTCTTCAACGGCCATTTCTATCTCCTGAACCTGGATTCACTCCGGTTGATTGCAGCGAAAATCTTTCGGGCCTGCCCCGGGCGGAATGCGATCACCCCGTCCTGCAAAACAGGCACTCGAAATTCGAGTGTACTGAGGGGCTAAGCCACTGTAAAGCCGCGCCGTTCCGCCGTCCGGCGGCAACCTTTACCATACCCATACGAGGCCCATCCATGGAAATCAGTTTTGTACTGGCATTGGGGGTGATAGCGGCCATTGCCGCGGTCGCCGGCTGGTGGCTTGGCGGACGCTCCGGCTCCCTGCGGGCCAGCGCGGCGGAACGGCAATTGGAGGATCTCCGCCGCCAGGCCGCTGCCGGGCAGCAGGAGGCGAGCACCCTGCGGGCGCAGGTGACCGCGCTGACGGCCGAGGCCGCGCGGCGGGACGAGCAGTGGAAGGCCTCTGAGGCCGCCCGCGTCAATGAGCGGGAGTTGCTGGCAGAGGCCCGGCGCACCCTGACCGAAACGTTCAAGTCCCTCGCCGGCGACGTTATGAAAGAGAACAGCCAGCAGTTTCTTGGGCTGGCTGCACGGGAATTCTCCGCCAAGGAGCAGTCCATCCAGACGCTTTTGACTCCCGTCCGGGAGACGTTGGGCAAGATGGAGGTCCAGACCCGGCAGCTTGAAACCCAACGGGCAGCGGCGTACTCCGAAGTGCTGGCCGAGATTCGGAATATTCAGAAGACCCATGAAACGCTGCGGCAGGAAACCACGCAACTGGTACAGGCGCTGCGGGCGCCCAAGGCGCGGGGCAACTGGGGCGAGTTGCAATTAAAACGGTGCATTGAGTTCGCCGGCATGATCGAGCGCTG
>JAKAUB010000059.1 GCA_021827845.1 Acidobacteriota bacterium | reverse complement strand
TTTGATCCAGATCCTGGATGCGATGGCTGTGCCGCCCGCCCGGTGTTGACACTCGGGACCCTGGTCATCCGGCTGCCGCAATTTTTTGCGCGGGTGTTTGAATGCGCTCAATGCACCGTCGAACTGGGCTCGACGGCGGGCGCCTCTAAGTTTGTGGATTGTGAGAGTAGCATCTCGATGGCTTCTGCCCGCCGGGTGTCTGGATCGATCCGCGTATAGGCGGTGTTGCTTGTTTTGCAAATGTAATGAGACTGGGAAAAGAAAAAGACTGTGTAGGTGAAGTCAAAATCCATGTCAGTAATTTCCCAAACGTTGGGAAGCACCTCACGTTGTTCAATGCGGAAATGGCCGCCTTTGTGGAGCCTTCCCAGGATTCCCCATCCAAAGGAGACATTCCGGAATATCTCTCCGTCCACACGAAGAAGTTGATCTACGCGCGGGTCAACTTGGATGACGCCGCGCATCCCTTTGTAGACCCGAGTTTCGCGGCTCTCAGGATTGAAATACTCCGCGGGGAAAAACTTGAATTCCAGGATGCCGGATTCCTGCGTGCCCGACATCTGATACGAGAACGCCGTGGGTATCGCCGCCACCAATTTCAGACGCCGCTGCGTCTCCGCATCCTGTTCCGACGTGACGGTCTGCGATGCCGATCGTTGCAGAAGCGCCTTCAGCCTGTCGACCTCTTTTTTCTGTTGGGCTGCAGTCAGCGGACGATCGCCAACTGCAATCAGGCGGTCTACTCTGCCCTCTTTCGTGAAGATGACGTCCCGAATCTCCGATCCCCAGGGAGCTTCCATTCTTTCCTGAAAGCGAATGGGCGTGGGAGAGCGGATCTGCTTCAGCAGGTTTTGAGCGGATCGACGAACGATCGCTCCAGGTTGTGCAGACGAGTTCTGCGCCTCGACCGCAGACATCTTGTTCCAGGAAACCAGCGGAACCGCGAAAAGAACGACAAAAGCGACAATCCCAGTTCGAGCCCGATTCCCCATGAACAACACCTGTAAATCGACACGTTTCGTTCATCCATGGCACCTGAACCGTCCACCCCAGGCTGCGGCTGGATCCCTGCCAGACGGCACTCCCGGTATGGCAACCCGATTCCATCCATCCGACCTGACCTTAAAGACTGAAAAAGAGTCAGCGGGGAAGTTCGGATACGGATAACGCTCCCCTTGTCTCGCGTTTCCTGGAGGAGGTTGTGGTCGATTTCCTCAAGTAAATTGAGAATATTGGGCAGGGCGATCGATGCATCAAACCCTGCACCCTGCCGTGGAGACGAGTTCCATCCACCTGATCTCCTCCACGCACGCCCATGACGATGTAGTCCGCCTTCCGTTCGCGGGCTAATTCAAGAATAATCTCGCTTGCATCACCGGTCCGGATAATGGACTCGGCTTCCACATTGGCTGTACGAGCGGAAGCCAGTAGCATACGCATATCCTTTGCGCGCAGATCTTCAAGTTGCCCGGCAATCGGTTCGACCGCAAAATCGTATTCAACAGCATGCACCAGCAGCAGGGAGCCTCCGGTGGATTTGGCAAACGACAACGCATACAGAAACGCCGCCTGCGAAGCTGCCGAAAAATTAGTCGGGACAAGCAGCAGTCGGCGATGATCGTTCTCCGGCTCCTGCCAGCGCGATTCCGGCACTACTGTTAATACGGGGCACGGGGCCGCCCGGACCAATTGCTCGGCTACGGTGCCGAAGCGTGAACCTCCGGTAAGCGCCATGCCCTTGCTTCCTAAGACCATAAGGTCGGCATGATTTTCTTGTACTGCATCCAGGATCATGTCCCGAACATTGCCAAGCCGCACGATCCAGCTCCCTACAATGCCATTCTCCGCCAACTCCGTCCAGATCTTCTGCATATCAGTCTTCGCTGAATCGACAATGTCGTGCAGTGCCAGGTGAGCCTCCATCTCCTCAGGAGAAACCCTTGCTGGATCGATAATATGCACCAGCAAAAGCTTGGCACCAGAGTGAACTGCAAAGCGCCTCGCATACAGCAGGGCCAGATTGGAGGCAGCCGTGAAATCTATACAAACAACGATCGTTTTAATCTTTAGGGTTTCATCCGACATGGGACTCCTCCGGCTCCGGTCAAAACCGCGTGCCACCGTCTCCACGATCTCTAGCGCTTCTGACACAAGTACGAGCTGCGCCACCTTGTGTCAGCGGCGCAGCTACGAAGGCCATGACGTACCAACCTTGCACTAATTGCCCTCATTCTGCACGGGCACTTCCAGCTTTTGCTCGAGAGACTGGGCTTTCGCCTTCGCCTTGTCGTAATTGACATAGTCTTTGATAAGTTGGGAGGTTTGGCTCGCCAGTTCATAATTGCCACGCGCATAGTCTTCATATGCGGGCATGTGAACTCGCTGTTGATTCTCGTTTAAGTGGTTAATGGTCGCGGTAAGGTGGTCGGCCATGTCCTGCAATAGGGGATAGATCTGATCGATCGCCTGTTGCTGCCACGGAGAGCCTTCCGAACGCAGATCATTTAACTGCCCGATAATTTTGCCAAGGTTGTTGACATGCGTCTTCATCGATTCAAGCTGTTGCGCGTGAGACTCCCAATGGAGCTTCGAGCGCGTGTAGCTCACCAGTCGATCGGCATCATCATCCAGGAGCGCCGCGTGATGTTGCGCCTCCGACAACAAGCTTGAAATTTCTGCAGAATCGGCGTTTTGCGCGACAGCAATCGGGCCCTTGATCACCAGAAATAGCGCGATAACAGCAAGGCCGACCGAGATTCGAAGTATCAGTCTGGTTTTCATAAGCTTTCACCTTTGGAGTGCGCTGCTCACGCACTGATGCACTTCACAAGTGCAAGCTGACTGCCATTCTGGAATGTTCTCTAATCGCTGGAATATGAACATTGCCGTTTCCAGGTTCACAACGCCGTCAAATAGTTTGGACGTTGTTGTAGCAATTCTTGGACTCCTGATCGAATGCCCAGCGTCGCTCCGCGGCTAATCGCAGAAGATACGCAGCAGGAATATGGCAATAGGCATGCATACGCTATACGTTCAGGAATTTTTTTTGCCAATAGAACGGAGCAGCATATGCGATGCATCAACCCTGCCTGTGACAGGGAAACATCTTACCTGCGGGATGGTTCGCTGTATCTTCTCGAATTGGAGACGTTGGCCGATTCGCTGTTCGAAAGTGAAAATAGCGGATTCCCCATGCGCTCGTTGCCGCAGAAGTTCTTCTGGCTCTGCGCCGATTGCGCGGGGGTTTTCACTGCGACACAGTGGACCCCGTCCGGCGTTCGTCTCCGCCTTCGCGCCAGAAGCACGGGCAGCATGCACTCGCAGCAGGTGAAACTTGCAGTTCATCGCGCCGCCCCAGCCGGTTTGCAATCAAGCCAGGTGAAATCCGCATAGATCGGAAGATGATCTTGCAGCTTCAGCCAATGTACTGAGATCATCGTCAATCGCGCTCTTTACACCAGACATGTCGAGCGGTTCTGAACCTCTGCGATAACGTCTACCCCGAATAGCTACTCGCCGGGATGGAGGGACTGTATTTTCGATCTGGGTAATGTCGCCATAGCTGTGAAGTACATCGCGAGAAAAACCGCGCCCGCGCTCACCAAGGTTCTCTAAATCGCCAGCGCAGAGATCAGGACGGACGCCACGATGCATGGTTATGTTGTATTCTCATCGCACCTGCGGTCGCAGAATTGCTGAGGAACTCGAATGGCCGAGGCGCTACATCAAGTCAGTGACACGCCGCACGAACTCAGTCCGACGCAAGTCCTGGCGCATTATCGCGGAAATCTCGAACTGGGCTTGAGCTCGCAGGAGGCTCGGGATCGCCTCGCACAGTATGGCCCCAATGCGCTGAGCAGCCCTACAAAACGACGGACGATCCTGCGCTTTCTGCGTCAGTTTCGCAATGTCCAGGTCTATCTGCTGCTGGCAGCGGTAGTCATGTCGCTGCTGGTGTGGTCGCTGGAACATGCGGAGACTCTGCCGTACGAAGCGCTGGCCATCTTCGCCATCCTCCTGCTGAATGCCGTCTTCGGCTTTCTGCAGGAGGAGCGCGCCGATCGGGCATTGACGGCGCTGCGTTCCATGACACCGACGGAGGCATCGGTGATGCGCGACGGACAAGTGCAGCGCATCGATGCGACCCATCTGGTACCAGGTGATTTGTTGATCGTTCGCGAAGGCGACCGGATTGCAGCCGACGCGCGCCTGCTCGAAGTGACTGCTTTCCACACGCAGGAAGCGGCACTCACTGGAGAAAGTCTGCCGGTGTTGAAAACCCCTGCAGCATTGCCCCACGACGCCGCTCCGTCCGATCGCCACAATATGGTTTTTTCCGGCACCATTGCCATCAGCGGCCATGCCAGGGCGCTGGTCACTTCCACCGGGACACACACAGAGTTCGGAAAGATTGCGGCTCTCCTGCACCAGACCGAGGAGCGGGAAACTCCGCTACAGAAAGAACTGGATCGGCTGGGGAAGAGGCTGGGCGTGGCCGTGGTCGTCATTGCCGTCGTGGTGGTGGCAACGCTTCTGCTGCTGCACGGGGTGCACGACGGAGACCTGATGCTTCGCACGCTTCTGTTCGGCGTAGCTCTTGCGGTAGCAGCCACGCCGGAAGGCATGGCTGCCGTCGTCACGGTCGTGCTGGCTTTAGGTGTACAGAGGATGGCGCGTCGCGGAGCGATTATTCGTCACCTGACGGCTGTGGAGACTCTGGGCGAAACGACCGTCATCGCCTCTGACAAAACCGGCACCATGACGCTGAACGAAATGACCGTGCGCCTGGTGGTGACCGCGTCGGGCCGCGCCGTGACTTCCACAACCGGCTATGCGTCCGGCGGTTCCTGGACGTTGCCGGAGGGCGGCGAGGTTCCCGAGCCACTCAGAGGTGAACTGATCGCCACGCTGCAGGCGGCTGCCCTGGTCAATAATGCCGCGCTCCAGCAGACGGACGAAGGGCCCAAGGTTCAGGGCGATCCCACGGAGGCCGCGTTGCTTACCGCGGCCGTCCGGGCAGGAATCGATCTGGGCGAATGGAGCCGGCGCTACCCTCGCTTGAGCGAGATTCCATTTTCTTCAGAACGCAAGCGCATGAGCACGCTGCACCAATCTATCGCCGAAGAAGATAGCGGCTTGTTCGGGCCGTGCCCGCTGCTGACCAAAGGCGCGGCGGATGTTCTGTTGCCGCGATGTACCCATGAGGCAGTCGCGGGGCGTATACGGCCTCTGACGGAAGAACGAAGAGCCGAGATTCTACGAACGCATGAAGAGATGGCGGCGCATGCGCTGCGCGCTCTGGGCATCGCCATGAAGCCCATGCCGTGCGGCACCGTGATCACAGGAGAAGAAACCGGAGACAACCTTGAGCAGAGACTCACCTTCCTCGGTCTGGTTGGGATGATCGACCCGCCGCGTCCGGAAGCCAGAGAGGCGGTCGCCAAAGCATCCGCCGCCGGCGTTCGCACCCTCATGATTACCGGCGACCATGCAGCTACCGCATTGGCAATTGCTCGCGACCTGGGAATTGCCGCAGCCAATGAAGTGATCACAGGAAAACAGCTGGCAGGCATGGATGTGGAGGAACTGGCCTCCGCGCTGCGCCGCGTCTCCGTCTTCGCGCGAGTCAATCCGGAACACAAGCTCCGCATTGTTCGCGCGCTGCAGCGGAATGGAGAAATCGTTGCAATGACCGGCGACGGAGTCAACGATGCCCCCGCGCTCAAAGCGGCAGACATCGGCATTGCCATGGGCATCACCGGCACCGACGTGGCCAAGGAAGCCGCCGACATGGTGGTGACGGACGATAATTTTGCCACCATCGTGGCGGCAATCGAAGAAGGCCGCGCCCTCTTCGACAACATCCGGAAATTCCTGCGCTACCTGTTGACCTCGAATTTCGGAGAGATCCTGACACTCTTCCTGGGAGTCCTGCTGGCGGTGCCGCTGGAAAAAGCAACCGGCAATAACCTGCTCCTTCCATTGCTGGCCGTGCAGATCCTGTGGATCAATCTGATTACCGATGGAGCGCCAGCGCTGGCCCTGGGGCTTGACCC
>JAKAUB010000052.1 GCA_021827845.1 Acidobacteriota bacterium | reverse complement strand
AAGGCCGACCGCTGCTCCGTTGCAGGGCGCGCACCTGCCGGTCAGGGAAGGGGGATCAGCGTCAGGCGACGCAGATCAGCATCAGGCGACGCAGACCAGCGTCAGGCTGGGGATGGATCAACCGGAAACAGAAAGCCCGCGGCGCGCCGCGGGCTTTCTGCATTGCTGGGTGGAGGGAATTTACCACCGGTAGCCAAACGTGACCGGAATCAGCATCGCGTTGTAGCCCGGGGGCAGAGGACGATTCGGGGTGAACATCTTCACGTAGCGGGCTTCGAGGAACAGCTTGCCACGGTTGTACGCTGAAAGCTTCCATTCGCCGCCCAGACCGATGTCGAGGTTGCCCTGGTTGCTGGAGGAGTGTGCGACCGTAACGTTGCCGGCGCACCCGTAGCCGCCAAAGCCGTAGCCATAGCCGTAACCGTAGCCATAGCCGCAGGGAACGGTCACCGGCGCTGTGTAGTTAATCAGCGCGCGCGAAAAACCGCCGCCGCCGATGACATAGGCATCTGCCCGGCTGCCTTCCAGAAAGTCGTACTTCGGGTTCAGGTCGGCTGTCCAGAGATGTTCATTACCCCCCGGCGTTCCTGCGACCACATAGGACAACGTGCGGGGCACGCCCATGTCGTTGAATTGCCATTCAGCCAACAAATCCAGCCGCCGGTTGAAGCGGAAGCCGCCGCCCAGCAGGATGTTGAAGCCGGTGTTGGCGTATTTCTGCGTGCCGCCGCCGGGAGCAGTGACACCGCCGCCACCTTCCAACGTCAAGTGATCGGTCCAGCTATGACCGGTATAGCGGGGCTTGCGGGCCTGACCGTATTGATTGCTGGACTGGTTGTTGTAGTAGTGACTGCGGTAATTGTCCGAACTGGAGCTGGAGGACGAACTCTGCGCCAGCGCGCTGGCTCCCAGAGCAAGACCGCAGGCTACGCCCAGATGCAGTGCGCGCTTCGCAACTCGTTGCAGCGTTGGTTTGGAGATTGACATCGGTTTTGTTTCCTCTCACGGCCGCGCTCTTCTGGCTGGCGCTTGGCCTGTTGCAAAAACCTTGGTTTTCTTCAAGTCGGATGCTACGGGGAATCGCCGCAGATGCTTGCAACCCTGAAGGGCACCCCACGGCGCCAGTGAAACCCCATAAACCCAACCGGATATAGACGCGACCCGCGGCAATTAGTTGCGGTTCCGGGTTTTCCCGCGCCACTCATTGGTGTTGACGCGCCAGCCTGCGGAAGGACACAGGATGGCGGCCAAATCCCCGAGATTCCTTTTCGTATCCCGGTAAGCCCGTTTGGATCTTTGAAGCTGCGGACGAGGCGCACCTGGTGTAATAACCGGCGAAGCGGCCAGAGGAATGCTGAGGGGTCTGGCCGCTTCGCCGGGATCGAACGCTAGTGAATGTCGAACTGCTCCGGGTGAAGCGTGGCATCGCTCTTTACGATGATCGTTTTGCCGGTGATCTCTTCCATCTCATTCAGCCAGCGGCCATTGGCGCTCTTCAATTGCTTGACCACCTCAGGGTGTACGCGCAGCAGCACGTCGCCGCGGTCCAGCTGCCGGTGCATCTTGCGCAGCTCGCTGTAGATCTCATTGCAGACCGTCGTCGGGCTCTTCACCATGCCGGTTCCCGTACAGGTGTTGCAGGGGACCGAGAGGGTGCGTTCGAGCGACTGGCGCACGCGTTTGCGGGTGATAGCCACCAAGCCGAAGTCGTTAAACTGCAGCACCTTCGACGGCGCCCGATCGGCCTTCAGCGCGTCTTCCAGCGCCTGCATCACGCGGTGCCGGTTGCGGCGCTCATCCATGTCGATAAAGTCGATGACAATGATGCCGCCCAGATCGCGCAGCCGAATCTGCCGGACAATCTCCGGGATGGCGTCGAGGTTGGTCTTGAGGATGGTGTCCTCGAGGCGCGCCGTTTTGCCCACATACTTGCCCGTGTTGATGTCGATGGCGACCAGCGCTTCTGTCTGGTTGATGACGATCGATCCGCCGGACTTGAGCCAGACCTTCGAACGCAGCGCCTTGTTGATCTCTTCCTGAATACCGAATTGCTCGAACAACGGCGTGTCTTTGGTGTAGAGCTTGACGCGCCGCACCAGCGAGGGCTCAAACCGCTGCAGGAAGCGCAGAACCCGCTCGTAGTCCGTTTCACTGTCGACCCAGATCGCCGAAAAGTTGTCGGTGACCTGATCGCGCAATACGCGCTCCACCAGATTCAGATCGTGGTAGATCAGCGCCGGTGGCTTGGCGTTTTCTCCACGCTGGCGAATCTCGGACCACAGCGTAAGTAGGAACCGGATGTCGGCGCGCAGGTCTTCTTCGCTCGCCGTCGCGGCTGCCGTGCGGACGATGAACCCGCCCGGGGCCGCACCCTTTTCACTTAGCAGAATCTGCTTCAGGCGCTGCCGTTCTTCGTCCGAGGCAATCTTGCGCGAAACGCCGACATGATTGACGGTCGGCATGAACACCAAAAAGCGGCCGGGCAGCGCAATGTGGCTGGTGATGCGGGCACCCTTGCGCGCAATCGGCTCTTTGGCAATCTGGACCAGAATCTCCTGGTTCGGCTTCAGCAGCTCCGTAATGGCCGGCAGGTTCGAGGTCTGCGCCGTGGCACGGCGCATGCGGCGGCGGTCGCCTCCGTGGCCGGCGCGGCCACGATCACGCTCCCCGCGGCGCGGACGCTGCGAGCGGGCGGGCACATTTTCCTGCGGCTCGTCTTCGCCTTCCTCTGATCCTTCGGTAAGCTCGGGGAGCTCTTCCAACTCAAGCTCGCCCATTTCCAGGTCGCTGCCTGCTGTTTCTTCGGTTGCCGCTTCTTCGCCGTTTTCGTTGAAGCGTGTGCGTTGTTCGATGTGACGATCGCGGACAAACTCGCTCAACAGGCCGCTGTCCATCTGCACGTCCAGCGTCTCTTCCACCAGATCGTCAAATTCCTCGTCATCCGCAAAGGCATGGACGGAGTGCGCGTCCGCTTCATCGCCCTCGATCGTCTCTTCTTCCAGCTCGCCCAGACCGGGATTGAAGACACGCTCATCCTCATCGGCGGCGTCGGCGATTTCGGGCTCGTCCAGCGACGCAGCCGTCTCGCTGTGCGGTGTCACCACGGATACCGACTCCCCAAAGAATGGCTCGTCATCCTGCGGCTCTTCCGTCTGCGGCTCGAGTGGCGCAACTTCAGCAACGGCTGGCGGCATCGCTGCGGTCTCCGCAGCGGGACTGTCTTCGATCACTGCTTCGTTCACGCCTGTCTGACGAAAGTGGCTCGGCCCCAGCGGATCGAAGCGATACGACGCAGAGCCTTCCTCCGGTTCACGAGCGCTTTCGGTGTCAACCGCCTCCACAGCCGGCTCCGCGATGACGGGAGGCGCAACCACAGGCTCCGCGGCAGCGGGCTCTTCCGCCGGCACGCTGGGCGCGCCAATCGGGTGCTGGGCGAGAGGGTGAAAGGTGATGGGATGCTCATGCAGCGGCTCGACGGCTGCGGGCACGGGCGACGGCTCCGCAGCCGCCAGCTCCGGCTCCGCAGCAGACGCAGGCTCCGCAATCTCTGCGCCGAGTGAAGAAAACTCCTGGGCTTCGGTGGGCGTGGCCGCATGCTCTGGAACGGCGCTGGCGCGGGGCCCCTTGTATCGTGACAGGGACTCGCCCGGCAGCAGGCCGCTCCCGTCCCATTCGATCGGCCCGGTGATCATCGTCGACGGCTTGTAGGTGGAGGCTGGCGTCTGTGGAGCTGGCGTTGCCTCTGCGGGAGCGGCGGCGCGGGACGCACTGGGCTCACGCTTCTGATACTTCGCCAGGGACTCTCCCGGCAGCAGAATAGGTTCGTGCGAACGCGGAGACGCAGCGGCCGGCTCAGGATGCGACTCCATCGCAAACTCTGACGGCTCGGGCGCAGCAAAAATCTCTTCCGGCTCGGCAAACACCGGCGCGGTGTCGGCCGCGTAGTCGTGTTCTTCGGCCTCGTGCGCCGGCTCATGGGCCGGCTCATGGGCCGCCTGCGATGGTGTAACGAGCTGGCTGTGCCCGCGTCCGCGGCGACGACCGCGCCGTCCGCGCCAGCGCCGTCCGCCGGCACTGTCTTCGCCCTCCTCCGCGTTCGCCGGTGCGGTCTCTTGCTGGCGCGGGGCCTGCTGGGGCTGCACATTTTGTGGTTCGCGCCGGTTCTGGGCTGGCTGCCCGTTCCCTTGTCCGCGCCCGCCGTTCTGCACGGCGTTGATGGCAACGTACTCCTCGCCATCTTCCTGCTCTTCGGCAAAGTCGGTGACGTAGAGGAACGCATCGCGCTCCAGGCCGATATCGACAAACGCCGACTGCATACCGGGCAGTACGCGGGTTACTTTGCCTTTGTAAATGGAGCCGGCGAGGGTGTACTCGTTTTCGCGCTCGTAATAAATTTCCGCCAGCTGATCGTCTTCAACGACTGCCAGCCGGGTTTCATGCGGGGTACTGGAGATGTAAATTTCTTTCGACATGCTGCCTCACGGGAGAGCCCATCGCCGCAGCGACGGGGTGGAGGACAGACAGACTGCTTTGCGCGCACTCTGTGGCGCGGCCGGGCGAGGTGAAGGGATGGAAGGAATGCTCCGCAGGCAAGGAGGATTTCGCGCATATGGATTCTCGCGAAACGCGGGAACCCGGACCCGGCGGTGGACTGACCGGTTGGAAATCCTGAAGGCGGTGGGAGGCACGGCGAGGCAGGAACTTTGTGGCCGCTCGAATCCCCGTCGGGGGTGGGGCCGTTTCCAGTTCGGCTGCGGGTCGCAGTGCAGTCATTCAGTCGAGACTTTCACCTGGCGCGGCGGAAGTCCGCCTGACCGGGAAACTGATTGCTGGAGCCTCGGAGCTCCAGGGTGGGCCGGAAGCGAGGGACATGCTATCGATAGCCGCCGTACGCCCGGACCCTTGCAACAGAGAAAAATTTGAAACCCTCAATTCACAAACCGGCTCATCCGGATGTTCATCACAATGCCAAGCGCCAGAAAGGTGAACAGCACGGAGGAGCCGCCGTAACTCATCAAAGGCAGGGGAATTCCGGTGACCGGCATAAAGCCGATGACCATGCCTACGTTGACCGCGATCTGGAAAATCAGGACAGCTACGACCCCCATGATGATCAGCGTACCGGGGAGGTCGGAAGCTGTCTGGGCATTTTGAACCAGACGCATCAACAACAAAAAGTATAGCAGGAGCACCAGGATAGCCCCCGCCAGACCGTGTTCCTCGCAGAAGGCAGCGAAGATGAAATCGGTATAGGGAATGGGCAGAAAATCACCCTGCGTCTGGGTGCCGCGTTCCGATCCCTGCCCCCAGATGCCGCCCGAGCCGACGGCGATCAGAGATTGGCGGATTTGATAGCCACTGCCCCGCGGGTCGTTATCCGGAGACATAAAGCTGGTAAGCCGCTGCTTTTGATAGGGCTTCAACACCTTGTACCAGGCAGGAATAATGGCCAGCGCCCCCGCCAGGAAGAGGATTGCAGCCTGTTTGAAACGAATACCGCCGAGAAACAACCCGGCCAGCAAAACCGGGGCGTAGGTGAGCGCCGTCCCGAGGTCCGGCTGCTTGAGTACCAGCAGCATGGGAACGCCGACCAGCGCCATACCTTTGAAGATGTCCTTCCAGGTAAGCTCCCGGCCGGCAAGGTTCGAAAAATACCGCGCCAGCACCACGATGAGGATGAGCTTGACCCACTCCGAAGGCTGAAAGTGGATACCCCCGGGAAGACGGATCCAGCGGCGCGCCCCCAAAACCTTCTGCCCCACGGCCAGCACGGCGACCAGCGCGAACAGGCAGATGCCATAGGCCCAGACCGCCGCATCCAGCAGCAGGTGGTAGTCGATCAGCGACAGCACAAACATGCACACCAGTCCTCCAGCCAGCCAGAGGATCTGCTTTTCATCGAAATGAATAAATTTTGTGTGCAGGGTGGCGCTGTGAATCTCCAGCACGCTGATGATGGACAGCGCAGCCACAAACGCCATCAGCGTCCAGTCGAAGTCATGGAACGAGAGAAAGCGGCGCATCAGCGGGTCGGCTCCGTCGGGGCGTGGTCTGCGGCAGCGGCTGGCTTCTCGCTTCCGGT
>JAKAUB010000064.1 GCA_021827845.1 Acidobacteriota bacterium | reverse complement strand
CGCTCAATCGGGAAATCCCTTTACGCCAACCATGAATAATGACAACTCCTATAGCCAGGGTGGTGACGCAGGCGCTGGCAGCTATAACCAGTTCCCCAACGTTGTTGGCGACACCAACGCTAACCCACACACGAATCAGGAATGGTTCAACATCAACGCGTACGCGCAGCCTGCACCGGGAACTTTCGGAAACACGCATAGAAATAGCGTGTATGGCCCGGGCTTAACGGAACTGAACGCATCGCTGGGGAAGAACTTCTCCATCTGGCGGTCGGTCGTTATGCAGATTCGCGGGGACGCTATCAATGTTCTGAACCATCCCAGCTTCGGAACACCTAACAGTTCCATCGGATCCGCTCAGGCAGGCCAGATCACAACGGTCACCGTCGGGGGAAGAACGATGCAACTGTACGGGCAGATCTCCTTCTAACGCTTGCACACCTACCTTCAAGTGGGGTGGCCTTATCCGCCGCCCCACTCTTTTTTTCTGCTGCAGCCGCTTAAGAATCCTATTTGTATGATGGATACACCATGCAGCTCCGCAACCTCCTCGCTGTTCTCCTCCTCGGTTCCGGCCCTATCTTCGGCGCCACACAGGCAACTCCGCCAAAAGCCACGGAGATAGAGCGGCACACCCAACTCGCCCAGCAATATCTGCAGCAAAAGCGGCCGGACTTAGCACTGCCGGAATTCAAAACTCTCGCCAATCTCGAACCCCGAAATGCTGACGTCCGAGGGAATCTGGGGGTCTTGCTCTTTTTTAAAGGACAGTATCAGCAAGCAATTCCACAGCTGCGTGCCGCAATCCAGTTGCAACCCGGGCTATCAAAAATTCAGGCATTGCTGGGTCTTGCCGAACTGAGAGTTGGCGACGTACCAGCCGCGATGTCCGATATGCGCATGGCATTTCCGACGCTGACTGATCCCAGAGTCAAGCAGGAGGTAGGCGGCGCTCTCATCGCTGAATATTCCCGACTCGGAAATCCTCAGGAGGCTCTGGCCGTCACCGGAGCCCTGCTTAAGGATGATCCCACCAATGTCAGTCTGCTATACACGGAATACCGGCTTGGCTCAGATATTGCCGACCAAGCCATCCTGACAATGGCCCTGGCAGCGCCTGACAGTGCGCAAATGCATCAGGCGATGGCGCATGAGCTTTACCGCCATGATGACACCCCAGCCGCTATCGCCAATTACCGCAAGGCGCTTGCCATTGATCCTCAGCTTCCGGGTCTGCACTTTGAACTTGGTGAGCTGTTGGACAACTCAAACGATCCTTCGTTGCAGGCACAGGCCGAGGCGCAGTACAAGCTAGCCCTTGCGGAAGACCCCAACAACGAAAAGGCTCTTGTGCGTATGGGAGACATTCTGGCTCAGCAAGGTAACATGACGGAGGCGGCGGCGGATTATCAGAAAGCTCTCAAACTCGATCCGAACGATGATGATGCCATGGTCGCTCAGGCCAAACTTCTGGCAGCGGCCAATCAACGCGCGCAGGCAGAAGAATTGTTGAAGCGCGCCATAGCCACTGATCCCACAAACTACATCGCCCACTATCGTCTGAGCACGGTCTACCGCCAAGAGGGGAAAGTCGACGAAGCGAAAGCGGAACTGGCGCAGTACCAGAAATATAAGGCCATGAAGGAGAAGCTCGAAAAGCTCTTTGACCAGATGCGGCTCGCCAATAGAAGCCTGCCGACAGACAGAGCAACCGGCGGCATGAGCAATGACCAGAAGTAGGCTGTGGTGGGCGCACGGCCTCATGCGGCGGATTCTGGCGCGCCATGCATTGCTGATGCTTTTGGCAATTGGTGTTGCGTCCACATCCTTTGCGCAGACCAGCAAGCCGCCCGCCCCAAGTGCTGAACTTCCTCACTTCGTGGATGTCACCCGTGCCGCTGGCATCCACTTCACGCATCTATCCGCACCTGAGAAGAAATATATTGTGGAATCGATGAGCGGCGGCGTTGCCTTAATCGACTATGACCGGGACGGCTGGCCGGATATCTATTTCACAAACGCTCCCAGCGTCTCCATGCAGCTTGCAGGCCAGCGCGCGAAAGGTGCGCTCTACCACAACAACCATGACGGCACGTTTACAGACGTCACCGATAAGGCCGGTGTCGGCTTCCCCTGCTGGGCGATGGGGGTCGCCGTCGGGGATTATAACAATGATGGCTGGCCTGATATGCTCGTCACCTGCTTTGGAGGCGTTGTCCTTTACCGGAACAACGGTGACGGCACCTTCACGGATGTCACACAGGCAGCGGGCCTGGGCGGCGATACGAAGTGGGCGACCGGCGCAGCCTTCGGGGACTATGACAAGGATGGCTGGTCCGATCTATTTGTTTCCCATTATGTCGATCTCGACCTTAAAGATCTCCCGCAATTCGGCTCAGCAGTCACCTGCCGATATCACGGAATCGCTGTGCAATGTGGACCTCGCGGGCTGAAAGGCTCGGGAGACAATCTTTTCCATAACAATGGTAACGGAACCTTCTCCAACGTTGCGAAACAAGCGGGGGTCGACGATCCGCATGGCATGTTCGGCTTGACCGCCGTATGGTCAGACCTTAGTAACGACGGGCGTCTCGATCTTTTCGTAGCCAATGACGGAGAGCCCAACTTCCTCTATCGCAACAACGGTAATGGCACTTTTACGGACATTGCATTTCAAGCCGGTATCGCCGTCAATCAGGATGGCAACGAGCAAGCCAACATGGGTGTCGCGCTCGGCGACTATCTTCACAAAGGCCTGTTTTCCATCGCCATCACTCATTTCAGCGAAGAATACGCGGCGCTCTTCCGTAATGACGGAAACTTCAACTTCACTGACGTCTCCTGGGCAGCTGGCCTTGCACGGGGATCGGTGCCTTACGTAGGCTGGGGCGACGCATTCTTTGATTTCAACAATGACGGCTGGCCCGATTTCATGTACGTGAACGGGCACGTGTATCCGCAGGTAGATAGCGCCGATATCGGCACTCACTATCGCGAACCCAAACTTCTTTTGCTCAATCAGCGGAACGGTACCTTCAGGAACATCTCCAGCGAGGCCGGCCCGGCCCTGGCCATTCCTCAGGTGAGTCGCGGCCTTGCCACTGGCGATCTGTTCAATGATGGCCACGTGGATGTGGTCATCGAAAACCTTGAGGGCTTGCCCATGCTTCTACGATCGGAGGGCGGAGCGCCGAATCACTGGATCAGTTTTGAACTGGCTTGCCCGAAAGGCAACCGACTGGCGCTCAATGCGCGGGTTCAAGTGACCGCAGGCTCGCTGGTGCAGGAAGATGAGGTTCGCAGCGGCGGAAGTTATCTGTCGCAGAACGATCTCCGGTTACACTTTGGGCTGGGAACGAATGTCCAGGTTGACTCGGCGAAGGTGCTATGGCCCGACGGAAGCATCGAGACGCTCGGTCACCTTCCGGCCAACCATTTTTACTGCGTACTCGAAGGTAAGGGCGTCGTACCTTGTGCTTCCATCCACCCAGTAGTAACCCGCACTCACAACTGAATTTATGGCATAGAATCCAAGGTAGCCAAAAGTTCTAAGTCATGAAGCAAATTCCTGAATCTCGGCCCGGTAATTCCCAGAAGGTAAGTCTGAAAACCCTCGCGGCACACCTTGGTCTCGATCCAGGCACGGTTTCGGTTGTCTTAAATGAAGTCCCGGGCCGGTCCATTCCCGAGAAGACTCGCGAGAGAATTCGATTGGCAGCGAAGGAGCTCAATTATCAGCCGAGTCTGCTCGCCCGCTCCTTGCGAATCCGGAAGACCATGTCGATCGGGATACTTGTCCCGGTGCTGGGAGAGGGCTACCACACGGAAATCCTCACTGGCATTGGCAATGAACTAATCAAGCACAACTACTTTTATTTCATTGCCCATCACCTGCATCGCCAGGACCTCATCGAGGAGTATCAGCGCATGCTGGTGGCTCGAGGTGTGGAAGGGCTGATCGGCCTTGACACGGCGATCACCCATCGTCATTCCGTTCCGACGATTGCTGTTGCCGGTCACGAGCGCATCGAGGGTGTGACCAACATCGTCCTCGATCACCGAATGGCTGCACAGCTCACCCTGCAGCACCTCTATGAGCTGGGACACCGCAAGATCGCTTTCATGCGGGGTCAACCCTTCAGCGCCGACTCTATGATCCGATGGACGAGTCTGGTGGAAGTCGCACGAGATTTTGGGTTGACCATTGATCCTCAACTGACGATTCAGCTCGATCGGGACCTCACCTCCCCGGAACTGGGGTATCCCGTGATTCAGCAGCTTCTCTCGCAACATCGCCGCTTCACGGCCCTGGTATCGTTCAATGATATTGCAGCGACGGGCGCCATTCGTGCACTCCATGACTCCGGTCTTTCGGTACCGGAAGATATTTCCGTCATCGGGTTTGACGACATCCGTGCAGCAGCATTTATGAGCCCCAGTCTCACAACGATCCGCCAGCCACTGATTGAAATGGGCCAGTTAGCGGCAAAGACTCTTTTGGACTGCATTCGCGGCACAGAGCTACCGTCGGACGACATCGCTGTACAACCTCAGTTGGTGGTCCGGGAGTCGACGCGCGCATTGCGAAAGGCGACCACGGGCCCTCCGCGCCGCAAATAATTCTGTGACAAGTACCCGTGGCACCTCAGACAAGCTGTATTCGCGATCCATCGTCTTCACGCTTCATCTGGGATTTGCGTTCTGCGGTGTTATGGTTGTTCTCCTCGGTGCGATCCTTCCCCGCTTCTCCGAACAACTCGGCCTGAACGATGCGCAAGCCGGGCTACTGCTGATGACGCAATTTGTGGCGAGTGCTGTCGCAGCCTTGTTCGTCCGCAGGCACCTCTGGCGAACACTGCGCAGAGGATACTGGCTTCAGGCGATCGCGGCCTTGGGCGTGGTCCTGGCGCCACCTCGGCTCCTCCCAGAATTTTTCGGCCTGCTTGGCTTCAGTCTTGGGCTGCTGATGACCACCACCACGCTGCTGATCGGCCGAATATCTACCGTCCGCAGGGGATCAGCCTTGGCCATCCTCAATGTGTATTGGAGCCTCGGAGCAGTCCTCGGGCCCGCTCTTGTATCGCGCCTTCCGTCCACGGTTAACAGCCGCTACACATACATCCCCGCGGCAATTCTTTGCCTGTTCGCCGCGCTCACACTCTATAGAAATATGCAGGGCCTTCCGCCCGCCGCTGGTCCAACTCCCCCGGCTGCGCGCCCGCTGCTGCGACTTATCATTTATTCGTCCGCCGTCGCGTTTCTGTATGTTGGCGTGGAATCGGCTCTCGGAAACTGGATCACGACCTATCTCCATCGCGATATGGCTTCCAGCTTTGAGCGAAGCAGCCTGAGTCTCGGCTGTTTCTGGGCCGCGCTGCTTCTCGGGCGATTGCTCACACCGCTTATTCTTCGCACCATTCGGGAGGCCACCCTTTGCATTGCCGCTTCCGCTGTTTCGGCAGCCGCTGTCGTCAGCATGTTGTTTGCACACTCAGCATTCCTGTTTCTTCTGGAGGTCTGCGTTGCCGGCCTCGCGCTCGCTCCGTTATATCCGCTGATTCTTTCGGCGTTCCTGACTACGGCCGGTGATACGCCGCATGCCGGATGGGTCTTCACCATGGCCGGCTGCGGTGGAGGCATTGTCTCCTGGCTGACGGGGGAAGTTTCAACCCACATCGGATCGCTACGTTGGGGACTTTTTGTGCCGGCAACGGCCGCTGTCCTTTTGCTGCTATTGACGGCTCTCCGTCGAGGGCGCGAACCCGTGCCTGCGGTGACCCTGTCGAACGGACTGCCTTCCGAATCGGTCTGACGGCGGAATGTAGACAATCGTTTGTTGAAAGGGCTGAATCGCATTCCTCGCCTTGACAGACAACCCCGCCGCAGGTCTAATGTTCATGATTTTAAGGGGCCGTCCTGATGAAGCCGCTACACCTTTTCCTCGCTGCTGCCGTCTGCCTTTCCGGTTTCAATCACAAAGTTCGCGCGCAGTCTCCCGATAGCGTCTCTGTCTGGCTGTCCACTCAGGATCGATCGGCGCTTTTGCAAAGGCAAACAACGCCTCTCTCCTTCAGCAGCCGTGCCAGCTCCAATCCGATTTTGGATGTCGACCCTGAAAAGAAATTTCAGACAATCGATGGTTTTGGATTTGCCCTGACAGGGGGCAGCGCCCAGCTACTGCAGCAAATGTCAAAACCCGCGCGAAACGCTCTCTTACGGCGCATTTTTACCACCAGCGGCGATGGAATCGGCGTCAGCTATCTGCGCGTAAGTATCGGATCGTCCGATATGAACGCTCATCCTTACAGTTATGACGACCTGCCAGCTGGACAGACAGACCCCGCCCTGAAGCATTTCAATCTCGCAAAAGATGAAGTCGCGGTCATCCCCATCCTGAAAGAGATTTTGTCGATCAATCCGCGCATCAAGATACTCGGCTCGCCCTGGTCGGCCCCACCGTGGATGAAGACCGTCGATAGCCCCAAGGGTGGCAACCTGAAGCCGAAGTACTACCGTGGCTACGCCAACTACTTGGTGAAATACATTCGCGCCATGCAGGCGGCCGGCATCACCATTGACGCGATTACGGTCCAGAATGAGCCATTGAACCCCAAAAACACCCCCAGTATGGTTATGCTTGCGCAGGAGCAGGATAACTTCATCAAGACTGCCTTAGGACCTGCCTTTCACCATGAGGGCATCACCACCAAAATCCTCATCTACGACCACAACGCCGACGTAGTTTCTTACGCATTGTCGATCCTCGGCGACCCTGCAGCGAGCCGATATGTTGCTGGATCAGCCTGGCACTTATACGGCGGCGAAGTCTCGGCACTCACGCGCGTGCACGATGCATTTCCAGATAAGGGTATCTATTTCACCGAACAGTCCATCACCCAGCCGCCCAACTCGTCAGACATTGCTGTTGCCGGAGCTATCAGTGGAGTTCCCGTGGGAGCCACCCGAAACTGGGCCCGCAACGTCCTGTTGTGGAATCTGGCGGCCGACCCCAATGCTGGCCCCCATACGAACGATGGGGGCTGCCCTTCGTGTTACGGGGCCATCACCCTTGATGGCGATAAGGCCACCTTCAATGTTGCTTACTTCACGATCGCCCACTTTTCAAAGTTCGTTCCCCCAGGCTCGGTCCGCATAGCTTCCACGGATATGGAACAAATGAGCAACGTTGCTTTCCTCACCCCAGACCATCACGTCGTTCTGGTAACAGCCAATACAGGGAACTTCGTCAAGGCTTTTGATGTCCGTTACCACGGGAGATCATTCACCGGTACGTTGCAGCCGGGCTCAGCCGCGACGTATGTCTGGCCGGCCCAATAAAAACTCCATCTATTGCGCCTTCAAAGGAGCAACTATGCGGTGCTTCGCACCCCGTGTCATCATCGCGCTTCTGGCGATTCTCTCCTCCACATCGCTGGCAGTTGCTGGCACGTCTCACTATCTCGTCCGGCTCGAAGACAAGTCGGCGACATATGTAACCCCGGACCACTTCGCGGTCCATGCCGACGGCTCCGGCGACGATACGGAGGCACTGCAGCAAGCAATCGATTCTCAATGGCAGGCCCACAAAGAAGGCATTGTCTTCCTTCCGTCTGGAAGGTACCGGATCTCGCACACCTTATATGTGTGGCCCTCCATACGCATCATCGGATACGGCAAGACGCGACCCGTTCTGACATTGGGGAAAAACACGCCCGGCTATCAGCACGGCATGGGCTACATGGTCGTGTTTGCCGGTGCACGTCATCCCTATCGGCCAGGAAAGCCGTTGCCGGGCACGGTGCCTCCCACCGACGTTGCCGACGCGAATCCAGGAACGTTCTACTCCGCGATGAGCAATGTCGATTTTGACATTCAGGACGGTAATCCCGCCGCCGTGGCTATCCGGTTCCATGTCGCGCAGCATTGCTTCCTTTCTCATATGGATTTTCACATCGGCTCCGGTCTGGCGGCGCTGCATGAGATCGGAAACGAAGCCGACGATTTGCATTTCTATGGTGGCCAATTCGGGATTATGACCCAGGCGCCATCGCCAGGCTGGCAATTTACATTGCTGGACTCCACCTTCGAGGGTCAGAGAGTTGCTGCAATCCGCGAGCACGAAGCCGGCTTGACATTGGCGGGCGATATCTTTCGGAACGTCCCGAGCGCTATCGCCATCGATCTCGGATATCCGGACGAGTTGTGGGTTAAGGATTCACAGTTCTCAAACGTCAGCGGACCTGCCGTAGTCATCAGTCAGGAAAATAATCCGACCACTCAAATCCATCTGAAAAACATCGTTTGCTCCCACGTCCCCGTAATCGCGCATTTTCGCCAGAGCGGCAGCGACGTCTCCGCACCCGCGAGACTGTATCGCATCGATACTTTCATCCACGGTCTAGTCATCCACAATATTGGCGAGCCTGGATCCATCACGACCAGCCTTCGAACAACACCTTTGACCACTGCGCCTTCCATAGCCCGAATTATTCGGAACTATCCGCCCTCAAGCACCTGGATGAACCTGCGACAGCTAGGCGCAAAGGGAGACGGACAGACAGACGATACCGATGCCATCCAGCAAGCAGTCGACAAATATCCATCCATCTATGTCCCGTCGGGCCGGTACATTATCCGCAAAACCATCCGATTGCGCGGAGACACCGCAATGATCGGTCTGGACCCGAGCACGACGCAGTTCGATCTACCAGATAGAGCCCCAGCGTTTCAAGGTCCGGGCAATGTAAATCCCTTAGTGGAGTCTCCAAAAGGCGGCCAGACCATCCTCAGCGGCATTGGGATTTATACCAATGGCATCAATAGCCGCGCTGCCGGAGTCATCTGGAAAGCGGGAGCCGGTTCCTTGATGGACGATGTGCGGTTCCTTGGGGGTCATGGAACGAATAACGTCGATGGCAGCCGCATCAATCCATACAACAACACTCATACCGCCGACCCGGATATCGAGCGCCGCTGGGATGCCCAGTACCCCAGTTTATGGGTAACGGACGGCGGAGGAGGAACATTCGCCGACATCTGGACGCCCGATACTTATGCGCAGGCCGGCATGATGGTCTCCAACACAGCCACCCCTGGGCGCGTCTACGAGCTTTCGAGCGAACACCACGTCCGGAATGAAGTTATTCTGCGGAATGCTGCGCATTGGGAGCTAGATGCCTTGCAGACAGAAGAAGAATGGGGCGAAGGGCCGAATGCGCTTCCCTTGGAGATTGACGACTCCCGCGATATCACAATTGCTAACTTTCACTCCTATCGCGTCATCGCCAGCTACAACCCTTTTCCGTATGCAGTTCTGGTCACTCACTCAACAAACGTTCATTTCTTCAATCTTCACGTCAATAGCAACAGCAAAGTTCCATTCGATAATTCTGTGTACGACGAAACTCTCAACTTGGACGAACGCGCCTATGAGCTAGCCGTACTGAACATTTCCGGCCAGCGGCCCTCAGCCCATGCGGCACCACCGTCTGCAGTCCTCGCCGGTTCTGCAACGGTCCGCCGTCTGAAAGGCGGATTTTTCAGCCTCTCCGGGGCCGCCGTCGATCCTCAGGGTCGGCTGTACTTTATTGACACACACTGGCAGCGCATCTATCGTTGGGACCCTGCGTCGAATGACTTACAGCTACTCCGCGATCAATCCTTAAAACCCACGCAGCTCGCGTTCGATCATTCGGGAAATTTGATCGTCGTGTCGTATGAAGGCGCTGGAACTGTCTATAGCTTCCGGCCAGACGCGGTCGACGATCAGGTCACATTTCTGCATCCCGTGCCATCTGCCAATCGCCCGGGCGCAACCGCGATCCTTCCTGACGATTATTGGGGAGGCCACGGATTTGCGCAGGCTGTCACCGCCCCCAAACCCTATCAATACATCTCGCCCGACAAAACTACCTTCATCCCGGCCGGGAAAGATTTTGTGGACGGCGCACTCACGTGGGGCGTAAAGATGGCGGATGTTCTGCACGCCAACTCTTTGTCACCCGCGGTCGCCGGGTCGCCTTTCTATGTCACGGAGGAATCCGGGCAAAAAACATACTCCGGGACAGTCGACAGCGAAGGTACGCTATCGCAGCTTAAGCTCTTCGCGGAACGTGGCGGCGAAAGCGTTACGCAGGATGCACACGGAAATGTCTATCTCGCGGACGGCAATATCGCCGTCTATACGCCCTACGGCAAGAAGCTTGGCGAAATCCTGGTCCCGGATCGGCCCATCGATCTTATCTTTGGTGGCCCTCATCGGAGGACGCTCTTTATCCTGACGCATCACACTTTATATTCAATCGATATCCGGGAGTAAGTGCTCATTTGGTTCCCGCGAATTGCGGCTCGTCCCTTTGCGCCACGCGTTCTCGCTCTAAAGGGGTGAGCCCCGATGAAGCTCTCGGCCCAACTTCCCTGACCACCTTGATAGACTCTTCTGCGAATGCCCCGTCTCATCATCAACGCGGATGACTTCGGCCTCACCTCCGGGGTGAACCGCGCCGTGGCTGAGTGTAACCGCGCCGGCGCGCTCACCTCGGCCACGCTGATGGCATGCTCGCATCAGGCGGCGGCGGCCATTGCTCTCGCCAAACAGCTCCCTGCGCTTGGCGTGGGTTGCCACGTTGTGCTGCTGGACGGCGTGCCCGCTGCACCGCCCGAGCGCATCGCCAGCCTGCTTGCCCCGTCCGCCGCTGTCGGCGAAGCGCCGCATTTCCGGCGAAGGCTGGGCACGTTTGTTCGCGACCTGATGCTGGACCGCATCCTGCCTATCCATATTGAGCGTGAGGCCACCGCGCAGATTTCACGGTTGCAGCATGCCGGTCTGCGCCTTACCCACATCGACACACACAAACACACGCATATGTTTCCCGCGGTGCTGGCCGCCGTCTGCCGTGCCGCGGCAGCCTGCGGCGTGCCTGCAATCCGCAATCCATTTGAACCCACATGGAGCCTCCGCCATACTCCGAACGCTCCGCTTGTGCGGCGGCTGGAGGTGCGAGCACTTCGCATGTTGCAGCGTGACTTCGCTGCCACCGTGCGTCGGCACGGGCTGCGCACCACATCTGGCAGTCTCGGCGTTCTGGCTACTGGCTCGCTCGACGCCGAAACCCTGCAATCGATCCTGGGACATCTGCCCGACGGCACGTGGGAGCTGGTCTGCCACCCCGCCTATGTCGATGACGATTTGTATGCAGTCAATACGCGGCTCACCACCTCCCGGCAAGTGGAGCTGGAGGCCCTGCGGACGCTGCCCGGCTTGCTGCCTCCCGACGCTGCTCTCATCCATTTCGGCCAACTTTGATGTCCAGCCTGGCTGGGCTGCCAGCGCGGGCCTGCGGGTTTCTGCAACTTTGCCACCCGTCGCCGCATCCTTGCCTTGCAGCACAGCGCGAAAGCGAGCCCGCATGAAAATTGGCATTACCTGTTATCCCACCTACGGCGGCAGCGGCGTCGTCGCCACGGAGCTTGGCGTGGAGCTGGCCGCGCGCGGCCACGAAGTTCACTTCATCTCTTATGCGCAGCCATTCCGCCTGAGCGGGCATGAGGATCGCATCCGCTTTCATGAAGTTCCGGTCTCAAACTACCCGCTGTTTGAGTTTCCGCCGTACTCGCTGGCGCTCTCCACCCGCATGGCCGATGTGGCGGAGTATTACGATCTGGACATTCTGCACGTCCACTACGCCATTCCCCATTCCGTCAGTGCAATGCTGGCCCGGCAGATGCTGGCCAAACGCGGCCGCCGCCTGCCGTTTGTCACCACGCTGCACGGCACGGACATTACGCTGGTCGGCGCGGACCGCGCGTATCTGCCCATCACGCGCTACTCCATTGACGAGAGCGACGGCGTCACCGCAATCTCGGATTATCTGCGCCGCGAGACCATTGAGACCTTCGCCACCACGCGGCCCATCGAGGTCATCCCTAACTTTGTTAACTGCGACATCTACGTTCGCACGCCGGAGGCACGCGGCCCCGTTCGCGCCCAGTATGCCGACCCGGATGAGGCGCTGCTCGTACATCTCTCGAACTTTCGCCCGGTCAAACGTGTCACCGATGTGGTCCGTATCTTTGCTCAGGTTGCCAAGGAAGTTCCCGCGCGCCTGCTGATGATCGGCGACGGCCCGGACCGCTCGCCCGCCGAGTGGCTGGCGCAGTCGCTCGGCATCCGCGACCGCGTCCACTTCGTCGGAAAGAACGACCAGGTGAATCAATTGCTACCTGCTGCGGATCTTATGCTGATGCCAAGCGAACTCGAGTCCTTTGGCTTAGCTGCGTTGGAAGCCATGGCCTGCGAAGTGCCAACATTGGGCACGCGCGTCGGCGGCGTGCCGGAGCTCATCCGCGACGGCGTCAACGGCCGCCTGTTTCCGGTTGGCGATACGGAGGGAATGGCCCGTGCCGCCATCCGGCTGCTGAGACACCCGGCAGAGCTGGCCGCGATGGCCAAAGCCGGCCGCCAGGAGGCGCAGCAGCGCTACTGCGCCAGCCACATTATTCCGCATTACGAACGCTACTATCAGCAGGTGCTGGAACAGCCCGCCAGCTAGCCCTTGCTTTTGTTGGTTGTCATTCCCGCAGGGAATCTGCTGTTGCTCTTGCCCGAATATCAGATCCCTGGCCTATGCCATCCCCGGACCCGCTCCAACCGGAATCGTCAGCACCACGCGCGTACCGCGTCCGGGACGGCTGATGATCTCAAAGCCAGAGCCCGGCCCGCACAGCACCTCCATGCGCTCGCGCACGTTGCGCAGACCAATGCCCGTCCCCCGCGACAGTAGATTGCGCCGGCGCGGCATCTCGCCGCTCGTCACCCCATTGCCATCCACCGGCATGCCCACGCCATCGTCCTCAATCGTCACCACCAGGGAGCTGCCCTGCAGGCGGCTGCGCAGCGTGATGGTGCCCCCGGCGATGCGCGGCTCCAACCCATGCTTGATGCTGTTCTCAATCAGCGGCTGCAGCAGCATTGTCGGCACAGGAATATCCAGCGTCTCTTCGGCAATGTCTTTTTCAATGCGCAGTTTTTCCGCGCCAAAGCGCGCCACCTCAATCGCGAGGTAGTCGTCGGCAAACTTCAGCTCATCGCGCAGTTGCATGCGGTCGTCCCGCTCCTGCAGCAGGGCGCGCAGAATACTGGCCAGCTTTACGATCAGGTCGCGCGCCTGCTCCGGCCGCACCCGCACCAGCGACGCAATGGAGTTGAGCGTATTGAACAGAAAGTGTGGATTGATCTGCCGCTGCAGCGCGTCCAGCCGGGCCTCCAGCAGCAGCCGCTCCTGTTCCTCCAACTTGCGCTCGATGCGAATCGCATTCCAGATCTTCAGCGGAATGCCAACCACCATCGGCGCGCACAAGTAGATCGCCGCCAGCACCAGCCAGTTATTCGAGACCAGACAGAACAGCCGCTTCGGGTAGAGCACGGCGATCCAGTTGCGCACCCCCTGCATGCCAAGAATCAGCAGCAGCAGAATTACCTGCCGGTCGATGCGCGGCCGTGCCAGGTTCCGCCGCAGCCAGCGGTACACGCTCAGGTCAACAAATGGAGAGAACGACCACACATCCTCTTCCGAAACAAACGTGCGATACCAGCCGAAGATCACGGCCACCATCAGATTGAAGGGCAGTGTGAGGTATTCCCGGTGCACGAGCGCCGGCATCGCAAACAGGGCAGCGCCCATCAGCGCGGGCGTCGTACCCAGCAGAAGCGCAATCAGGATGATCGCTTCAAACGAGATATCCGCCGCCAGAAAGTTGGGCACCACCACCCGCGCCCACACGCCCAACGTGAGCGGAATGGCGATAAACGCGAGCATTCCCAGCGTCTGGGCGGGGCTGCGCCGCTCCTTCAACAAAAGATTCTTGAAAACTGTGGAGCGCGCCAGAGCGCTCGGCACTGCGGCCGCTACGCCCAGCTTGACCAGCAGCGTTATCAGGATGAGGCGGGAGGGGATCACGGTTCCACTCTACTATTTGCAGCCAGCCATCCGCGCCATGCTTCGGGCGATCGGCCAGCGGCTTTCCTATAATCGAAGCATGTCCTCCGTCCACGTACAGAAAGTAGCGGAAGCCGACTTCCCCTCCCGCTGGGGCAAGTTCCGCATTCTCGGCTTTACTGGAAGCCGCACCGACTCCCGGCCGGAGCCGGGCTGCGAAGACTCCTCCACCCGCAAGGCCGTGGAAGATATGGTGGTACTGGTCATGGGCGACGTCACCGGCGACCCGCCGTTAGTCCGCATTCACTCCCAGTGCCTCACTGGGGATGTCTTCGGCTCGCTGCGCTGTGACTGCCGCCCGCAGCTCGAAATGGCCCTCCGGATGATCGCCGAAGCGGGCCGCGGCATTCTTGTCTACGAACAGCAGGAGGGCCGGGGCATCGGTCTTATCCCCAAACTGCAGGCCTATGCGCTCCAGGACTCGGGACTCGACACCGTGGAAGCGAACGAAGAGCTCGGCTTCAAAGCCGACTGCCGCGACTTCGATCTCGCCGCTGCCGTGTTGCGCCAAATGGGTGTCACGCAGGTCCGGCTCATCACCAGCAATCCCGAAAAGATCGCTGCTCTTGAAGCTGCCGGCATTCAGGTCACAGAGCGAGTCGCCGCCGCCGTGGCTCCAGAAGCAACGTTCGAGCGCTATCTGGAGGTCAAACGCGAAAAGCTGGGCCACCTGGACGATTCGCCCGCCCGGCAAAAATAGCCGGCTGCCTTTGCCCTTGCCTTTCTCGTTGTCATTGCCGCAGGGAATCTGCTTCTGCGCTTGCTTTTCCCTGCCTTTCCAGGAAATTCCCCAGCCCGGGCATTGCATGCCGCGCAACCTTGCGGTTCAATCGCATCATGCGATTCCTCCGCTGGATGGTCGCCTCCCTGATTGCCTGCGCCGGATTTATGCCGGTTTGCCTCCACGCTCAGACTCCGCCCGCTCCCGCACCGCAGCGCTGGAGCCGCGCCAAAGCCAACGCCTGGTATGCGCAGCAGCCCTGGCTGGTCGGTTCGGACTACATCCCGCACGACGCCATCAATCAGCTCGCCATGTGGCAGGCCGCCACGTTCAATCCTAGTGAGATCGACCAGGAGCTTGGCTGGGCGCAGGCCATCGGCATGAACACCATGCGCGTCTTTCTGCATGACCTGGTCTGGGAGCAGGACCCCAAAGGTTACCAGCAGCGCATCGACACGTTTCTCACCATCGCGCACAAGCACCACATCCGGCCGATCTTCGTCTTCTTTGATTCCTGCTGGGATCCCAATCCCGTGCTCGGCCCGCAGCGGCCGCCCATCCCCGGCGTGCACAACTCCGGCTGGATGCAAAGCCCCGGCGAGCCCGCGCTGCGCGACCCGCGCCAGTACCCGCGTCTGGAGGCTTACGTGAAAGGTGTCGTCGGCGCATTCGGCCAGGATCCGCGCGTGCTTGCCTGGGATCTGTGGAATGAGCCGGACAATCCCGCCGAGCAGTATGAGTCGCCGCAGGAAGCCAAAGAAAAGGCTGTGCTGGTCGCCAAGCTGCTACCACAGGTCTACGCCTGGGCACGCTCACAGCATCCCATGCAGCCGCTCACCAGCGGGCTATGGCACGACGGAGACTGGAGCAAGCCCGCCACGCTCGATGCTGTCGATCGCATCCAGCTCAGCCAGTCCGACATCCTCACGTTCCATAACTACGGCTGGCCCGAAAGCTTCACCGCGCGGATCAAGCAGTTGCAGACATACGGCCGCCCCATCATCTGCACGGAGTACATGGCGCGCAGCGTCGGCAGCTCCTTTGACCTGATCCTGCCCATCGCAATGAGAGAGCACGTCGGCGCCATCAACTGGGGCCTGGTCAACGGCCTCACCCAGACCAATTTTCCCTGGGACTCCTGGCAGCGCCCTTACGTGCTGATGCAGCCGCCGGTCTGGTTCCACGACGTCTTTTATCCCGACGGCCGCCCCTACCGCAAACATGAGACAGACCTGATCCGCAGTCTGACGCAGCAGGCGAATCATCCCGGCGCAGAGGTCGCCGGCCAATGACGCGAATGGCCGCCCTGAGCGCCGAACTGCGTGACCGCAAGGAAACTGCCCTGCTGGTCACGCATCTGCCAGATGTCCGCTACCTCACCGGCTTCACCGGCTCGAACGCCGCCGTCGTCGTCCCCGCGCGGGCCACAGGAAGACGCGGCGCCGTCCTCTTTACCGATGGCCGCTATATCCAGCAGGCCCGGCAGCAGACCCGCCACGCCACCGTTGTCATCGCCGACGGCCCGGTGCTGCGGGAAGCGTGCGCGTGGCTGCAGCGGCAGAAGCTCGCCTCCTGTGCCATCGATGCGGAGCACACCAGCGTCGCGGCGCTCGAGGCAATGCGCCGCTCGATCAGCGGCCGCACCCGCCGCAGCTTCTTCCATCCCATCGACTCTCCGGTCGCTGCCCTGCGGCAGATCAAGGATGCACAGGAGCTCCGGAAAATGCGCGCCGCAGCAGCGCTCGGCTGCGATCTGTTCACGCACATGCTGGCGCGCATCGAGCCCGGCCGCCGTGAGATTGAGGTCGCCGCGGAACTCGAAGCCATGGCCCGCAGCGCCGGGGCCAGCGGCATGTCGTTTGAGACCATCGTCGCCGGCGGTCCGCGCTCGGCCATGCCCCACGGCGTCGCCAGCACCCACCGGCTGCCGCGCCGTGGCTTTGTGGTGCTCGACTTTGGCGTGGTTCTCGACGGCTACTGCTCGGATATGACCCGTACCGTGCATCTGGGGCCCGCGACCCACGCCGAACGCGAGGCCTACGAAGCCGTCGAAGAAGCCCAGCTCGCCGCCATTATGGCCGTGCGTCCCGGCACCCCCAGCGGCGCGGTGGATGCTGCCGCCCGCCAGATCCTCGAGCGCGCCGGCCTGGCCCAGCACTTCACCCACTCCACCGGCCACGGCGTCGGCCTGGAGATCCACGAGGGGCCGCGCATCGCCGCCCGGCAGACAGAATCTCTCCAGAGGAATATGGTGGTTACGATTGAACCGGGCGTCTATCTTCCCGGCCGTTTCGGCATCCGGATTGAAGATGAGGTGCTGGTCACTGCTCGCGGCGCCGAAATCCTTACCCCCGCGCCCAAAGGCTGGATCGAACTGTAGACGGATCGTATCCGTACCCACTCGTTCTGGCAGGACGAGTGCCGCGCGCAACACTTATACTGCAGAAACGGACCGGAAGCGGTCATATTTCAGGAGCGCAAGACTTTATGAATGCAGGACAGCTGCAATCGTTAAAAGATCTCATCGAGTTTTTGAAGCAGCAGAACGTCGGCGAATTTGAGCTGGAGCAGGAAGGGTTAAAGGTCCGTCTGAACTTTGGCGGCAAAGAAAAGCCCACTGTATCCGGCCCCGACGCCGGCCAGATTGCTGCCCTGCTGGCGGCCGCAGCCCCCGCGACATCTGCCGCGCCTGCCGCGGCGTCCCCGGCTCCTGCAGCCGCCGCAGCGCGCGCCGCCGCTCCTGCCGCCGATGAGAATGCCGGTCTTCACATCGTCAAGTCTCCGATCGTCGGCACGTTCTACGAGGCGTCCGCTCCCGGTGCAGAGGCCTTTGCCAAGGTTGGCGACCGCGTTGAGGCCGGCCAGATCCTTTGCATCGTGGAAGCCATGAAGCTGATGAATGAGATTGAGTCCGACGCTGCGGGTGAGATCGTCAAGCGTCTTGTCACCAACGGCCAGCCCGTCGAGTACGGACAACCGCTTTTTGCCATCCGGCCGCGCTAACTGCATCGGAATTCCTGCGAGGGTTATGTTTCGGAAGGTTTTGATTGCCAATCGGGGCGAGATCGCCCTGCGCATTATCAGCGCGTGCAAGGAGCTCGGCATCCGCACGGTCGCCGTCTACAGTGAAGCCGACCGCAACTCCCTGCACGTCCGGTTTGCCGATGAGGCCATCTGCATCGGGCCGCCACGCTCCGCCGACAGCTATCTCAATGTGCCCGCCGTCATCAGCGCCGCGGAGATCGCCGACGTGGACGCGATCCATCCCGGCTACGGCCTGCTGAGCGAGAATGCCAACTTCGCGGAGGTCTGCCGCGCCTCCAACATCAAGTTCATCGGGCCGCCACCCGAGGTCACCCGCCTGATGGGTGAAAAAGAAAAAGCCCGCATGGCGATGAAAAAGGCCAAGGTGCCGATTCTTCCCGGCTCGGAAGGCGTCATCCAAAGCGAAGAAGAGGCGCTCGACTGGGCCAAACGCATCGGCTATCCCGTCATCCTTAAGGCATCGGCCGGCGGCGGCGGCCGTGGCATGCGCATCGTGCGCACTGCCGAAGAGCTGCCCAACCTGTTCCGCGCCGCCCGCACGGAGGCGCAGAACGCCTTCGGCAACGGCGACCTGTACATGGAGAAGTTCATCGAGCGGCCGCGCCACATTGAGTTTCAGGTGCTGGCCGACGAGCATGGCAACGTCATCTCGCTCGGCGAACGCGAGTGCTCCATCCAGCGCCGCCACCAGAAGATGATCGAGGAGGCGCCCTCGCTGCAGGTCAGCCCGAAGCTTCGCGAAGAAATTGGCCAGACCCTGAAGCGCAGCCTGGAAAACATCGGCTACCAGAACGCCGGCACCGTCGAGTTCCTGATGGATGAGGACGGCAAGCTCTACTTCATTGAGATGAACACCCGCATTCAGGTGGAGCATCCAGTCACCGAGCTGATCACCGGCATCGACCTGGTCAAGGCGCAGTTCCGCATCGCGGCCGGCGAGAAGCTCAGCGACATTCTGCCCGCGAAGATTGAGCTGCGCGGCCATGCCATTGAGTGCCGCATCAACGCCGAGCATCCGGAAAAGTTCACGCCGTCCGCCGGCAAGATCACCGTCTTCAACGTGCCCGGCGGAAACGGCGTGCGCGTCGATACGGCGCAGTACGCCGAGGGCGTTGTTCCGCCCTACTACGACTCCATGATCGCCAAACTGGTTGTCCACGGCGTTGACCGCGCTGAGGCCATCGCCCGCATGCAGCGCGCCCTGGGAATGTTCGTGGTCGAAGGCATCCACACCATCATTCCGCTGCAGCAGCGCATCTTCGCGGACGAAGACTTCCGGGCTGGCTTCTTCGACACCAAATTCATGGAGCGCTTCTTCGAACGCGAAAAGCAGAAGAACGCGCAATAGCACAATGCTGCCCCGCCTCTACGCCATCGCTGACGCCGCGCTACTGCAATCGCGCGGGGTCGGCCTCGCGGCCTATGCCGCCGACCTCCGGGCCGCCGGCGTCACCCTACTCCAGTACCGCAATAAGAGCGGCTCCGTGCGCGAAATCCTCAGCGCCATGGAGTCGCTGCGCCCGCTTCGCTCGGCGGAAAACTTCCGCCTCATTCTGAACGACCGCGCAGACCTGGCGCTGCTGGCCGATGCAGACGGCGTTCACGTTGGCCAGCAAGATCTCGCGCCCGCGGACGCACGCCGCATCGTAGGCCCCGTACGCTGGGTGGGCGTCTCCACGCACAACCCCGCGCAGCTCGAAGATGCCGATGCGACTGACTGCGACTACATCGCCTACGGCCCCGTCTTCGCCACTGCCAGCAAGCAGAACCCCGACCCGGTCGTCGGTCTTGCTGGCCTGCAACAGGCGCGCCGCCTTACCCGCAAGCCACTGGTGGCCATCGGGGGCATCACCCTTGCTAATGCCCGCGCCGTACTCGATGCCGGCGCCGACTCCGTCGCCGTCATCTCTGCCCTGCTGCCGGTAGAAGGAAGCCCCCGCCAGGCTGCGGAAGATTTTCTCGCCATTCTTCGCTGACCGCACCGCCCCAAACGTGCGCAAGATACGGTACGCTATCGAGTGACCCGCAAGCAGCCGCTGCGCCCGCCGGCGTCACCAGCATTCCTCAGGAGAATCCTTGCCCATGCCCAAGTTGAGCGCGATCAAGCCCATGCCCGTCCTGCTGAGCGAGGCTCATGCAGAAGGCGAACATGAACTCAAGCGCGCGCTCGGGCCGATGAACCTTATCACCCTGGGCATCGGCGCCGTCATTGGAGCTGGCATCTTCGTGCTCACTGGTCAGGCCGCTGCCATCCATGCCGGGCCAGCCGTTTCGCTTAGCTTTGTTCTCGCCGGCATCACCTGCACCTTTGCCGGCCTCTGCTATGCGGAGTTTGCCGCGCTCATCCCCATCGCCGGCTCCGCCTATACGTACGGGTACGCTACCCTTGGCGAGTTTGTCGCCTGGATGATCGGCTGGGATCTTGTGCTGGAGTACGGCTTCGGTGCCGCCACGGTCGCCTCCGGCTGGAGCGGCTATCTTGTCAGCCTTCTGCAGGACTTCCACATCCATCTGCCGCCGCAGTTCACCACCACCACCGGCGATCTGCTCTACCAATACCAAGGGCGATGGATGCCCGCAGTTGCCGTCCCCGCAGGCACCAATCTGGCGGGGCTCCCCCACGTTACCGGCATCTTCAATCTGGTCGCCTTCGTCGCCATTCTTCTCGTCAGCGTCGTTTTGGCAATCGGCATTGAGGAGTCCGCCAACTTCAACTCGGCCATGGTGATGGTCAAGCTCTCCGTCGTCGGCATCTTCCTCGTCATCGGCACCGCTTATCTGATCCACCACCCGCACATCGCCAAGATGAACTGGCACCCTTTCATCCCACCCGCAGAGGGGCCCGGCAAGTACGGATGGGGCGGCATCACCGCTGGTGCAGCTTCCATCTTTTTTGCCTACATCGGCTTTGACGCCGTCTCCACCGCCGCGCAGGAAGCCAAAAATCCGCAGCGCGATATGCCCATCGGCATTCTCGGCACATTGGTCATCTGCACGCTGCTCTACATCGCCGTCTCCACCGTCCTCACCGGCATGGTGAGCTATCGCGAACTCAACGTCGCCGACCCCATCGCCGTCGGCATCGACGTGACCGGCATCGCCTGGGGCAGCATTCTGGTCAAGATCGGCGCTGTCTTCGGCCTGGCCACCGTCATGCTCGTCATGCTTCTGGCGCAGAGCCGCATCTTCTACTCCATGTCACGCGACGGCCTGCTTTGGAAGTGGGCGGGCAAGATTCACCCGCGCTTCCGCACGCCCTACATCTCCACCTTAGTCGTCGGTTTCATTGTGGCGTTTCTGCCGGCGGTGCTGCCCATTGACCGTCTCGCGGAGCTCGTCAACATGGGCACCCTGCTCGCCTTTGCCATCGTCTCCGCAGGCGTCTGGATTCTGCGCCGCCGCATGCCCGACTTGCATCGCCCCTTCAAAACACCGTGGGTACCGCTGGTTCCCTTCCTCGGCATCGTCACGGCGCTCTATCTCATCTGGGCGCTCCCTATGCTCACCAAGGAAGTCGTCGTCATCTGGCTCGTCGTCGGTCTCGCCATCTACTTCACCTATGGCGTGCGCCACAGCAAGGTGCAGCGCGCGCTGGGCACGAATCGCAAGTAGCCGCAGCCCCAGCGATGGCTCCCTCAACCCCAGCCCCGGCGGCCCCGGTCCGCGACCGCCTGACGTTTCAGCAGGCCACGCGCACCGCCATCGCCGCAGGGCTGGCCGCATGGCTGACACACGCCCTGCGCATGCCGGGCGGCTACTGGGCAGCCATCAGCGCCATCATCGTCATGCAGTCGGAGGTCGGCGCCACCCTCACCGCGTCTAAAGACCGCCTCGTCGGCACCGCACTCGGGGCAATCGTGGGCTGGCTCGTCGCCCTCTACGAACACCCCAGCCTGTGGATCTTCGCGTTCGCAGTTCTCGTCGTGATGGTTCTCTGCACGGCGCTCAAATTTCAAAATGCCGGCAGACTCGGCGGCGTCACCGTGGCCATCATCGTCCTCATTCCGCACACGGGCCCTGCGTGGAAGATTGCGGTCGAGCGGTTTCTGGAAGTCTCCTTTGGCATCGCCATCTCCCTGGCGGTCGCAGAGGTCTGGAATCTCGCGCAACGCCGGCTCGCGCAGCGCTCTTCCCGCGCCTGACCTTACTCTGCCACTTCGCGGTGCGTCTCCGGAGACTCCGTCACCCGCGGCAATTTCCCGCACGCCAGCGGCGGATTCGTCATCTGCTTCGCGAATAGCTGCTCGCTGAACGTGCCCGGCCGCAGCGTCGCCCAATAGGACGCGGACCACAGGATGGGCCGGTGCAGCGTGAACATCTGATTGTCCAGGATGCGAATGCCGCACAGCAGATTATTGCGCGGCTCCAGAATCGTGCGACGCGGATCGTTCATCGGCAGCCGGGCATCCGCTTTCGCGTTAAAGTCGCAGCCATAGCGCTTGGCATCGGCGTACGTCAGCTGCAGCAGCCCCTCCGTGCGCACCAGCGACGGCGGAATCTTCTCCATCCGCGCCAGTTCCGGCTCATCGCGTTTCACGTCCGCCTTGGGATTCAGCCCGGCCTCCGCCCCGGCCAGCGCCTGGAAAAAATACGCCCAGAATGCGCGCTTGTCGATCGGCTTCATCGTGTAGAAACGCGGGCAGAGCTGGACCACATCGCGCGGTACGCGCCGCGACAGCATGGCCGGCGTCACGTTCTTCTCAACAATTTTGGTCCATTGGCTATTCCAGGTGGGCTCGCCCAGCTCGGCTTTTTTCAGGTCGATGGGGGTCGGTGGTACATGTTTTGTCTTCGGCTTGGGAGGCGGCGGCGCCGGCTTGGGCGGTTTGGAGCAGCCAGCCGAAGCCATGGCGAGCAGAAAAAGCAATCCGTTCCTTACGGCGTTCGCTGCACGCATCGGCTGGTATCCTCGCCTGCGTCGGATGCCCGCAGCCCCCAGCGCGTTGCCATGCTCGACAACCATGGTCAACTTCAACGACGCAAATGCGCGCTTTGGAGCCGGAAGCGCATCGAGGCCACAGCTTACGCTGCAGCCTCGACACGTTTTCCCCATGCTGGATTTCCTTGGTTGTCATTTCCGGAGGGAATCTGCTTTTCGCTTCTTCCCTCCGGGGACGTACCTTGACTAGCTGCACCCGCTGGTCGAGCCGCACTCCACGCATTTGTAACAGCTTCCGTTGCGAATCATGATCGCCCCGCAGGTATGACAGCTCGGTGCATCCCCCAGATCCACGAAGTCCCGCATCGCCTCGGCCGTATGCATCAGACCGCGGTCCCGCAGGCGCAGCGGCGCCTCTTCCATGTGTCCGGCCGCCAGGTCCGTCAGAATGCCGCCCTGCGGCGCGCTGGTGGCGCCCATGCCCCGCGTTGACTGGTGCTGCTCCGGCGCAAAGGCGGCCATTCCTGCCTCCTGCGCCAGTGGCTTGGCCGTCAACCCTGCGAACAGTGACAGCTGCGTTCCCGACAGAAACCGCAACTGCAGCCAGCGGAAGATGTAGTCCATGATCGACTTGGCAAAGCCGATCTCCTCATTTCCGGTCCAGCCCGAGGGCTCAAACCGCAAGTGCGCAAACTTCTCGCACAGCACCTTCAGCGGCACGCCATGCTGCAGCGAGAGTGAAATCGCCGTCGCAAACGCATCCATCAGCCCGCTGACCGTCGAGCCTTCCTTCGCCATCTTGATGAAGATTTCGCCCGGCTGGCCGTTGGGATACAGCCCAACCGTGATGTAGCCTTCGTGTCCAGCGATCGCGAACTTGTGCGTCAGCGATGCCCGCTCCTCTGGCAGCCGGTGCCGCACGGCACGCGGCGGAGCCTTCGGATCCTGCTGCGTCAGAATGACGGAGCTGGCTGTGACCGCGAGAGACCGCGCCAGCGCCTCCAAAGCCGCCGCCGGAACCTGCACTGTCTCCGACGACCCAACGGCCAGCGGCGCGGCCAGCGCACTCAGCACAGCGCCGTCCAGCGGCTGTTGCACCGCCGCCTCCAGCAGCTGCTGCGCTACCGCATCCAGCGCAGCGTTGGTGCTGGCGGCCGGCGTCTCCGCCGACACATTCAGCGGCTGCGTGCCCTTGGACCCGTCGCGATACACCGCCACGGCCTTCAGGCCCTGCCGCCACGACTCCATGTACGCCTCGGCGATGTCATCCACCGTCGCGTTGTTTGGCAGATTGACGGTCTTTGAGATGGCGCCCGACAAGAATGGCTGCGTCGCCGCCATCATCCGCACGTGGCCCATGTAGTGAATGCTGCGCGTGCCCTTGGCCGCCTTAAAGCTGCAGTCGAACACCGGCAGATGCTCCGGCTTGATGCCCGGCGCGCCTTCAATCGTGCCCGTCGCGTCAATGTAGCTGATGATCGCGTTGACAGCCTCTTCCTTGTAGCCCAGCTTGAACAGCGCCTCCGGCACCGTGTTGTTCACGATCTTGATCATGCCGCCGCCGACCAGCTTCTTGTACTTCACCAGCGCCAGGTCCGGCTCCACGCCCGTCGTGTCGCAGTCCATCATGAAGCCAATGGTTCCCGTCGGCGCCAGCACCGTGGTCTGGGAGTTGCGATAGCCGAACTTCTCCCCGTGCGCCAGCGCCTTGTCCCAGCAGTCGCGGCTGGCTTCAATCAGATTGTCCAGCTCCGGCACAACAAACGGCTCCGCGCTGCTGCGGGAACGGCCGATCTTGTTCACCTCCGCGCGGTGCATGCGGATCACATCGAGGAACGGTTCGCGGTTTGCGTAGAAGCCCGGACACGCACCGCCACTGCGCTCCGTCGATTGCGTTAGCGGCGTGGCGGGCGCCAGGGGTGCGCAGTTCTCCGCCAGCCGCGACGATTGCAGGTACGACTCACCGCACATGATCGCCGTCAGGCAGGCCGCAAAGTCGCGCCCCGCGTCGGAGTCATACGGCAGGCCGCAGGCCATCAACAGCGCGCCCAGGTTGGCGTAGCCCAGCCCCAGCGGGCGATAGTCATGCGAGTTGCGCGCAATCGCCTCCGTCGGGTACCCCGAGCTGTCCACCAGAATGTCCATCGCCGTAATCATCACGTCTACCGCATGGCGGTAGGCGGCAATGTCGAACGTGCCGCCCGGCTTCATGAACTTCATCAGATTGAAGCTCGCCAGGTTGCACGCGGAGTTGTCGAGGAACATGTACTCCGAGCACGGATTGGACGCGTTGATGCGCGCCGTGTTCTTCGACGTGTGCCAGCGATTGATCGTCGTGTCGTACTGCATGCCGGGGTCGCCGCAGTGCCACGTATTCTCAGCGATCTTGTGCATCAGGTCGCGCGCCTTGTAGGTCTTGAACGGCGAACCATCCTTCACGGACTTGGTCGAAAACTCGCGGTCCTGTTCGACGGCGCGCATAAACTCGTCGTTCACGCGCACGGAGTTATTTGCATTCTGGAAGAAGATGGACGTAAAGGCTTCGGAATCCGGCCCCGATCCGTCGTAGCCCGCCTTCATCAGTGTCCAGGCCTTCGCCTCTTCTTTGGACTTGCACTCGATAAAGTCGACGATATCCGGATGGTCGATGTTCAGGATGACCATCTTGGCCGCGCGCCGCGTCTTGCCGCCGGACTTGATCACACCCGCAAAGGCGTCAAACCCGCGCATAAAGCTCAGCGGACCAGAGGCCACGCCGCCACCCGACAGATTCTCCATCGAGCCGCGGATCGGCGACAGGTTGGTGCCCGTACCCGAACCCCACTTGAACAGCATGCCTTCGGTCTTCGCCAGCGTCAGGATGGAATCGAGCGAGTCTTCGACAGAGTTGATGAAGCACGCCGAGCATTGCGGATTCCGGTAGCCGGTCGCCGAAAACTCCACCGCGCAGGTGTGCGGATTCCAGTGCCAGTTCTGCGCATCGGAGTTTGGCTCCAGCCGGTCGCAGCCCACGTTGAACCATACCGGTGAGTTGAACGCCACCTTCTGGTGCAGCAGCATGTGCGTCAGCTCATCGAAAAACACCTCGCCGTCTTCGGCCGTGCGGAAATAGCCGCCCGCCATACCCCAGTCGCGGATCGTCTCCGCCACGCGGCCCACCAGCTGCCGCACGCCCGTCTCCCGCTCGGGCGTATTCAGCTGCCCGTGCAGATATTTGCTGGCGACGATGTTGGTGGCCGTCATCGACCAGTCCGCGGGCACATCGACATCCTTCTGCTCAAAGATCGTGTTGCCCTTGGCATCCACGATTGAGGCCGTCCGCTTCTCCCACTGCAGCTCGTCATATGGCGAAACGCCGGGGCGGGTAAACACACGCTCAAAGTGCAGGCCTGTGCGGGGGGCAGTACGGGAAGGTGCAGCCGATGATGTCTGGGTAGCGTCTGCGGTTCTGGTTTTCGTGGTCTCGGCCATCAAAATGTCTCCTTATTTCTCCAAAAATTCGGTCGCCGGTGTTGTCCGGCGCGGTCGCGATCCTGCGGTTTCAAGCCATGCTTCCCCACGGGGAAACCTGGCCGCCAATGCGTTGCGTGGGCGAAGTGCGCGGTCGTTCGAGGGAGGTCGCCAAACGGTCCGCAGGGTATCGCCGAAGTCGTGCTTTCGGTCCCGGGCGCCTCAGGAATGGGCTGGGTGTGCTCTGGGCCTGTAGAGGGAAAGTACCGCCACTCGTTGTGCCTGTCAAGCAAATACCACTACTAATTGTATTACCTTTGGAACTGCTTCAGGCAAAAGGACTTGCATTGCCGCCGGCGACCGGCCCTCACCCCTTCCAGTGTAGGGTTCCGGATTCACCTGCCACAAGGCGCAGCGATGGTGCAATTTGTGAGGAAGCACTGTGCAAGTGTGGACAACGAGGACCGAAGGCACGTCGGCCGGCACGACTCTCCGGAAGCGTTCCATTTGAAGTTGCCGGAGTGGGTGCACACAGCCCGGCGAGAGGACGCAGCACTGCCCGGCAGCCGCACGCAGCGCGGTGTGGTCGCCTCGATCCGACTCGCGGTGAAGATTTGCGGGTGTTTTGGGGGTCTTTGCAGCTAGCGGGCGCGGCGGACGGGCTTTTTCTGGCGGGGACGGACGGGCTTTTCCGCCGGTAATTCATGGGACGTCATGCTTTGCCGCTCCATCCACGCCTCCAGCAGAGAGCGCTTGAAGCGCCAGCGGTTGCCCAGCTTAAAGGCAGGAATGAAGCCTTCCGACGCATATTTATACAGGCTGTCGGCGCTGATGCCCAGGTACTCCGCCGCCTGGCGAATGTCCATCACCTCCCGCCCGGCCAGGGCTGGCGCGGCGGCGGAAGCAAAGGGCTGGACCGGCTCCGCTGCAAGCAACGTGTTCTGCGAACGGGGTGTGGCGGTCATAAGCAAATCTCCTGCAAGCGGGATCGGGTTGCGGGCCGAACGCGGTGCATTGCCCGGGACTCTCGTTATAAGGGGTACGGAACCGGAATGCAATCGTGTACTTTCGGATTCCCTACGGGCGATTTCAGGATCCAGCCAGCGGGAATCCTGAAAAATCCCAATAAACCGGTAAAAATCCGGAAAAAATCTCCCGGCATCCCGGGGCCGTTGGTTTCTCGATTCCCTGCCATTCCCAAAAGAGAACGCGAAGAGCCCGGAGGCCCTTCGCGTCGCTTTACTTCCCTTATTTTTCTTTGCGTTCCCGCGTCTTCCCTAGGCTTTCAGGTCCGGCTGCAGGCTTTTCGCCAGATCGAGGAGTTTGGGATCCACGGTCCGGTTTTTGGAGATGGCATCCGCCAGCGCGATATCGGTGATCTCCGTACCGCGGAGCACGACCAGGCGGCCAAACTTGTTTTGGTGCACCAGATCAATGGCACCGGCGCCATAGCGCGTGGCCAGCATGCGGTCGTAGGCAGTCGGCGTGCCGCCGCGCTGCGTGTGCCCCAGGTTGACGGAGCGCGTTTCAAAGCCAGTTCGCTTCTCAATCTCATCGGCAACGTACTGGCCGATGCCCGCCAGCCGCTCGTGACCGAACTCGTCCAGCTTGTTGCCATGCGTCGCCTTGGCGTCGGAGGCCGGCATCTTCGCGCCTTCCGCAACCACGACGATGCTGAAGTTTTTGCCGCGCGCGCGACGGTCCTTGATCTGAGCAATCACGGCGTCCAGATCGATGGGAACCTCCGGCACCAGGATAGCGTCTGCCCCGCCCGCAACGCCGCTGTAGACAGCGATCCAGCCCGCGTCACGGCCCATCACTTCACACACGATCACGCGGCTGTGGGCTTCCGCCGTAGAGTGCAGGCGATCGACCGCTTCCGTCGCAATGCTGACGGCCGTGTCAAAGCCGAAGCAGGCATCGGTGCCGTTCAGATCGTTGTCAATCGTCTTCGGCACGCCGACGCACTTCACGCCTTTTTCAATCAGCGCATTGGCCACACCCTGCGTGTCATCGCCGCCGATGGTGATCAGCGCATCCAGTTTGTTCTGCTGGATGACGGAGATGCACTGCTCCAGGCCACCCGGCTTCTTGCGCACGTTGGTGCGGGAGGTGCGCAGAATAGTGCCGCCGAGGTGCAGGATGCCCGAGACGGACTCAATGGTGAGGGGCATGGTCTTGTTTTCGAGCACGCCACGCCAGCCCTCAAGAAACCCGACAAACTCATCGCCGTAGTGGAAGATCCCCTTACGTACCGCCGCCCGGATGACAGCATTCAACCCCGGGCAATCGCCGCCGCCCGTCAACATTCCAACCCGCATCTGCGCCTTCTCCTTCTGAATAAAAGTGATGTCAACGTTATTTTAGCCGCTCGGGGATAGGGTGGCGGTGGGAATGCAGTTATGCGCGAATCCCTGAAGGCGACTGACGAATCGGACAACTTTGACCTTTCGAAGGCCATGACCACTTTCTTGTCCATGCTGCCACCGGAGGGTACCTTATGAAAAACCTCAATCATGCATAAATGCATTGCACCCGCGGCAGGATAGCTGCTAGGGTCTTGTGCAGTCACTGGCATGTCCCAACGAATCCTCGCTATTTGCTGGCTGATGCTCTCGACCTGTGCCGCAGCAACCGCACAGGATCCACAGCATTTCCCTGCATACCCGGTTCAGCCGCCGAGTCACTACGCGATCTCGACGCGTCAGAATGATGTGTCGATCGGCATCCAACCGGTTGAGTCCCCCGAAGATCAACAGACCTATTTCCACACCACTCTATCGTCCAAGGGATTTCTTCCCGTATTTGTTGTTATTCACAATCGATCCAAAACCGACAGCCTGCTCCTCGACAAAGGATCGATTACGTACGGTTCGGGTGGGTCCGATGCATCTTCTCCGAGTGAAAATTCGGGCGGCCAGAAGGCTCAGATTGCGAGCGCCGGATTCATTCCATTCATCGGACCGTTTATTTCAGCGGGAATGACCCAGGGCCTTTCTGAGGTGAAGCAGAACCTTGTGCTTCATGAGCTACAGAGTGAAACCCTCTCCCCTGGCGAAACGGTGCATGGCTTTTTGTACGTCCCGGTCCCGAAGAAAGGACCCCGCCGAAAGATCCACCTCAGGATTCCGATCGCTTGGTCAGGATCGGACAAAACATCTGTTCAGCAATTAACGTTTTGAGGAGTTTGCGATGCCGATCCTCCGCAGGTTGCCGGTTGCCCTGTTCCTACTCTGCGTTTCCCTTATGTTGACGCCCGCGATCTACGCTCAGGCGGCGCCAGCCACAGCCGAGGCAAACCTTCCGCTTGACGCAGTTCTGGTCCTTACGCCTGAATTCTGCCAGACAAAATTCAAACAGGGATCGATCTGGACTACGGGCAGGGAGACATTCGCGGTGGGCAAAATGGCCTGTACCGATCTGGAGCCCGCACTGAAGCCTGCGTTCAAGAGCCTGACCGTCGCATCGGCGCCCCCAACTTCCGGAAACGCTCAGGTGGTTCTCATCCCCAAATTTGCAAATGCACACGCTACCACGTCCACCTTCGCCTTTGCGAATCGTGAAATGGATGTATTCCTGCAGTGGACGGCGAAAAATGCTGCGGGCAAAACCATCTGGCTCCAGACGGTGCAGGGATCGTCAAAGCATCACATGGGCAATATGTTCACGCATGGTCACGATGTAAACCTGATCGTCCGGGATTCCGTCAAGGATGTCTCCGTCCGGTCGGCAGCGCAGATAGAAGCTGCGCCAGCGCTGCGGAAGCTCACACCCTCAGGGGAAAACTCACCAAATCAGGACACTCGCACCCCCTAACGCCACGGCACACTCGCCTGGCCGCTGGCTGGGACTGACAACGATAAATCGTCCCGCAGCTGTCCCCTACCGAATCGGCGAATCGAGATTGCCGCAAGCGCTCAGTGGGCAAGCTGGCGGCGGAAGAAGTCGGCCATGATCTGGTCGGCCTGACGCGTCTCAGGCAGGCTGGGATGATTCCAGAAGGCGTGCGGCAACCCGTCGAAGACGACAAGCTGCGCATCGACCCCGCTGGCGAGAAAGGCGCGATGCAGATTGATGGTCCCGCTGAGCAGCATGTCACGCTCACTGCTGATAAAGAGTGAGGGCGGGAACCCGTGCAGGTCGGCAAAGATGGGCGAGCGGACCGGGTCTTTCGGGTTGACCGGCGGATGTGCCGCAGGTTTCGCCGCAGCGGCAGCGGGATGCGCGGGACGGCTGGGCGGCATGCCGATGGGGCCGGAAAGACCGAAGAGGCCGAAGATGGACTGCGAATCGCCGCGGCGGGTGAAATCTCCCAAACCGGAAAAGATGCCGAGACAACCAGGCAGCGGAAGGCCTAGCTGACGCAGGCGAACGGCGACCTGCGGGGTGAGGATGGCTCCGGCGGAGGTGCCGTAGATGCAGATGTGGCGCGGCTGATAGGTCTTGAGCAGCTCCCGGTAGACGGCGACGGCGTCATCCACCTGCGCGGGAAACGGGTGCTCCGGCATCAGGCGATAGAGGACCGCAACGACGCGGGTCTGCGTGAGGTTGGCGATGGGAACGGTTTCCGTCAGCGAGCCGGAGTCCGAATCAAACCCGCCGCCATGCAGGTTCATCAGGACGCGGTCGCGGTTGGCAGCGGGCATCTGGAGCGGCGTGATGTTTTTGACGGGCACGCCGGCGATGACGGCCTGTGACACGTTCACAGGATAGAGGGCGCGGAAGCGTGCGCCGCGATCGGCCTGCCAGACGTCCGTATTGTGGCGCCGCTGGGCGAGCGTCATGCTGCCAAGGTCCGGTGGCGTGCGAGCGAGAAACTTCTGCGCCTGCGGACTGATGGTGGTGGGAATGGGCACGACGCGCGTAATGTGAGCGGCGCCGTTGGGGCCAAGATAGCTGGAGTCCGTAGTAATAGGCGGCATGGGCTGGGCTTTGGTAGACGGCGCAACCTGCGCCCGCAGCTGCGGCGCGGCGCAGAACCAGCACAAAGAGGTGAGCACGGCCGTGAACGCCGGGCGAAGACAGGTTTTGAGCGTGGCAGGCATTTGTTTGGACACATCCTTGAGGAAGATTGTTCCAGCGCTACGAGTGTATGGGGATTGCGGCACCAGGTGGAGAGAATTTATGCGGACGTGGGTTGAGGCCTGGAGCAATTGATGTCACGCATTCAATGGCCCACAGCGCGAATTCCGCGTGAACAAAATCAATTCCACACTCACCATGGCGAGCGGATGGATCTCAACGCGGGAATGGACCACTGTTAAAAAATCTGCACTTTTCGACGGCACTGCGCAACTTTTTCATGCATTCTGGGGTTTCCGGTCGCGGGCCATTCCCCATATCGGACCAAGGGCGGTGGTTCCATCGAACTGGATACCCGTAGGTAGCGCGCTGGCAGAACGCAGCGGCGACGGTCCGGCCAAAGGTGCAGTGGGCAACCACCGTCAAACGAGCCATTCTCAACGCAGGAGAGACCGTTTTTATGCACAACGCATTAGCCACGGCATTTAGGGGCCGCACTTGTATCTCTGTCCTTCTGCTGCTTATGTTTTTGAGCTTGTCTGGTTGTGGCGGTCGGTCTCCGTCAACTTCGACGCCGCCTCCTGTTACTTCGGCTGCTGTCAGCCCGCCGGAAATCTCTCCGACGGCTACTGCAATTTCCGGCAGCACCCCGGTCTACATCACAGACGCTACCCCTAACACAACGATTATGTATACGCTGGATGGAAGCACTCCTTCTGCAACGCATGGAACGACATGTGCACCCAGCTCCACCGTCCCGTGCTTCACACTGGTTGGGGCAGCCGTCGTCAATGCAATTGCTGAAGACTCCAGCGGAAATTTTTCTGCTGTCGCCACGCAGACCTACACGGCTCAAGCTTCCAGCAATGCGTGCGCTGGATGGAATCCGCAGAACATCTATACGGTCAGTGACTTTACCGCGTACCAGGCGACGATCACCAGCAATGGAGCAACACTCGGTGCGGATTGTAATGGCGGCGGCTATGTGA
>JAKAUB010000176.1 GCA_021827845.1 Acidobacteriota bacterium | reverse complement strand
GCAACAATCAGCGCCGCGATCAGCAGTGCGGCAGCCTTCAGCCGCGGCAGATGGCGGGGCTGTGCGGCGCCCAGCGACTGGAACATGCTCCACAGACCGTGCCGCAGATGCAGGCCCAACAGGCAGATGGCGAAGATGTACCACGCCGACACCCACCAGACGCTGAAGCCGGCGACCAGATTGTGGTACACATCCCCTGGAATAAAGGCCGCCTCAGGATGCAGCACACCCGCGGTGAACTGCAGCAGATGCCAGATGATGAACGCCAGCACGATCGGCCCGCTCCAGTACATGGTCCGGGAGGCGTAGGAGGAGTTCACAGCTTTCCAGTGCGAATAGCCCACCGGCCGGGCGGCACGGTTGCGCAGCGCCAGCTGCACCGTCGCGGTAATGTGCAGCACGATGGCGACGATCAGCACGATCCGCACCATCCATACCACCTCCGCCAGCCCGTGGTGCAGCAGGTAAGCGTAGGAGTTGATCTTTGCCGGGCCCAGGAAGACCTGGAGGTTGCCCAGCATGTGCCCGATGATGAACAGGAACATCAACGCGCCTGTAACTGCCATCACCGCTTTCTTGCCGTTGGTGGATTGCCAGAATCCTACGACCCGGTTGGGCCGCGCAGGAACCGCAGCGGTCGCACTCATCGTATCTGCCAGCTTTCTCTAAGACAGGCCATGTGTTGCAGCCAGAATGTTGCTGCGCCGTCCGCCGGTGTCCGCTGCAGGCAGACTCTCTGGATCGTGCCAAAGGCATGATCCAACGCATCTTCAACCTGTCGGATATTCCGTTGGAGGGTCAACGTTCATTATTGGATTGGCGGAACGATGACGTCAAGACGTGCATGCGGTGCCATGAAACTTGCGGGACGAGAGACCGTCGCGCAAACAGCAACGGCGACGCCGGCCCCTCTCAGGACCTGCATCGCCGCTGCCTGCTGCATTCTGCGTCCGCGCTCTGCAGGCGGACGCGAACCAGACTACGCCGGGCCGATGTTGTGAAAGTCTCCGCCGGCCTCGTTCTTTAGCTGACGATCCCGCGCGCGCTCCGCCATCTTGTCCGCCTCGCGCTCCATGCGGCTGTGTTCCGCCTCGGTTGCGCTTCCATCATGCCGCGGTGGTGTTGCGGGAACGTCCTTATTCAGATCCTTCAGATCGGTTAATTCCGCCATGTAGCGTCACCTCTGCCCATAGAGATGGGGCCACAGACCGTCCGGTTGCCCTTCCCTGCTTCCACCACACTCACTCACAGGCGGTATATGTCATGTTGGCTGCCGTTGTTTCCTGGTTGGGATTCAACTGCAGCGTGCGTCCCTGTGCGGAGACCGTCACGTCCACACGATTCGTCTGGCAGTCAGGCATAGCACCCGCGCCAGCGACCTGCGCGAAAGACTCCGCGACGTATCCCGGCGGCGCACCCTGCTGCTGAAACTGCGCCGTCTGCTCCGAACACGCCACCACGTTCGGCGTCGTCGAAGGTAACTGCATCGCAAACTGCGAGCAGTCCCAGCCAGCCGGGCAGCTTGACTGTGCCGCTGTCAGGCTGGCGGCGTTATAGGGATTCTGCGAGGGCAACAGCGGCACCGTAATGGTTGGGCCGCCATTCGGCAACTGCTGCAACGCGTCCGCGCGCACCGCGACGGCCACCCCTTCCGGGGGCCGCGCCGCATTCTGCGTGGCAATCATGCCATTCAGGGTGCCTTCAGCCGCGCCGGGAACCAGCGGAATCTGCCCAGCAAGCTGCCCGGACTGGATGCCCGTCTCCACTCCCGCCGAATAAGAGATATCGGCGCCGTCAACGCCCACCGCTACCAGATCGTACGTTCCCTGCGGCACCGGGCACAGGACGAAGGAACCATCGGCGCTGGCCGTGGTCCGCATCAGGACGCGGTCGATGCCCGTGGCTGGATCTTTCTGCTCCAGAGCGACCACAACCTGCCCGCCCTTCAGCGCCTGACCGGTCGCCGAACTGACGACGCTGCCACTGATCGACCCGCCGGTGGTGGCTACCAGGCCAGCCCGCACCTGCGGATTGAACTCATAGCTGCCATCCGGACGGACCAGGATGGAGGAGCATACATCGAAGCTGACATCCACCGCCGGCTGCTCGGAAGCATTGAGGGTGAGCGATGCGTTCGCCATCTGACCGGGAAAGATGACCACCCCTTGCGCGCTGGCGGCCGGCAGTATCAGGTCGTATAGCGAATTGTCGGTACGAACGATGCAGTTGGCATACAGGCCGCCACAGGCGTTGTTCGAAACTTTAGAGGCAGCCGTATCGGGCGCGAGGAAGACGCGAAGCTGCTGATAATTTCCCGCATTTACCGGCCGATTAGTCGTCAGAGCCGCCAGGAAACACTTCCCGGTCGGCTGACCCATCAGGTCCACCTGCTGTGGCGACGCGGACAGGCCAGGCGTCAGATCGGAAAAGCTACCATCTCCGGGCGTCGCATCGGCGTTCGGGCTGCCCTGAATGTCCGTGATGGTGACATAAACGTGCGAGAACGGCCCATTTGGCGCCCGGCAGGCCGCTGGGTCGCTCACCACGATCGTCAGCGACGTCTGCGGCGCGGCCGCCGGCGTTGAAGGCGGACTGGACGGAGCCGAGACTGGGGTTACCGTTGGGGCGCCGGTAACCGTCGGGCCAGAACCAACGGGAGCAGCGCCGGACGTAACGTTATAGTTGCCTGTGCAGCCCAAAACAGCCAGGCACAGGGGCAACAGTACCACGCATGCGCGGGGGAGCAGCGAGGGGCGCATTTGCATCTCCAGAGTATGTAAAAACTACAAATTGCTGTGATTGTGCCCATATCATTGCATGTATCCCTCCAAATCGGAAAGGTGTCTGTCGGCCGCAACCGGCTGAAATTGGATCGTATGGCTAAGTGCTTGCAGCGAGGAGGAGGGATAGTGAAGAGTTGGTTACCTAAGAGTTACTTGTGTGCCGAAGATTCCCGTTTCGGGAATCTTCGAGCGATGCGCTGGTTACCCGACCGCGTAAAACTTACATACTGCATCCTGCCCGGAATCGGCTCGATTTTCGGCAGCCTGCCTTCGCTTTACAATCAAAGAGATGGCTTTCTCTTCCCTTCGCCCCGCCGTCTACGCCCTCACCTTGACGTTCCTGTGCCCAGCGCTTCCGCTTTTCGCGCAGCAGACCGCGCCCCCTCCGCCGCAGGAGCCCGCGCCACAGACCACAGCGCCCTCCAGCGCTGCCGGTGACCAGGCGCTGCCGGACGATCCCGGCACCACGGCCCACGTCCAGGCGCCCGTCGAGCCAACAGGGCCGACCGTGGTCTTCGACACCACCATGGGCCGCATGGTGTGCAAGCTCTACTCGCAACAGGCACCGGCGACGGTTGCTAACTTCGTTGGCCTGGCAGATGGCACCAAACCGTGGACCAACCCTGTAACCAAACAGAAGATGGTGGATAAACCGCTGTACAACGGAACCACCTTTCACCGGGTCATTCCCGGCTTTATGATCCAGGGCGGCGATCCGGCGGGTAATGGATCCGGCGATCCGGGCTATTACGTGAATGACGAGATCTCCCCGGACCTGAGCTTCGACGTGCCGGGACGGCTGGCCATGGCGAACGCAGGCCCCAACACAAACGGCTCACAGTTCTTCATTACCGTTGCGCCGCAGCCGTCGCTCGACGGACACTACACGATCTTTGGGCAGTGCGACCCCGGCAGTGTGCTGGTCGCCGATTCCATTGCGCAGGTGGAGCGCGATGGCCGCGACCGCCCGCTGGAGCCGGTCGTGATGAACAAGGTAACGATCGTACAGCCCGGTCAACCGCTGCCACCCGCGCCTCCTCCGGCCCCCAGTGCCGCGCCGGCACCTGCGTCCGCGGCAGCCCCCTCCGGCCCCGGATATTAGCCGACTGCGATCGGCCGAACCCCAACCCGACAACCAAGGAGCATCGAATGACGAAATCAGCCGGAACCTATGCGAAGTTTCAAACCTCTGAGGGCACGTTTACCTGCCGCCTGTTCGAAAAAGAAGCCCCCAAGACCGTCGCCAACTTTGTCGATCTGGCTGAGGGCAAGCGCGAGTGGACCCACCCGGTCAACAACGAGAAGTCGAGCAAGAAGCTGTTCGACGGAACGATCTTTCACCGCGTAATCCCGCAGTTCATGATCCAGGGCGGCGACCCGGCGGGCACTGGATTTGGCGGGCCTGGCTACCGGTTTGAGGATGAAACCAAAGGCTCCCCGCACACGTTTGCACAGCCGGGCAAGCTGGCCATGGCAAACTCCGGGCCGAACACTAATGGTTCCCAGTTCTTTGTCACCGTCGCCGCCACCCCGTGGCTGAACGGCAACCACACCATCTTCGGCGAAGTGGTCGAGGGCCAGGATGTGGTCAATAAGATTTCGCAGGTGGAGCGCGACCGGTCGGACAAGCCGAAGAAGCAGGTCACCCTGGAGTCGGTGACGATCGAGCGCGTTTAATTTGCAGAACCAGCGGGATTCAATGCGCGACCGCGATTTTTGATCCCGCTGGAATCCGCGCCTGCCTGCATCCGTTCACGTTCCCGGGAATCTGAATCGAAGCAGAGAGATATCTGACTCTGGAGGAGATGGCATGAGCGATCACGGAAAAGTTGCGCTGATTACTGGCGCGAATAAAGGCATTGGGTTTGAGACCGCACGCCAGCTGGGACGCGAAGGCGTCACGGTACTGGTGGGCGCACGCAGCCTGGAGAAGGCGGAGCAGGCAGCGGCGAAGCTGCGCGGCGAGGGCATCCAGGCGGAGCCGGTCAAGCTGGATGTGACCAGTGAGGCGGACCGCAAAGCGGCCGCACAACAGATCGAGAGCAAGTACGGCAAGCTGGACATTCTGGTGAACAACGCCGGCATCATGGTGGAGCAGACCTGGGCCGCCAATGATTCCGACAAAGTCTCCGTCGATACGCTGCGCCAAACCTTCGAAACAAACTTCTTTGCGCCGGTCGCGCTGACCCAAGAGATGCTGCCGCTGCTGAAGAAGGCTCCGGCGGCGCGCATCGTGAACCTGTCGAGTATTCTCGGTTCGCTGACACACCACGGCGACCGCAAGTCACCTATCTACAATTCGAAGCCGCTGGGATATAACGCCTCCAAAACCGCGCTGAATGCGTTCACGGTGCATCTGGCGCATGCCCTGCGCGGGACAAAGATTAAAGTAAACTCCGCACACCCAGGCTGGGTGAAAACCGACATGGGTACAGACGCCGCGCCCATGAACGTCGAAGATGGCGCCAAGACCGGCGTGGCGCTGGCGCTGGCCGGGGACGACAGCCCGAACGGCGCATACATCCACCAGGGGCAGACGCTGCCTTGGTAATGCGTTGATGGATAAAAAAGCGCCCGGGGCTTCGGGCGCTTTTTTTGTTGGCGGAAAACTTCAACTCGTATGTATATCCCCATACAGATATGGTCACGCCGTCCTATATTGATAGAGGAAATGGGCTTCCGAATCTATTGGCGACAAAGTGACCTCCCGGCGAACACCCTCCTGGTTCATTGGGGGACGCTGCTCGTTGATTTCTTGATTGCGCTTATCGCGGTGACAGAAACGTTTGCTTTTCTTTCCCGGCTGTCGCGGCCGGTGGGGATTGTCGCCGGAGTTACGTTCGCTGGCTTCCTGCTTATTTGGTTTATGCGGCTGGTTCGCGATTTTCTCCGGTTGTCCAGTCATTCACAGATATCGGCTTCCGTTCTATATAGACGATTCCAACGTTTCAGAAACGTGAGTACTGGGGTCGCGTTATTGGTGTTTCTGGCCGGTTATTTCTATCGGCATCTATAGCGTTCGCAGAACGAAGAGTTCCTTAAGGAAAGGCCGTGTTCACCCATGGTAGATGTCGCCTTGGGAGCGTAATTCTTGCGTAAAAAAAGCGCGCCCGGCTTCGGGCGCTTTTTGTTGGCGGAAATCGAACAGCAGATTCCCTGCGCGATTAAAAATCAGGAGCAACGGCGACTGCAGCTAAAGCATTTTCGCCGTTGTTATAGAGGAAAGCTTGTCATTCTGAGCGAAGCGAAGAATCTGGGTATTGGCGTTTCAATCCAGAGGTCCTTCGCTACGCTCAAGATGACGGCGATTCTGCAAACAGCAGTTAGACGCCGATCACGCCGCACAGCTCTTTCAC
>JAKAUB010000043.1 GCA_021827845.1 Acidobacteriota bacterium | reverse complement strand
TTTGTATATTGATGCCCGCATTTGAGACGTGGGTTTAGGATGCTGGGGTGACCAAGCTAGCAAGCGGAGAAGTTTCGAGGTCGGGTCGCCGTGGGCAGCGGTTGAGCGAGATCGGGCTGCCAACTCCCACATCTCAGAGGCGAGATGTGGGTACCCTCATGTTGAGAGCGCAAGGGAGATGTGGGCCACCCGCCTTGATTATGCTTCCAGTTCGCGCCAAGGAACAACCTCGTCGATCACCCATAAGACCTCTCCCGGCGACACTTCCGGGCATACTTCTCAAAGCTCGATTGTCTGGCAAATGTGTTCTGACTCATCGCATTGAACGCTCAAAATGTTTGGCTATCTCAGTCCGGCAGAGAGAAGGCGATAATGTCGGAGCCGATGGCGACCGCAACATACTGCCTGTGGTCGAACTCATAGGTCATCGGGGAAGCGTGCTGCGGCGTGCTGGTCTGGAATCTCCAGAGTCGCTTGCCGCTCTTTGCGTCGGCGGCGGCAAAAGCGCCGTCGTCTGCTCCATAGAAAACCACGCCGCCGGCGGTACTCAGCACGCCTCCCCATGTGTCTCCAATGCCAGTCTCAGTCAGGGCCCAGACGGCCTTGCCGGTATGGATATCGAAGGCGCGCAGGATGCGCTTGCCGGGATCGCCGGTGAAAGAGCCGCCCATAAAATTGCGGCCTGCATGGTATTGCATCTCGGTGCGGGTGTAGACCCCGCATTTATCGTCGGTCTGCACATAGTAGAGCGAGGTCAACGGATTCCAGGAGGCAGAGTACCAGTTGCTGGCACCGTTCAGCCAAGGACAAACCAGGGTGCCCTCATGCGTCGCATCGTGTCCCGGAGCGATGATCGGCCGGCCTTCTGGAGTCAACCCAGTCGCCCAGGTTAGCTTGCTGGTATAGGGCGTTCCCAGCAGGTATTTGCCATCGGTGCGATCCAGCACATAGAAAAATCCGTTGCGGTTGGCCTGCACCAACAGTTTGCGCGACTTTCCTCTCCACTTCGTATCGATCAGGGCCGACGGAGCCATGGCGTCGAAATCGTGTACGTCATGCGGTGTGAACTGGAAGTACCATTTCAGCGTACCGGTCGCCGGATCGAGCGCGACGATCGAGTCGGTGTAGAGATTGTCGCCTTTGCGGTTGTCTCCGATCAGATCGGGGCCCGGATTGCCGACTGGCCAGTAGATGATGTTCAACTCCGGGTCATAGTCGCCCGTCATCCAAGTCGCTCCGCCGGGGTGATCGATCGCGCTTCCTTGCCACGTCTCCGAACCCGGCTCGCCCGGCTTCGGCACCGTCCAGAAACGCCACACCTGCTTGCCGCTGGCCTGGTCATACGCAGCTACAAATCCCCGTGCCCCGGAATCACCACCGGCAATGCCGGAGACCACCAACGATCCCACTACCAGCGGTGCGCTGGTGGAACTGTAATTCTGCCGCCAGTCGGCCATTTCCTTGTCCCAGATCAGCGCTCCGGTAAAGCGATTGAGCGCAATCAGATGGGCGTCATAGGTGGCCATAAACACTTTATCGCCGGCGACTGCCGCACCTCGGTTCTTGCCGACAACGGCGGCACCTCCAGCGCCAGCGGGGAGCGGGTGCCGGTAATGCCATATCTCACGTCCGCTGCCGGCGTCGAGCGCGTAGCATTCGTCGCCGGTGGTCACATACATCACACCGCCCACTACAATCGGAGTCACTTCGAGTTGGCTCGTATTTCGCAGCGTGAACAGCCATCTGGCCTGCAGCCGGGAGACATTGGCTTCCGTAATCTGCGCGAGTGTGCTGTACCGGCTGCCGTTGGTCTGTCCGTTGTAGCTAGGCCAGTCGACCTGTGATGTCACCGTCCGATATTCCCCCGCGCCCGTCTTGCGCAGCAGGTACAGCCGATGATCGTCTCCCATCAACTGCATTCCGATTGCCGAGCGATTCAGCACAATACCGTGAAGTGTCTTGCCGTGCTGCAGCTTGACCGTTTTCTGCGCCGTGCTTTGGCTTCGAGACGGCTTCAGGGTACGCAGAAAGCTGATGAGTTGGGAGCGTTGCTGACCGACGACATCCGGGAAGGCCGGCATGCCCGCGGTTGGAATGCCCCTGTGCAGCAGTCGGATCAGATCGTCATCCGTAAGCTGAGGCACCCGGTCCACAATCGATGGACCGAACTCACCGCCGGTTGCATTGGTGCCATGGCACGATGCGCACCGCATCTCAAAGGTATGTCGGCCCGCAGCCTGCGGCGAACCTGTCACCAGGGTGGCCGGCTGCCCGTAAACCATGCACGTCTGCAAAACAGCAAGCAGACCGCTGAAGGCAACCGCCCTAAAAGCCCCACTGATTCGTCGCCCGCCTGTCAAATCCAGCCTCCATCATGTTTTTCGAATTTGAGAGTTCTCCGGGTCACCAACTCGACCGGCAATCTCTATTCTGGCATCGCAGTTCGGAGTCAGTCCACGCTGGATCTTTGCAACAGAGCCAACACATTCGACGGAATTCACAACACCGAGCGTCGACGGGATCTTCGGGCAGACCGTTTCTACAGCAGAAAGAATTGCTGATCGCGTGACCCAGGTTTGAATGTGGGTGCCCCTCATGCTGGGAGTGCAAGCGAGATGTGGCCCCCCAAACGGTGCACTAACCCATGACGGGATAGGAGACAGGGTATTCAAAACTGCCCCTGGTGATTTCCATATTTATCGAAAAATTGTGTACGCGTGATATTCAAGATTCTCGGCGAGTGGCCGATAGATGGCTTTGACGGGATCGCGGATCAGTTGACCGTGCAGCTTGTAGTATTCTTTACCGTTTTCGAATTCTTGGCGAATGCGACCGCTGATCTGAATTCTTCGATCTAACGGGTCCACTGTAATGTAGCCTTCGTCAAATAGGCGGTGGAGATCGCTCCGCATCAGAAGTCCATTCGAGACTTCATGGCGTTGTTGAATTGAATATGGCTTGATATGCGCGGCGTCAAGAACAGGTAAAGTTCGCTCACCTGTAAGAGCGCATCGACGCTCGTAGGCGTCGGTCACGACAATCCGGAATGAACCCTGCCCCAATCGAGGAAGGACTATCGTCGGCTTCCCAAAACCATGGGATTCGATGGCCGCGGATGTTGCAGTGTCTTCGGATAATGTTGCCGGTTGCAAGAGCCTCAGTCTCTGTTCGACCTCGATCCACAGCTCTCGTCCAATTCCGCTCTCCGCGTCGTACCCCTTACCTTGAACGGTTGGCGACTTGAAGTCTGAAGGTGCTGGCAGCCACTGATTACTTGGCCAGAAAAATGGCTCAGCAAGCATAATGCAACCGATAGTGGGATTTTCCCCGGGCTGGATGGGGATGCGCCGATAATGCGAAATGCGTTGTCGCATTTCGACGAGAGACCTGACCCCGTTTCCGTCATGGAACGCATCCCATGCTAGGTTCACAGGGAGTTGCTGGAACTTCGTGAAAAATCCTCCGCCCACAATGAAGTTGTCAGGTGAATGAAGCTTAAATAGAAAAAGTTCTCCCGGATCGAGTGCCTTGAAAGCGGCAGTTGGCGAAGGACGCCAAAAATTAACCTCATCCACAGACGGGCGCGAGGCATGAAGGGTAAACCAATCCTTGTCAGTGACCCCTATAAATATTCGCATCGTTGTCTGCCCAAGAGTTTACGCGTGGGCGGATGGCCCAGGTCCAGCATCGGGCTGCCCCACGTCTCGCGTTTGGAACGTGGGTTTAGGATGCTGAGGTGCCTAAGGACCTATCCAAGTGGCATTGTGGCGAATCGGAATCGTCAGACACCGAACTGCCGCAGGTGATGGTCCCGATCGCGACGATATCCATCCTCCGCTTTTTCATCCTTACATTCTTTGCGCGCGTGGCGGCTGCGCGATCAGAGTCCGATGTCGCAGGCGGCAGCGTGCGGAGGTCTGCTATGAAAAGCCCCAGGGGCACCCTCGTGCTGAGAGCCGAAGCGAGGTGTGGGCCACCGGACCACCACTACCGTCCATCAGCGAAAAAGGCCACTCATCGCCGAGTGACCTTTTTCTTATAAATTCTTGATTCTGCTCGCGTAACGTGGTGAGCGCGCTGGGACTCGAACCCAGGACCCACGCATTAAAAGTGCGTTGCTCTACCACCTGAGCTACGCGCTCTCACCCGTTTCCAAAGTACCATAGCGGGAACCGCCGGGCGCAGGGTGCGCCATCTGCAGCGCGCTGGCGCGAGCCGCCGGCCATCTGCACGGCTCTCCGGAGATTCTCAGATTTATGCCTCATGCAACTGCCATCATCGGTACCGTCGCGACCCTGGCAGCGGCGCTCATCGCCGACCGCATCGGGATCGCGATCTTCAAGCGCCGCAATGAAGCGCCCGAGGTCTTTTATCGCAACCGGCAGGTTCTCGGCATATCCCTTTGGACGCTATGCGCCGTGGTCCTCATATTTTTCTGGGGGCGCAATCTCCAGGACAAGGGCACCTTCTTCGGACTGCTGGCCGCGGGCCTGGCCCTTGCCATGAAGGAACCGCTGTTGAGCATCGCCGGCCGCATTTCGATCTTTGCCGCGCGCATGTACTCCGTCGGGGACAGAATTCAGCTCGGCGAACTGTCCGGCGAAGTGATCGGCATCGGCATCTTTTACACGCACATGCTGGAGATCGGCAACTGGATGCAGGGCGATCAGATGACCGGCCGCACCCTGGTCTTCAGCAATTCCAGAATTTATCAGCACGCCATCTTCAACTACACGCAGGACTTTTCTTTCATCTGGGACCAACTGATTCTGCCTGTCACCTACGACAGCGACGTGGCAGAGGCCACGCGCATTCTGGTGGATGTAGGAGGAAAGCACACCGAGCAGTGGATTGAGCTGGCGCAGACTCAGGTGCAGCACATGCGGCAGTCATACCTTGTGCCCAAGGTGAACTTTTCGCCAACCGTGCTGACCGAGGTCACCTCGAACTACGTTCAGCTCACGCTGCGCTACATTGTCAGCCCGCGCGTGCGGCAGATCACAGCGTCCGCGCTATGGGGCGACGTCTTCGCCGCGCTGCAGAAGAGTCCGGCCGTGAAGATTGGCTCGACCACGATGGACCTGACCGTACATTCACCCGCGAAAACCAAGCGGCCCGAGAGCCCGGCCAGCCTCGCACAATGACGCAAGGAACGTCGGGGCAGCCCAGTCACAGATGCTGCCCCGCGTTCCATGCGGCTATTTTGCTTCTTTCGGCTTCGCCGCCGGAGCCCCCGGTATATCCGGAGCTCCGCAGCGTTCAAACACCTGCAGCGACTGCGGGCCCGCTTTATAGGTCTCGCCGGTCTTTCGCTGCACCGCGGACTTCTCGGCCTCGTCCGGATCGTCGAGAGTGGTGTCAATCAGCCGCATCCAATCCGACGGGCCGCCCGACTCCGGCAGCTTGAATTCCATCTCCTTATCCAGATTGTTGATCACGATCAGCAGCGTGGCCTCGTGCCCGTGTTGGCGAATGCCGGTGGTCGGGGCGCGGCCATCAAGCAGCATGCCGAAGGTGCGCAGCCCGGCGTCTGCCCAGTTTTCGCCGCCCATCTGAGAGCCGTCTGCATTCAGCCACGTCACGTCGCGAATGCCCAGCTCCTCGTTGAATTCTCCGGTGAGGAACAGGTTGCGCCGCAGAATTGGATACTTGTGACGCAGAGCGGTCAGCTTCTGCACAAAGCGCATCTGGGCGTTGTTTTTTTCGAGCAGCGACCAGTCCACCCAGCTGATGTCATCGTCCTGGCAGTAGGCATTGTTATTGCCCTTTTGCGTACGCGCGAACTCATCCCCAGCGACCATCATCGGTGTTCCCTGCGACAGCAGAAGCGTCGCCAGCAGGTTGCGCATCTGGCGGCGGCGAAGCGCGTTGATTGCCGGATCTTCAGTCGGCCCCTCTGCGCCACAATTGAACGAGTGGTTGTTGGAGTTGCCGTCCTTGTTGTCTTCTCCGTTTGCATCGTTGTGCTTGTCGTTGTAGGAGACGAGATCATTCAACGTAAAGCCGTCGTGCGCGGTGACGAAGTTGACGCTGGCCCAGGGACGACGGCCCTCGTGCGCAAATACATCGGCGGAGGCGGTCAGGCGCTTGGTCAGCGTCGCAATCGGGAGGCCTCCCTTCCAGAACTCACGGACATCGTC
>JAKAUB010000093.1 GCA_021827845.1 Acidobacteriota bacterium | reverse complement strand
GCGGATACCAGAAGTTCCTGACCACCAATCGCTTGCGCATCGCCGCGACTGCCGACCGGCTGCGTGCGCTGCACCAGTTTCATGAGGAGCTGACCACCGCCGGCGTCGGCCCTGAGTTTTATAATCTCGCTCTCGGCACCGTCAGCGACGTGTATCTCTATGATCGCGTCCGCGGCCGCGAACCGGAACAGACCCCCGAGCCCGCTGGCCACTAGGCACGAAGCTCGCACTTCGGTCTTCGCCCTTGCACTTGTTTTTTCTGGTTGTCCTCCCCGCAGGGGATCCGCTTTTGCGCTCGGCCACGTGCCCGACGCCATCCGCTAGTCTGATGGCATCGCACTTCGTCCTATGACACGCGGCGCCACACCCACGGAAGCGGACCTGATTCGCGCCATCGCCGCGCGAACGCGCATCACCGGGCGCACACCGCGCATGTCGCTCGGCATTGGCGACGACTGCGCCATCTTGCGGCCGCCACGCGGGCATGAGCTGCTGGTCACCACCGACTTCTCGCTCGAGACCGTTCATTTCCGCCGCGACCGGCACACCCCGGAGTCCGCCGGTCACCGCTGCCTGGCCCGCGGCCTCAGCGATCTGGCGGCCATGGGCGCCACGCCGCTCGCCATCTTTCTTTCGCTGGCGCTGCCGCCGGAGCTGCTCCGCGCCCGCAACGGCCAGCCTGCGTGGCGCGACCGCTTTTTGGATGGCTTGCTTGCACTCGCCCGGAAGCATCGCGTACCGCTCGCGGGCGGCGATACCGCCGCGTCGCCCGCAACGCCCGTGCCGGGCACAACGACCGGCCTCGCGCTGGCCGACATCGTCGCGCTCGGCACCGCACCCCAGGGCCGCGCCCTGCGCCGCTCCGGCGCAAGACCGGGCGATGCGCTCTACGTCACCGGCGCGCTCGGTGGCGCCGCCGCAGAGCTGGCACAGCTTGCCGCACATCCTCGCCGCTTCGCCCGGCTGCGTGCCCCGGCAGATAACAGCGCGCATCCGCATCTGTTTCCGCAGCCGCGCCTCACCGTCGGCCAGTGGCTCGCACAGCCCGGCCGCGCCTCTGCCTGCATCGATGTCAGCGACGGTCTCTCCACCGATCTCCATCATCTCTGCGAAGCCTCCCACTGCGCCGCGGTTGTTGAGGTGGTGCGGCTGCCCATCCACCCGCTCGGTGCCGCCACAAAGGACGGACTGAATCTCGCCCTGCACGGCGGCGAAGACTACGAACTGCTCTTCACCGCGCCCACATCCGTCCGCATTCCGCGCCGCATCCGCGGGATTCCGGTCACGCGCATCGGCACCATCCGCCGCCCGCGGCGCAATCAGCCCATCGTCTCGCTCCTCACACTCAACCAGCAGGAGCAGCCTCTGACCGCCCGCGGCTGGGAGCACTTCCGCACCACCCCGTTCTAAAGCCTCTGCTGCTTCCGCCCTTGTTTTTTAGTTGTCATTCCCGCAGAGAATCTGCTGTTGCCTCTGCCTTGCTACCATCGAATTTCATGACTGACACCCGGCCCCGCGTCCGCTTTGCACCCTCACCCACCGGCCTGTTGCATGTGGGCAATGCCCGCACCGCGCTCTACAACTGGCTGTTCGCCCGCCACACGCAGGGAACCTTCATCCTGCGGATTGAAGACACGGACGTCGAACGCAGTGAAGCCCGCTTTGAGGCGCAGCTCTTCGACGATCTCCGCTGGCTGGGCCTGGACTGGGATGAAGGTCCGGCGCGCGGTTCGGCTGGCGACGGCCCATTTGGCCCCTATCGCCAGTCGGAGCGCCTCGACATCTATCATCGCCACGCCGACGAACTGCTGGAAAAAGGCGCGGCCTACCGCTGCTTCTGCACCCAGGCGCAGCTCGACGCGGAACGCGAGCAGGCCATCGCCGCGCATCAGCCGCAGGTCTACTCCGGCCGCTGCCGCGCCATCCCCGCCAGCGAAAGCGCCGCGCGCGCCGCTGCGGGCGAGGCCTTCGCCATCCGCCTCAGGATCGGCGCTGAGCCCATCCGCTTCCACGACATTGTGCGCGGCGAGGTCGAGTTTGCCGCCGAAGCCGTCTCCGATCCCATCCTGGTCCGCTCCTCTGGCATGCCGGTCTACAACTACGTCGTCACCGTCGATGACGCGCTCATGCAGATCACCCACGTCATCCGCGGCGACGATCACCTCTCCAACACACCCAAGCAGGTCGCCATCTACCGCGCCTTCGGCTGGCCGCTGCCGGAGTTTGCCCATCTCTCGACCATCCTGGGCCCGGATAAAACGCGCCTGTCCAAGCGCCACGGCGCCACCTCCATCGCCAGTTTTCGCGAGATGGGCATCCTGCCCGAGGCACTCTGCAACTACCTCGCGCTGCTCGGCTGGGGCGCGGAGGGCGGCACGCGCGAGACATTTTCGATGGACGAGCTGGCTGCGGAGTTCCGGCTGGAGCGCGTCACCGCGTCCCCCGCAATCTTTGACAACAACAAACTGCACTGGCTGAACCGGCATTACCTGAAGCAATCGCCCCCGGATCGACTCGCCGCGCTCGCACTGCCCTTTTTCGCCGCGCGCGGCTGCATGCCCGGTGAGCTGACCGATGCCGCCACACGCGCATGGTTCGACAAGCTGCTGGAGCTCTACGTCCCCGCCGTCGATCAGCTCGATCAGCTACCACAAAAGTGCTCGGCGATTTTCACCTTTGACGCCGACATCGCTGTGCGGGAGCCTGAGAACGCCGCCATCCTGGCCAACGAGTCCGCGCAGCGCGTACTCGCGGAGTTTGCCGCGAGGCTGGCGCAGCTTCCCGCACCGGTCACGCCAGAGGCCTTCAAGGCGCTCATCAATGACGTCAAAGCAGCCACCGGCGTCAAGGGCAAAGATCTCTTTCATCCCGTCCGCATCGCCATTACCGGCGCGCACTCCGGGCCGGAGTTCGACAAGCTCATCCCGCTGATTGAAACCGGCAGCACGCTGCCACTGCCCTCAGCCATCCCCAGCGTGCATGCCCGCGCCGCAGCCTTTCAGCGCGCACTGGCTGCGCTGCCGGACAGAGAGGCTTCCGCGTGAGCAGCGCATCGGCGGCCCACAAAAAAGTTCTGTTGAGCTGGAGTGGCGGCAAGGACAGCGCCTGGGCGCTGCATGTTCTGCGGCAGACGCCCGGCCTGGAAGTGGCTGCGCTGCTCACGACCATCAATGAGCATTTCTCGCGCGTGGCCATCCACGGCTATCGGGAATCGCTGCTCGATGCGCAGGCCGAAGCCGCCGGGCTGCCGGTGTGGAAGGTGCCGCTGCCCTGGCCCTGCTCCAACGCCGACTACGAGTCGCGCATGGCGGAAGTCTGCGCCCGCGCCGTCTGCGAGCGCTTCGACGCCGTCGCTTTCGGCGATCTGTTTCTTGAGGACATCCGCGCGTATCGCCTGGAGCGGCTCGCCGGCACCGGGCTGGAGCCGCTGTTCCCTGTCTGGGGCATTCCGACGGATCAACTGGCGCGCGCCATGATCGCCGGCGGACTCTCCGCGCACATCACCTGCCTGGACCCGCGACGCCTGCCTGCATCCTTCTGCGGCCGCGTCTTTGACGATGCGCTGCTGCGCGACCTGCCGCCCGAGGTTGACCCCTGCGGCGAACGCGGCGAGTTTCATACCTTCGCCTGCGCCGGGCCCATGTTCGCGCATCCCATCCCCGTTCGCTATACGCACTCGGTGGAGCGGGACGGATTCATCTACGGCGATCTTGTCTCTGCGGAAGAATAAAAAAGCAGATTCCCTTCGGGAATGACAGCCAGAAGAACATCGCCTTTGCTGTCATCCCGCAGGGGATCCGCTTCTATTCCGCCAGGTTCAAGCTGCCTACCGCCCGCCGTGCGCCTTCAACTGCACGTCCACGTTGCCCCGTGTTGCATTGGAGTACGGACAAATCCGATGCGCGGCCGCCACCAGTTCGTCGGCCTCCTGCTGCGTCAGCTTCGGCAGCGTAACTTCCAGCGCAACGGAAATCTCAAAGCCTTCCTTGTCCGTGCTGGGGCCAATCCCAACCTTTGCTTCCACCATAACCTCGCCGGGACTTATCTTTTTCTGGCCAGCAGCATACTGCAGCGCACCGCCAAAGCAGGCCGCATATCCGGCGGCAAAGAGCTGCTCGGGATTTGTGCCCGACCCACCCTGTCCCCCCATCCCCGGCGGAATAGAAAGCGATACGTCCAGATTGCCATCATCGCTGCGTGCGTGGCCGCCGCGCGCCCCGCGCGTTGTCACATGGGCGGTGTAGAGCGTGTCCTTAATCACTCGCGTGTTCCTCCTTTCGCCATTCTCAGCCTCCTGTTCGCCATCGTCCAGCGGTGCGGCGTTTTGCATTCCGTCTGATAGCCTGAACTTTTCTGGCTTATGAAACCTGAAACCCGCCTTGTGCGCAGCGGTCTGCCGGAGCCGCCGGCCAAACCGGCCGCCGGTGCGCCTATCCATCCCGGCCCAGTTTTCGCTTCGGCGTTTCGCACGCCGGGAGAGATCGCAGATTCCCCCTATAGCTACGCGCGCTTTCACCACCCCACCTGGCATGAACTCGAACGTGCCATCGGCGCCCTCGAAGGCGGCGAAACGCGCATCTTTCCCTCCGGCATGGCGGCGACGGCCGCAGTCTTTGCCGCGCTTCTCAAGCCCGGCGATATCGTCGTCGTGCCCTCGGACAGCTACCACACCACGCGTGCGCTCAGCCGCGAATACTTCGCCAGCCTGGGCGTTGAGGTGCGCATGGCGCCCACCGCGAACAATGCGCAGCTTGCAGTTCTCGAAGGCGCGCGTCTCGTCTGGCTGGAGACACCGAGCAATCCCTCGCTCGACGTCTGCGACATTGCAGCGATTGCAGAAGTGGCACACCGCCAGGGCACGCTGGTTGCCGTGGATAACACCACGCCCACGCCGCTCGGCCAGCAGCCGCTCGCGCTGGGCGCCGACATCTCCGCCGCCTCTGACACGAAATCCCTCACCGGGCATAGCGATCTGCTGCTGGGTCACGTCTCCGCGAAAGATCCTGAGCTCATCGCAAAGATCGACCGCTGGCGCACACTTTCCGGCTCCATCGTTGGGCCGATGGAGGCGTGGCTCGCACTGCGCTCCCTCACCACGCTGCCGCTGCGGCTGGAAAAACAATCCCGCAATGCCGAAGCCATCGCCCGTTTTCTCGCGGCGCGGTCCGACGTTGCGCACACCATCCATCCCGCGCTGCCCAATCACCCGGCGCACGAGCTGGCAAAGCGGCAGATGCAGTGGTTCGGGCCGATCGTCAGCTTTACGCTGCCCAGCCGACGCGCCGCGGAAAAATTTCTGACAGCCTCGCATCTTCTGATGGAAGCAACAAGTTTTGGTGGGATTGTTTCGTCGGCGGAGCGGCGCGCGCGCTGGGGCGGCGATAAGGTCTCTGAAGGGTTTATCCGGCTCAGCGCCGGCTGCGAAGACATCGACGATCTGCTGGCCGACCTTACGCAGGCGCTCGATGCCGCGCGCGGTTGAGATGCCCGCCAGCTCACTGCTGCACGAATATTTTCCGCGCAACTGGCAGGCGGAGATTCTCAGTACCCCGCCGCTGATTGCGCCGGCGCGCCACTATGTCTATCCGCGCGTTGTGGAGGAGATCGAGCGCGGCGCCCTGCAGGTGCTGCTGCGCGCCGGCACTTCCGCGTCGCCGGCGCTGCTCACCTTTGCACGTGGTTTTGCGGAGCCATCCCTGCCCCACGGCCTCTGGACCTGTCCCAATCCAGCGCAGCTCTGCGCGGCCTGCGGCGGCTATGTCTATCTGGTCGATACGGAAAAGCCAGAAAATTTCCTGCAGGTTCCCTACCGCCCCGTCACCGCCATCCACGCGGCGGCGAAAGCCGGCCTGCTTCTATTTGCCGGCTTTCAAACGCTTTGGGCGCTGGGCGCAGGCGGTCCGGCGTGGGAGTCAAAAAAACTTTCCTGGGAAGGGATTCGCATCACGCGCGTGGAGGGATGGGAGCTGGATGGTTTCGGATGGGATCTTATGACCGACCGCGAAGTTCCCTTTCGCGTGGATCTGAAAACCGGCGAGCACACCGGCGGCATTGCACCACCGGGCTGACTCTACCTGCGCCGGAAAAAGAAAAAGGCGGCCGGCAGGGCCGCCAATCTCTTTTTGAAAAACCTTTCGCAGCTATTCGCCGCTGACCAGCGCCGC
>JAKAUB010000210.1 GCA_021827845.1 Acidobacteriota bacterium | reverse complement strand
ACGAGGCCATGACGGCGGAGCAGAAGGCATTCATCGCCGCGCTTACCGAGCGCTGGTGCCGCAAGACCGCCAAATCCAAGCAGTACACCGCTTCACATCGGCACGAACTGGCAGACCCTCGCGTGGTCAGCGGCTTTCGTCCGGAGTGGAAGGAGATGGTCTATAGCATCGTCTCCTCGCGCAGCCACGGGTCGAAGCTGTGGGACATCGACGGCAATGAATATATTGACCTGCTGAACGGCTTTGGCCCCAACATGTTTGGCCACTCTCCGGAGTTTGTCACCCGCGCGATGGCGCAGCAGATGGCGGAGGGATTTGCCATTGGCCCGCAGACACCTCTGGCGGGAAAGGCCGCCCGAATGCTGGCAGAGATGACGGGCTGTGAGCGGGTGACCTTCTGCAATACCGGCTCCGAGGCCGTGATGGCGGCCATGCGGCTGGCGCGCACGGTGACTGGCCGCGACCGGATCGTCTACTTTACCGGCGACTATCACGGGCAGTTTGATGAAGTGCTCGGCAAGGCGCTGCGGCGTAAGGGGGAGTTCGCTGCGCAGCCGTCCGCACCGGGGATTCCGCGCAACAGCCTTGAAAATATCGTCGTGCTGGACTACGGCACGGAAGAGTCGCTGCGCTATCTCGAAGCGAACATCGCGCAGTTGGCTGCTGTGCTGGTGGAGCCGGTGCAGAGCCGCCATCCTAATCTGCAGCCGAAGGCATTTCTTGAGAAGCTGCGCGAGCTGACGCGGCGCACCGGCACCGCGCTGATCTTCGACGAGGTGGTAAACGGCTTCCGCATTCATCCGCGTGGCGCGCAGGGCTACTACGGCATCGATGCGGACATGGTGACCTATGGCAAAGTGGTCGCCGGCGGCATGCCGATTGGCATTCTCGCAGGCTGCGCGGACTTTATGGATGCGCTGGACGGTGGGCCGTGGAACTTTGGCGATGCCTCAGTTCCAGAGAAAGGCGTCACGTTCTTTGCGGGCACCTTTGTGCGGCATCCGCTGACGATGGCAGCGCTCTGCGCTACGCTCGAGCATATTCGTGCGGCGGGGCCTGAGTTGTACCGCACGCTCAACGAAACCTCCGACCGTTTTGCAGCGCGAATGCGCGCTGTTGCTGAAGCCAGCGGCTCGCAGATCACCATCGAGAATTGTGGCAGTGTCATGTTCCTGCGCGTTCCGCCGGAGTACCGCTTCAGCGGACTGCTGTTCTACCTGATGCGCGAAAAGGGCGTCTTCCTGCTGGAAGGCTTTCCGATGTATCTGACGACGGCGCACACCGAGCAAGATCTTGATCGCGTCGTGGATGCCTTTACGCGCAGCATCGCGGAGCTGCAGGCCTGCGGTCTGCTGCCCGGAACCATGCCCGTGGTTGCGGGTGAGCCGCTGGCTGCTGACGAACTGCCGCTGACCGAGCCTCAGCTTGAGATCATGCTGGCGGCGCAGGCATCCCCCGAGGCGAGCAAGGCGTTCAATGAATCCTTCCGCATCACGCTCGAAGGGCCGCTTGATGCGGGCGCTCTGGAAAGGGCGTGGGATGCATTGATCGCGCGGCATGATGCGCTGCGCCTTTCGCTGACCGGCACGGGGGACCGCATGACCGTCGGGGTGAAGCGGCAGATTCCGTTGACGAAGGAGTCGGCGGATCGCGCGGGTCTGGAGCGCATCCTGGCCGAAGAGGGAGCGGAGCCGTTCGATCTGCGGGGAGCGCTGGTACGTGCGCGACTGGTGCAGCTCGCGCCGGAGCAGCATGTTCTGATTGTGACGGCGCACCATCTGGTCTGCGATGGCTGGTCGGTGAACGTGCTGATCCAGGAGCTCGGCCAGCTTTATACCGCGAACATCACCGGCGGTCCGTCGAACCTGCCGCCGGCGCTTGCATTCTCTGCCTATGCGATGCAGACGCAGTCGCGCGAAACCCGCGCCGCCGAGGCCGAAGATCTCGAATACTGGAAGCGCCAGTTGACGCCGCTGCCGGAACTCCAAACCCTGCCGGCGGACAATCCGCGGCCAGAACAGCGCAGCTATGCGGGCGACACGCTGCTTGAAACATTTCCCAAAGAACTGACGCAGGCGCTGCGCAAGGCCGGCGCCAGCGCCGGGTGCACGCTCTTCACCACGCTGCTCGGGGCATGGAACATCCTGCTTTGGCGGCTCACCAATAATCCTGACGGCATTACGATGATCCCCGCCGCAGCGCAGTCGCAGCTTGCCGATCAGGTGCTGGTGGGCCACTGCGTGCATCTGCTGCCGGTCCGCTCGCCGATTGATCCTACGATGAGCGCGAAGGAGTATCTCAAGGCGTTGAAGCCGGTGGTGCTCGACGCGTATGAGCACCAGCGCGCGACCTATGGCCGCATTGTGCAGGCGATAGCACCGCCGCGGATTCCAGGGCGCCTGCCTTTGAGTGAAGTGCAGTTCAACCTGGAGCAGGTGGGCCGGAACGCGACATTCTCTGGTCTTTCGGCCGCGGTTACGGCGATCGGCAAGCGCGCCGTGAACTTTGACGTGTTCCTGAACATTGTCGACACACCCGATGGGCTGCGGCTGGAGTGCGATTACAGCACTGCGCTCTATCGGGAATCGACGGTGCGCCTGTGGTTGTCGGCCTACCGCACGCTGCTTGAGGCCATGGTGGCCAATCCCGATCGCAGTGTGGCCCAACTGCCGCTTGTGCCAGCCCCGATACAGGCGCGGCTGGATGCTCTGAATGCGACGGCGGTCTGGCCGCTGCCGGCTGCCGCCGTCCCGGAGATGGTGGCCGATGCCTTCAGCCGCGACGCTTCGCAGCCTGCCGTGGACTTTTACGGACTGGAGATGAGTCGCGGTGAGCTGGCGGACCGCAGTGACCGGCTGGCGAGCTGGCTGCTGCGTCACGGAATCACCACCGGTTCTCTGGTGGGCATTTACATGGATCGTTCGCTGGAAATGCTGGTGGCCATTCTGGGCGTACTGAAGTCTGGAGCTGCCTACGTACCGCTCGATCCAATTTTTCCCGTCGCGCGGATCGAGCAGATTGTGGAAGAGACCCGGCTGCCGATCATGCTCACCCTGACGCGGCATCTGGATGCGCTGCCCGGAAGCGGAGCCCGGCCGCTGGCGCTCGATGACGCGGCGCATGCGCTGGACCGGGAACCAGTTCGGACCCTGCCGCGCATCGCGCCCGAAGCACTGGCTTATGTCATCTTCACCTCTGGTTCGACCGGGAAGCCGAAGGGCGTCGAGGTGACACACGGCGCGCTGGTGAACCTGCTGACCGATCTGGGTCGCCGGCTGGAAATTGGGCCGGCGGACCGCTGGCTCGCCGTTACGACGCTGTCGTTCGATATTGCCATCCTGGAGCTGCTGCTGCCGCTGGTCACCGGCGGCACGGTAGTGATCGCCCATCGCGATGACGTGGCCGACGGCATGCGACTGCTGGAACTGATTGAGGCGGCGCGGATTACCACGCTGCAGGCGACCCCGGTCACCTGGCGCATGCTGGGCGAACAGGGGTTCCGGGCTCCGGCCGGCTTCAAGATGCTGTGCGGTGGGGAGGCGTGGCCGGCGACGCTGGCGGCAGAGCTGCTTGAAAAATCGGCCGAGCCGCGCGCCCGGATGTGGAACATGTATGGCCCCACCGAGACGACGGTCTGGTCATCGGTGACCGAGGTCATGGCTGCCGACCCGGCAGTTCTGATTGGGCCTCCAATCGCGAATACGCGATTTTACGTGCTCGATGAGCGCCTGCAGCCGGTGCTGCCAGGAACGCCGGGTGAGCTGTGCATCGCCGGCGCCGGTGTGGCGCGGGGGTATTTCCATCGTCCGGAGCTGACGGCCGAGCGGTTTCTGGCCGATCCGTTTGTGCCGGGAGAGCGTATGTACCGGACTGGAGACGAGGTACGCCAGTCGATCGATGGGAACATTTTGTTTCTTGGCCGGCTGGATCATCAGGTAAAACTGCGTGGCTACCGGCTGGAGCTGGGCGAGGTGGAGTCTGCCGTACGCGCGTTCGCGCAGGTTACAGGCGCGGTGGTGGTACTCCGCAATGGCCCGGATGGCGAGCCGTATCTGGCGGCCTATTACACCGCCTCGCGCGAGATTTTCGCAGCCGATCTGAAACAATTCCTGCGCGACCGGCTGCCCGGCTATATGATTCCAGCCATGCTTTGGCAGCTCGATCAGTTTCCGCTGACGCCCAACGGGAAGATTGACCGGCGAGCCCTGCCCGATCTTTGGACGGTAGGCGCGGAAGTCAAGATTGCCTGCGAGCCCCCCATGGGGCCGACCGAAACCACTCTGGCAGCCATCGTCAGTGAGGTGCTGGGGCGGAAAGAGGTGGGCCGCAATGAGAACCTGCTGGAGCTCGGCGCAGATTCGCTGCGCATGTTCCAGATTGCCTCCCGCGCCCATCGACGCGGGCTGCCGGTAACGGCCCGTCAATTGCTACAACTGCATACCATAGAGGCGGTGTCGGCTGCGCTCGATGCCAATCCGCAGAATAAGCCGGCTGCGTTGACGGGAGTTGGCCCGCAATTGGGCCGAATTTCGAGGGAGAACTACCGGGTCACGTGGTAATAAGTTTCCCAGATTCTGCAAACGTTTCGCCAGACTGTTCGGCAAGAGACGAACGCAGTGGGAATCGAAGAATTGCAGGCGTGGAATGAATGCAGGAACCTTGGTGGAGTTTTTGAGTCCAATTGAGAGCCGAGTGGACACCGGCACGGCATTCGCCGTACCCGCCACTCCGTTGCAGGCGCGCGTGCTTCAGGATGCCAATGCTGGCACTGCGGACCCCGCTTGGAACGTGGCGGTGCGGTTTCGCCTGGAGGGGCCGCTCGATCGGGATCGGCTGGAGCGTGCGCTGCAGGCGCAGACCGACCGGCATGAGGTGCTGCGTACCTCGCTGCACCGGCGGGACGGCAAAGCCTTCGCGCGGGTCGCTTCGTCGGTCCGGCTGCCTGTTGAGTGGCGGGATCTTTCGTCTCTCAATGAGGAGCAGCAGCACGCCGCGGTTTTGCGTGAATCGCTCGAGCATGCGCGGCAGCCCTTTGCGCTGGCGACGGGACCGCTGTTCCGCGTCCGTATGCTGCAGCTCTCCGCCACTGCGCACGTCATGCTGTGGAACGCGAGCCTGGCGATCTTTGATGGCTGGTCCGTGGGATTGCTGGCGAGCGGCGTACTGGCCGCTTACGTGGACGCGACAGGCAGTTCCGCAACGCAATCCCTGGACTACAGCGACTATTCCGTCTGGCTGGAAGAACAGCGCCAGAGTGCGTCTTACGCGCGGGACGGCACGTTCTGGAAGCGCCGGCTCAGCCATTGGTCCACTGCCCGGCTGCCGATCACATGGGCGTCCGCGGAGGCCGAGAAGCAGCCTTCGATCCAATCTTCTGTACTGAGCCGTTCCCTGACCGATGCGCTGGCAGACCTGGCAACCCGCCATCAGTCGACATTTTTTCACGCGACGCTGGCATTGTTCGCCACGCTGCTGCGCAGCCGCCAGCAGGGCTCCTGTGTCACCGTAGGCACCCCGCTCAGCGGGCGCGATGAGGCTGAACTGGAGCCGATCATCGGCCCGTTTGTTAATTATCTTCCGCTCGATCTGCGGGTGGATCTGCGACAGAGCTTTTCGAGCATCATGGCGGCAGCGCGCGGCCTGGCGGCAGAGGCGCTAGACCATAGCCGCTTCCGCTATGAAGATATGCTGGCCGCCTATGCCGAGATGAGCGGTAACGCCGCGACGAATCCGCTGTTCCAGGCCGTATTTATCTGTCAGAGGGATTTTGTTCGCCCGGAGACTGCCGGCGAGCTTGTCCTGACGGCCATGCCTTCAGTCAGTTCGGGAGCGCTCCATCCCCTGACGCTCTTTCTGGTCGAACGGGCGGATGGCTGGCGCTTATCCTGCGAGGTTGACGGCGAATCGGTCTCCGCCGCAGCCGGCGCAGCGTTGCTTCGCGACTTCACTGCGCTGGCGGCCGCTGTGGTGCAGCATCCGGAGACCCCGGTTGATGATGTGCTCACCAGCCTCTCGCTGCCGGCCGGTCAGCCGGGAGAGGCGATGCCGACTGCGGAGAGCGTGCTCGTACCGGCAGCGTCCGTGAGCTCGCAGGAGATCCGGCGCATTCCGGCCGCCGAGGCGCAGGTGCGCTTCTGGATGCTCGACCGCGTCAGCCCGGGCGAAACTTCG
>JAKAUB010000199.1 GCA_021827845.1 Acidobacteriota bacterium | reverse complement strand
ACTGGGCATTCGCACACAGCGTACCTCTCAGATACGCCCCACTCAAGCCAAAATCAGGCTTGAATGGGCCACCCGCCAGCAAAAACAATCCCCTTGACAACATGCGCTTTCATTCATGACGTGTCACCCTCCACCCGATGCGTAGCAGCGTTGCTCTTCGGATGACGGCTCAGACACGGAACGTCGGGTTGCCACAGACAGCAGGGCCGCCCCGAAGAGCGGCCCGGTTTGTCACTTAGTCTTGACCCACCATATCCCAGTGTCCAGGTCGATCAAAAGCCGCACCTCTTGCCCCTTGATCTCAACCGGGTATCCCGCGTGATCGAGGACGACATCGACAGTACCGGAGGGAGCCCCCGGCTCTATCTGCCAGGTGCCCTTCCTTTCCGATACGGCCTTCGTCGTTCCTCCTTCAACGAGGTCGTATGTCCCATCCGCCCGCAAGACCAAGTGGTCAAGATTGTGATCTGTCGGCGTGCTTGCCGGGTCTTTCGACACGTAGGTGTAGCTTCCTACAACAGCCTCACGTGTAACCGGTGACTGCTTGGCGTGACACCCCGCAAGAGCGCAGCACGCCAGCGTCAGCAGGATTAGGCGAATTCGCAGTTTCATAATCAGTGGCATGTCAGGGATACGTTGTATGTCTGATGGGTATTACCCATTGGCGATGTGAACGTTCCATACTGCGTCACGACCGGGAACCGTTGCCACTGAGGGCCCATGTCGTAGGTCAGCGATCTGAAGCTCGTCGTATTCGTCAGCGAGAGCATACCTCCAGATATGCTCCACCTGAAGGACCCCACGAACTGAGCCACAGGGTTGCCGCCAGCGGACACATAACCGGGAGCGCCAAATGTGTATAGGCCACTGGTTTGCCCGGTCATGTAGTATTCGTCGAGCACTGACTGGACTGGGCCAGACTGCCCCATCACTTGCGAGGTCGCTGTATCTGGGCCAAAGGTATAGTTATCAGGCCCGAGTCCAGAGAAAACCCGGCCGTCATAGCAGCTACTTCCGCACTTGCCGCTGCGTACTGGCCTGCGCTCGCCGGACCGACGGTGCAGTTTCTCCCGTTATTTGGGGCCGATGTTGGAGACTGAATCTGCCCGATCATTGCAAGCAGACCGAAATTGGCAAACGAAGGCGGCCCAGATCCGACGATTTGCATGTCGTCTCCGTAAATAGGCAGGCCCCCGCTGGAATTAAATACAAACTGCAGAAGGCCAAACTCCCCGTCGCCGCCCCCGCCGCCCCAGCATTGGCTGCAGCCAGCCACCACGTACAACCCCGTCGGATCGGTAAACGCCAGCGGATTGTTCTCGACATACGCATAGCGGTTCAGGCTCTGCGGATTGGTGATGTCGTAGCTGCCGTCATACGGGTCCGGCCGCAGCCACCGCATCTGGGCCGAGGCGTAATTCCGGAACCACGCATGATCGCTTCCGTTCTCCGCGTCCCGCTCCTTGCCCGTGTACACATACGGATCGACGCTTGCCGCCGACTGCTCCAGTTGCCCATACGGCAGCAGCACGTTCGTCCCCTCCACCTGCCCGCCGCTGCCGGTCACTACCGCCGTCGAGCCCAGCGGGTCCAGCAGCTCATACAGCACCCCGCTCGCCGCGCTGCCCGCAGCAATCGCCACCTTCTCCCCGTTCGCCCAGATCATGTCGCTCCACGTTCCCGTCGCCGTCTCCAGAACCGCCAACAGATGCCCCGCAAAATACACAAACTCCCGGAATGCTGATGGCCACTGGGCATTCCAACACAGCGTATCTCTCAGATGCGCCCCACTCAAGCCAAAACCAGGCTTGAATGGGCCACCCGTCGAATTCACGGATCGCGACCTTCGAAAATCAGAAGCAAAGCGCTTCGAGGGGGCCCACTCGCGCACTGCATTTCCATGCGCCGGAAAGCCGGGCCGGGGGCTGCCCATTGGCGTTCAAATAGGAGTAAGCTGCAAGTATTCGGGGTTTGCCGCCATGCCTGCCACCATTCATCGCATTCCCGTTGATGTTGAGCGCCGGGAGACGGGCAGCGGCGGGCGACCGCCCGTTCACCACCGGCCGACGGGCGGGTGGGGCGGCGGCGATGAGAACTGGGAGCGGCGCAATGGCCGCCGCGGGCCGCGTGAGCTGCTGACCCGCTACCGCATGGGCCTTGGATTTGCGCTCGGTGGCGATCTGATCTTCTTCGTGATCCTGGCGGCGGTGTTTTTCGCCCAACAGCATGCCAGCCACCTTCCCCAGGACAGCCTGTATCTGCTGGACTGGAAGCCGCTGGCGATCCCGCCGATCCTCTGGCTGAACACAGCCGTGCTGGTGCTGAGCGGATGGACGGCAGAGATGGCCCGCCGCAGTGTCTTCCGCGAGCTGGACGTGATGGAAGAATGGCTGGGACTGGGCCGGCCAAGCTCCCGCCGGGCTCTGCCGTGGCTCATAGCGACGGCGGTCCTGGGTGTTCTGTTTATCGCCGGACAGATTGTCGCATGGCGCCAGCTGGCCTCTGAGGGTGTGTACTTTGCGGCCAATCCGGCCAGCCACTTCTTTTATCTGATCACCGGCGCCCATGCGCTGCACCTAGCCGGCGGCGTGGGTGCGCTGGGCGTCGCCGTTGGCGCGCTGGTGTGGTCCAAACGGCTGCAGGCGCGGCAGATCGCCGTGGACTGCGCTGCCTGGTATTGGCATGTGATGGGCGTGCTCTGGTTGTTTCTGTTCGGGCTGCTGCTGCTGGCGCAGTAGCGGGCGGCTCTGGGGCAAAAGCAGAAGCAGATCCCTGCGGGGATGACAGCAAAAAGGCCGCGGGTGAGTCGTCATCGGCTCGACAGCGATTAACGCTTCGGCTGGAAGATGTCTTCGATGCGATCGTTGAAAAATCCCGCAATTGCAAAGGCCAGCGGCAGGCTGGGATCATACTTGCCGGTCTCAATGGCGTAGACCGTCTGGCGCGAAACGCCAATCTTTTCCCCGAACTCACTCTGCGACAGCCCGCGCGCTTCGCGCAGTTCCCTGACGCGGTTCTTCACTGATACTTCCGCGTTGCAAGCGCGCCGCCAATCATCCAGAGCGTACCCATCAGCGGCCACACCCAGACCCAGTTTGGCGTGGGCAGGCCGACATTCTGCAGAAATCCAAAAGTAAGCGTCAGAATGGCCGTCCCCGTAAACGCGAAGGCCAGTGCGTGCAGCATGATCTGCCGCTGCAGTTCATCGCGGTTGGCCAGAAATTGCCCGAAGACACGCACGAAGTAAAGCGCGGGGATTGCGGGAATTATAGCGACGGCAAACTTCCATTGATGGATGGGGAGCTTCTCAATGATGAGGAGCGAGATGACCATAGTGATGGCGTAAATGCCGAGGGTCATCAGCGCGCGCAGGCGGAATACCTTGCATGCATTGTCCATAGGTAAAGCCTCCTTTACATGGAGAAATGTAAAGGAGGCTTTGCACTCTGTCAATGCCTATTTCTATTGCGCCATGCAGAAGGCGAGCGCAGGATGGCCCGAGCCGCCGCCGACAAATTGCACGATCTCCAGCTTATCGCCGTCGTTGACGGATGTTTCAGACCAGGCGCCGCGAGCGATGATGCTGCCATTTTGTTCGACAGCGATGCGGTCCGCGCGAAGCTGGAGATGCTCCAGGAGTGCGCTTAGAGCGGTCCCCGGCGCCAACTGGGCAAAGTTTCTGTCCTGACCGTTAATCGTAAGTTTCATGCGGGTGCGTTTCCCTTGCTGCTACCAAGGTAACGGACACGCTAAACCGGAGTCACGTCGACATGCGATTGCGTCAGGCGGCCAAGCACCCGTCGCACACCACGCCGCACGCGTGAGCCAAACGATTCCGCCAGGGGCATAGACGCCAGCATGCGTTGCTGCGCTACGGCGAGGATGCGGGCGGCTTCAAAGGCAGGCGCCTCGAAGTCGAGGATCTCGTCGTCCGGTCCATCGTAGAGGTAGCTATCGTTCAGGTAATCGACGGCGTGGCTCACCATTTCGAGCGCACATCCCTGCTCCCGCGTCATGCAACGGCGCAGCCCGCGCCGCTGCTCGATCGGATCGATCGGCGCAGCCGGCATCTGCGGGGGAACGACCAGGTGCAGCCGGGGTCGGCCGTGACGAGTCGCGGGCACAGGCGCGTGTCGATGGAGTGAATCCGAGGACGGTGGGGGGAAGGTTCCGTGCGTCGCCATAGAGCACCTCTTCCATTGATCGTCCACCCAGGCAGGCCAGATGTGTTTACAGAAATGCAGTGCAGCACCTGCTGCGATTCCATTCTGAAACGCACTGCCAAAATGGAACTTCGGCAGTTACCCGTGCGCGTAACTTTGTTTGACCCTCCGCTGTGCCTGTGGGTTACATGCAGCGGTGGACATCGCTTTGATACGCGCAAAGTTCGAGCAGGCCACAGGATGCGGACCTGGGGCGTTGCCTTGACAGTGCCGCAATGGAACCTTACAGTCGAGCTAGAGGCGGGGGCGAAAGAATGCTGGCCGCCGGCGACCTCGGCTTTCTCATGCAGACTCCCAATTACTTCTGGAATTATCTGCCGCTGCTGTTGCAGATTGCGGTCGCAGTGGGGCTGGCCAGCTTTATCGTGCTTGCCTCCTGGCTGATCGGGCGTCATCGTCCGACCCGCATCAAGCTCTCCACGTATGAGTGCGGCATGGACCCGCAGGGCGATGCTCGCGGCCGATTTTCCGTCCGCTTCTACATGGTCGCCATGCTCTTCATCCTGTTCGACGTTGAAGCCGTCTTTATGTACCCCTGGGCGGTGATCTATCGCAAGCTGCCGCTGCTGACCGGTTCCCGATTCTTCGGCTTCTGGGAGATTGTGGTGTACATCGGGTTCATTCTGGTGGGCTACTTTTACATCGTCAAGAAGGGCATTTTGGACTGGTCGAACGACAAGGCGGATCTGTAGCCATGACAGGACCTGCCAGCGCCGAAGAGACCCAGCAAGTACTCGCAGAACATGCCAACGATCCAGCCCTGCAGGCGCTCACCCAGCAGATGCCAGGCGCGGTGCTGGCGGCGCGGTTTGACCGGCAGGAACTGACGCTTACCATAGCGCGCGAGTCGATCATCGACGTGTGCCGCGCCGTGCAGCAGGCCGGTTACAACTTCCTGGCGGATGTGACCTGTGTGGACTGGTATCCCTCGCCGTTGCGTTTTCAGGTGACGTATCACTTGCTGTCGCACTCCCTGCACCGGCGCCTGCGGCTGTGTGTGATGGTCGATGACAATGATCCTTCTGTCGACAGCATTACGGGTGTGTGGCCGGCGGCAAATTTTTACGAGCGCGAGGTCTTCGATCTGTTCGGCGTGCGATTTGGCGGCCACCCGAACCTGCGCCGCATCATGATGCCGGAAGACTATAACGGCCATCCGCTGCGCAAGGACTTTCCTGTGGAGGGCTACCGCTGATGTCGGAACTGCTGACTGCCCCGACCGTTGTTGACGCCGACCAGGACCGCACCATGATCCTGAACATGGGCCCGCAGCACCCCTCGACGCATGGCGTGCTGCGGCTGGTGCTGGAGATTGACGGCGAGGTGGTCGTTCGCGTCGCGCCGGACATCGGCTTTCTGCACACCGGCATTGAAAAGACCTGCGAAGCCAAGTTCTACCAGCAGGTGGTTCCGCTGACCGACCGCATCGACTATCTGAGCCCGATGCACAACAATCTCTGCTACTGCCTGGCGGTCGAAAAGCTGCTGGGGCTGGAGATTCCCGAAAGGGCGCAGTGGATGCGCGTCCTGCTGTCGGAGCTGACGCGGCTGAACTCCCACCTGGTGTGGCTGGGCACGCACGCCATGGACATCGGCGCGCTGACGGTATTTCTCTACTGCTTCCGCGAGCGTGAAGAGATTCTACGGATCTTCGACGACATTGCCGGCCAGCGCATGATGACCTCCTACTTCCGCATTGGAGGTCTGGCGCTCGAGCCGCCGCTGGACTTTGAGCCCCGCGTTCGCGCGCTGCTTAAGGACCTTCCAGCCAAGATCGACGAGTACGAAAATCTGCTGACGGGCAACCGCATCTTTATCAACCGCACCAAGGGCGTCGGCTTGTTGAGCGCTGAGGATGCTATCGCGTTTGGCGTGACCGGCCCGCCGCTGCGCGCCAGCGGCGTGGACTGGGACCTGCGTCGTGACATGCCCTACTCCAGCTACGAGAAGTTTCAATTTCAGGTGCCTGTCTCCACGGACTGCGACGTGTGGGCGCGCTATGTGCTCCGAGTGCAGGAGATGCGCGAGTCCGTCAAGATTGCCACGCAGGCACTGGACGGAATGCCCGGTGGCCCGATCAAGGCGGATGCGCCGAAGGTAG
>JAKAUB010000122.1 GCA_021827845.1 Acidobacteriota bacterium | reverse complement strand
GTTCCACGGTTGAGGTGGCGCGTCTGCCGAAAGACGCGCTCGTCGAGATCGACATCATCGCCTGCTGAAAGCGAGTGAGCGCCTGCAACTGCCTTTGAAATTGCGTGGCGCTCACGTCTTCCCCCGCACGTTTCTACGGTTTCGGTTTCCAGTGCGACTTCGGGCGCGCGATTGCATACATCTGTGCGGCAATCTGGTTAAATAGCCCGAACGGATCCTTGCCCACCCGGTACACGGTGAAGTGGGTTGCGCCGGGCACAAACGTAAAGTGCTCCTGCGCATTCAGTGACTGGAAAACCGCGTCCAGCTTGTGCGCCGCGCCGTCCAGGTAAAACGTATCGGCCGTACCCACATACAGATGCACCTTCCCGCGCAGGTCGGGGCCGATCTGCGGCCACTGCTGTTTCACGCGATAGGCAATGTCATAGTGCTGCTGCCAGTAGGCAACCACTTCGGGGTTGACCGCACCGGTTGCGTGGTTGAACATCCGCTCCGGCCGCCCGCCCGGACCGCGCGGCGAGAACACCCAGTCAAACGAGGAGATTTGCCCTCCATAGGGCGCGATCACGTCCTCAAGCTGTGTCAGGTCGCGGAACGTCGCCAGCACTTTGCCCTTGTCGCGCACCAGCGGATAGGGCGCGCCGTCGGACTGCGTATACACATTTGCATGTGGCGCGTACAGATTCACGCCGGTAAAGTCGTGGAAATCGCTCGGGTCCGGCGATGTGGACCAGGTGCCTCCAAAGATCTTCGGGTAGGTCACCTGCAGCCATAGCGTCGCCCATCCCCCGGAGGAGTGGCCATTCAGGAATCGGCCTCGCGAGCCCGCGTCCATTCGGTACTGCCGCTCCAGCGCCGGAATCGCCTCCGTGGTCAGCGCCGTGCCCCACGGGCCATTGTTTACAGAGTCGGCAAACTCATGCGTGCCGCGCGGTGAGCTTTCATCCAGCAGCACCCAGAGCATCGGCGGCATTTCGCCCTGGGCCATGCGCTGGTAGATCGCTGCGGCAAAGCGGCGGGAGCTCGGATGCGTTGCGCCAAACCCGTGCGTCCAGTAGACGGTGGGGTAATGCTCCTTCGGGTGGCCGGCATATCCCGGCGGCGTCAGCACCCATCCGGTGACAAACATCGGCCGGCCCCAGAAGCGCGTCAGCGCGTCACTCTGAATATGCATCTCGTGCAGGGAATTTTGAATCGCCTGCTGCTGGTCGGCGGGCAGTTTGGCCGGCATCCATGGACGCTTCGGCATCTGCACAGTTTTTGAGAGCGTCAGTTGCGGCTCCGGCCCGCTGCCCGGCGTCCAGTGGGCAAGCGCGATTGGAGTGCTCTCAATGTCGCCGTCCTGGCGCCCGTAATAGCCGAAATGTCCTTGCGTGTCGAGGATCGCTTGCACCACGTAGTCCCCCGGCTTTAACTGCGAAAATCCGGCCGGATAGGCAATGTTGTCCGTGTCAATGTCGATCGACTGGCCCGGCTGCCAGTAGCTCACGTCCTTGGCCGCGATTGAGACCGCGCTGGGGCGAAACTCATTCACCTCGATCGCGTGAACCTGGGCCCCTGGGCTGAGCATGACGAGCAGGCGACCGGAGACTGGCCTGGATTGCTGCGCGCCGAGCGTCACACGAAAGAACAGATGCTGGGGTGCGGGGCTGGAAACAGCCTGGGCCCGGCAGCGGCTGGCGGGCGAGGCAGTCAGCGCCGCAAGGATTGGCAGGGTGATACTGCGAAGGAATCTCATCGACCGAGAGTGTATCAGGCGCAGGATCCACCCGCCCACGCTGGCCCAAAGAGGGCTTGTTATGGGGCACCCGATAACAGAGAAACAGCAGATTCCCTTCGGGAATGACAGCTAAAAAGCAACAAGTGACTCCCGCGTCCTACTCCCGGTTTCCTGGTCCCTGTCTTTGCGTTTGTTGATGTCATTCCCGAAGGGAATCTGCTGTCGTTGTTGTTCTTCTGGCTGTCATTCTCGAAGGGGATCTGCTGTCATTGTTGTTCTTCTGGCTGTCATTCTCGAAGGGGATCTGCTGTCATTGTTGTTCTTCTGGCTGTCATTCCCGAAGGGAATCTGCTGTCATCGTTGTTCTTCTGGCTGTCATTCCCGAAGGGAATCTGCTGTCATTGTTTCCGTCACAGAGATCGATTTTGACGTGCGTGTGACCGACAGCACCGTAATGTCGTCCTGCTGTCCGAAGGCTCTTGCGGTTTCGGCGATCTGGGCGGCGGGTTGGGTGCTGATGGCCTGCGTGCGGTCGAAGCCGAACAGTTCGCGGGTCTTGCTCGTGGCCTCCAGCACGCCATCGGAGACAAACGTGAGCCGGTCGCCGGGGGCGAGTTGCACGCGAGCCTCTTCGTACTCGATTCCCGCAGCCATGCCCAGCGGCAGGCCGCCTTCGGTGGCCATTGCTTCGCCGTTGCGGTAGGGCGGAATATGGCCGGCGTTGGCGAGCGTCATCGCGCCGTCGGCGGCAATCAGAGCCGCGCAGCAGGTCGCGAATCCAGTGATATGCCCGCACAGCACGCGGTTGAGATGCGCCAGGACATCCGCCGGCCCACGCAAATCACAACCGCGCAGCGCGCCGATGATCGTGCTCACCGTCATGGCCGCCTTCAGTCCTTTACCGCTCACATCGCCGACGATAATCAGCAGCGAGTCGTTATCGCCGGGAAGAATCTGAAAGAAGTCGCCACCGACTTCGCTGGCGGGAAGATAGACGCTCTCGACGGTGAAGCCCGGCGTTTTCGGGCTGGAGGATGGGACCAAAAGTTGCTGCACCTGCCGCGCGTTTTCGAAATCCGCTTCCAGCCGCTGATGCTCCCGCCACTGGCGCACGAAACGACCAAGGAGGATGGCGAGTACGGAGGCGGGAACGCAGGCCTCAAGAATGAGGCTGCCTACATAGGCAGCCGCGAACGGCACCACGTTGGCTCCCAGGAAACTCCATAGCAAGAGCGCAACAACGACAAAGCCCGGAGTGAGCATGAGCCAGGCCCGCCGGCCCTGTTTGCGAACGCCGGTCAAAACCATCCACACGAAGCAGGGAAGGCAGAGGGCCAAAGAGACACGGAATGCCAGATAGAAAATCCTGGACATCGTCGCCGAGGCGTTGACCAGGTCGAACGCTTGTATGTCTGTGCCGACACCCATAGCCCAAACGGTCGCGCCCGCAGCAATATTGGCGTACCGCATGTCGCGGCGCTCCTGGAGCCCCAACAGCCATTGCAGCGCCAGCAAGATGAAGAGAATCAGTCCGCCGGAAAATGCGTCCACAACCGCGAACTCCCGGAAGTTCAGCCATCGGGTGCCAGAGAAGCGGTCGATCGCCGTTGCCAGGTCGCCAATGATGAAGCTGAACAGCGTCAGTCCAGCCCAGAGATACTCCCTGCGACTGCGGTTATACACAAACAGGACGAGGGAGACGAGAGCAATCAACGTAAACGGCAGAAGATACCGCGCTCCCTGGATTGCCAGCTTCAAACGCAAACGCAGGCTTTGAGCTGCCTGGATTTCGCGCGCCGACGCAGGCGTCGCCAGCAGTGGCGCTCCACGCACGCCGCCGCCCCGACTGTTGTTCCGCACACTATAAAAGGGTTCGGCCCAGGTTCGGATCGCCAGAAGATGCTCCCCGGACTGCGCGAGCGCGACCGGAATGGAAAACGACTGGGTGCGCTGGTTGCAGTACGCGAGTCTTTTCGAGGGGTCGCCATAACCGCCGAGCTTTTGGCCATCCCAATACACGGTGCTCGCGTCGTCGATGTAGGGTACCAGGACACGCAGCGACCCGGGCACGGCGCCGAGCCTGACGTGAATGCGATACCAGCCATAGCCTGCGGCGCCGCGATGTCCGTGCCCGGCCCAGCCGGGATCCAGATCGCTGTGCAACGAGAAGATGGAATTGGGCCAGCCCTGATGCAGGAGTGTGTAATCCTGCCAGCCCGAATCGTTATAGCCCGGCTGCGCCCAGGCCATATTGTCCCCGAGGCGGAACTTCCACGGTCCCATCAGGGCGAGAACGCCATTGCCGAGCGTGATCTGCTGCGCGCCGCCTGAGACGGGCGCTGCGGGAAAGCTCGAGTGCGCCGCTGCGGCAGACGCGCCACTCAGAGCCAGGCAGACGACCAGCGGAATACCAATGCGGAGGAACTTCCGGCCCATACGCAGGGATCTCCAGAGAGGCATCGTGGAATCACAAAGATGGTATCCGAAGAGGAACGCGACCCGCCCGGAGAAATGGGCGGTCTGGAGGGACTCGTTCCTTCATGAGAAACGAAAAGGGCACGGGATCTCTCCCGTGCCCCTTTCGCAATCTTCGGTTGTGCCTAAAGCCTAGAGAGGCTGAACGTCCGCCGCCTGCCAGCCCTTCGGTCCCTTCACAACGTTGAACTGTACTGCCTGGCCTTCCTGCAAGCTCTTGAATCCATTGCTGTTGATTGCAGAGTAGTGCACGAAGACATCCTCACCATTCTGGCGCGAGATGAAGCCGAAGCCCTTCGCGTCATTGAACCACTTTACTGTTCCTTGTTCCATTGGAGCTTATTTCCTATAGTGATGAATTACGTTGAAGGGAATCGGAGCGACCTCAAGCAGAAACTTGCACGGTATGAGCAAAATCTACAACTGCTCGGTTCTATTCGAACGCAGACACAGTTTAGCAGAATTTACCCAGTATCAAGCAAAAAATGCATAGCTTTGCGCAATTCGACCGAATTTCAGGAGCTTCATGACCTTTGAGACGGATTCCATGGCCTGGCTGGAAGAGGCTGTCGAGCGGCTGGCGGAGGGTTTCGCCGGCCTGCCCGCCTGGCGCCCAGCCGCAGGCCACGCGGAACGCAGCCGTGCCGTGCTGGCCGAGGCAGCGCTGCGTCTGCAGGATAATTTCCCCTACTTTCATCCGCTGTACGCCGGGCAGATGCTGAAGACGCCCCACCCGGTGGCGCGCGCGGCCTACACTCTGGCCACCTGGATCAACCCCAACAACCATGCCCGCGATGGCGGCCGCGCCAGCTCGCGGATGGAGATCGAAGCGGTCGCGGAGATCGCCCACATGTTCGGCTGGACGAAACACCTGGGCCATCTGACCAGCGGCGGCACCTTCGCGAATCTTGAGGCGCTTTGGGTTGCCGGTCAGCTTGAACCGCACAAAACTATCCTTGCCTCGGAGCAGGCCCACTACACCCACGCCCGCATCAGCGCCGTGCTGCGGCTGCCGTTTGAGCCGGTCCCCGCCGACACGCACGGGCGGCTTTCCATGCCACACCTTGAGCAGCGGCTGCAGCGCGGCGATGTCAGCACCGTGGTCGCAACGCTGGGCACCACGGCGCTCGGCGCCATCGATCCGCTGCCGGAGATTTTAGCGTTGCGCGAACGCTACGGATTCCGCCTGCACGTCGATGCAGCCTACGGCGGCTACTTTGGCCTGACTGCCACACTGGGTGGGGATGCGCGCGCCGCTTTCGATGTGGTCGGCGATGCGGATTCCGTCGTCATCGACCCGCATAAACACGGGCTGCAGCCTTATGGCTGCGGCTGCATTCTGTTTCGCGATCCGTCCGTGGGCCGCTTTTATAAGCACGACTCGCCGTACACGTATTTCACTTCGCAGGATTTGCATTTGGGCGAGATCAGCCTGGAGTGCTCGCGGGCTGGCGCTTCAGCGGTTGCGCTGTGGGCCACGCAGCGGCTGCTGCCGCTAATGCGGGGCGGGGAATTTGCTGCCATGCTGGAAGACTGCCGTGCCGCAGCCCTCGATCTGCATCAGCGCCTGTCCGCGGCAGATGCCTTCGTCGCGCCGATCCCTCCGGAGCTCGACATCGTCGTCTGGGCAGTGCGCGGCGCTTCCGTCGCTGAGAGCTCAGAACGCGCGCGCAAGATCTTTGACGCGGCGGCACGGCGTGACCTGCATCTGGCGCTGGTGCAGCTCCCGGTGGCCATGTTTCCGGGCGTCTGGCCGGAGGCGCCGGAAGCCGACACCGTCACATGCCTGCGTTCCGTCCTGATGAAGCCGGAGCATCGCGCGTGGATGGATCAAATCTGGCAGCGGCTCAGCGCAGCCGCCCAGGAGATCCTGCCGAGCTCCAGCACAAAATAAAAGAAGGCTGAAAGGGGATCACCCTCGCAGCCTTCTTTTGCCCTTACTTTTCTTTTTGTCATCCCCGCCAGGGGATCTGCTTTGGCTTCTCCGCCTGCAGCCTACCGCGCTGCGCCGACGGTTTCCTGCTTGCCCGCTTCCAACTCGGCCAGGCGTTTCGCCAGCGCCTTTTCCAGCTTTTCCAGCGCTTCGGAAAAGCCCTCGATGCCTTCCTTCAGCTTGTCGTGTGCCATGCGATCCGCCGCGTGCATTTTTT
>JAKAUB010000037.1 GCA_021827845.1 Acidobacteriota bacterium | reverse complement strand
CGTGGGCAAGACGGCCATCGTCGAAGGCCTGGCGCGCCGCATCGTCTCCGGTGACGTGCCGGAGGTGCTGCGCGACAAGCGCGTCGTGTCGCTCGATCTTGGCGCAATGCTGGCCGGGGCCAAGTACCGCGGCGAATTTGAAGACCGCCTGAAGGCCGTGCTCAAAGAGATTGAAGACGCCGCCGGAACCATCATTCTGTTCATCGACGAGCTGCATACGCTGGTGGGCGCGGGCGCGGCGGAGGGCGCCATCGACGCCTCCAACATGCTGAAGCCGCCGCTGGCGCGCGGTGAGCTGCGGGCCATCGGCGCCACCACGCTGAACGAGTACCGCAAATACATCGAGAAGGATGCGGCGCTCGAGCGGCGCTTTCAGATCGTCTTTGTGGGCGAGCCGAACGTTGAGGACACGATTGCGATTCTGCGCGGCCTGAAGGAGCGCTACGAAGCGCACCATAATGTTCGCATCAAGGACTCCGCCATTGTCGCGGCGGCCACGCTGTCGCACCGCTACATTTCGGACCGCTTTCTGCCGGACAAGGCGATTGACCTGGTGGATGAAGCGGCGGCCTCGCTCGCTATCCAGATCGGCTCGGTGCCGGTGGAGATTGACGAGCTGGAGCGGCGCGCCACGTCGCTGGAAATTGAGCGCACCGCGCTGAAGCGGGAGAAAGACGCCAACTCCAAAGAGCGGCTGGAGGCGGTGACCCGCGAGCTGTCGGAGTTGTACGAAAAGGTCGCTGCCCTGCGGGCCAACTGGCAGAAGGAGCGCGGCGACATCACTCGTTTGGCCGAGCTGAAAAAGCAGATTGACGCTTTGCGCACGGATGCCGAGGAGCAGACCCGGCGCGGAAACTTTGAGCGCGTGGCGCAGATTCAATACGGTGAGTTGCCCAAGCTGGAGTCGGAGCTGAAGGCGCTGAATGCGGCCCAGGATGGCGCCATTGGTGGCCGCATGCTGAAGGAGGAGGTGGACGAGGAGGACGTCGCGAAGATTGTGAGTAAGTGGACGGGCATCCCCATCTCCAAAATGCTCGAGGGTGAGGTGCAGAAGCTGGTGCAGATGGAAGACCGGCTGCGCGAGCGGGTGGTTGGGCAGGATGAGGCGCTGCGCGTGGTGGCCAATGCCATCCGCCGCTCACGGGCCGGGCTCAGCGACCCGAAGAAGCCGATTGGTTCCTTTATCTTTCTTGGGCCGACGGGCGTGGGCAAGACGGAAACCGCGCGGGCGCTGGCGGAGTTTCTGTTTGACGATGAGCAGGCCATGACGCGCATCGATATGTCGGAGTACATGGAGAAGCACGCCGTGGCGCGGCTGATCGGCGCGCCTCCGGGCTACGTCGGATACGACGAAGGCGGCCAGCTTACCGAAGCTGTGCGCCGGCGGCCCTACTCCGTGGTGCTGTTTGACGAGATCGAGAAGGCGCATCCAGACGTGTTCAACGTGCTGCTACAGGTGCTGGATGACGGGCGTCTCACCGACTCCCGCGGCCGCACGGTGGACTTCAAGAACACGGTGCTCATTATGACTTCCAACCTGGGCGCGCAGTTTTTAACGGCGGAGGCGTTGCAGGATGAGGCGAGTTTTGCCGAAGCCAGCGAGCAGGTGATGCAGGTGCTCCGGCAGCACTTCCGTCCGGAGTTTCTGAACCGCGTCGATGACACGGTGATCTTCCGGCCGCTGGGCGAGGAGCAGTTAAGCAGCATTCTGAAGCTGCGGATTGCCGATCTGAACCGCATGCTGACGGAGCGCCACATCACGCTGGAGCTGACCGAGGCAGCGCAGCATCAGCTCTTCCTGGCCGGGTACGACCGCGTCTACGGCGCGCGTCCGCTCAAGCGCGCGATTCAGCGGCTGATTCAGGATCCGTTGGCCATCAAGATTCTGGACGGCGACGTTCTGCACGGCGATACGGTCTTGCTGGACGCCGATCCACTGAACAGCCGGCTGGCGATCACGGTGAAAGACCGGGTGGCTGCGCCGGTGCAGTGAGCGGGAGTCCGGTGGCGAAGGAAACGGTCGGCTGCGTCGCGGCCGGCCGTTTTTGACAGGCGCAAAAATCTTTTTCCACAGAAGGCAACTTTACCCAGCAGGATAAGTCTCAGCAGATATAGCACGCCATGGAAGGAGTGCCGTATGGGCCGCTCATGGCTTGTCCAGGCCTCAGCTGGACTTTCCCTTTTCCTGATTCTTCCGTTCGCCGCCTTCGGATTGACTGCCACCGCGAGAGCCAGTACCCGGCGACCGCCAGGCACACCCAACGAGCCCAATATGGGCAGTGTGTGCCGATTTACTTCTGGCCCCAGAAGCGGCACAACGCATGACTTTGCGCCCATGGAGGCGCCGCTCAATTCCTCCTGTTCCGACGGAGCCGGCAGCAAGGGAACGATTGTGGCGTCGGTGGCGCCACCGGTTGTGGACCCCACCGTGAAAACCCAGATGGGCACCATCTGCGCCTTTACGGCAGGCCCCAAAGCGGGCACCAGCCACGACTATGCGCCCATGCAGGCACCGCTGAACATGCCCTGTTCCGATGGCGCGGGCAGCAGCGGAACCATTGTGGCGTCGGCGCCTGCGCCTGCTTCCACAGACGGCACGCCGAAAGGCACGGAGGCGCAGACCGGCTCGGTCTGCAAATTTACCACCGGGCCCAAGGCCGGCACGCAGCATGACTATGCGCCCATGCACGCCCCGTTGAACACGGCGTGCGACGATGGCGCGGGCAGCAGCGGGGTGATTATTGCCGCTGTGCAGACCGGCACGGTCTGCAAGTTCAACGCGGGGCCCAAAGCGGGCACAGAGCAGGACTATGCGCCGATGCACGCACCCCTGAACACGGCCTGTGAAGATGGCGCGGGCAGCAGCGGCGTGATCGTGCAGGCTCCGCAGATGGGTTCTGTCTGCAAATTTACCGCGGGACCCAAGGCGGGAACAGAACACGATTACGCGCCCATGCACGCGCCCCTGAATACAACCTGTGACGATGGAGCAGGCAGCAATGGCGTCATCGTCGCCGTGCAGCGGGAGGGCACGATCTGCAGGTTCAACGCCGGACCCAGAACGGGTGCGGAGCAGGATTACGCGCCGGTGCATGCTCCCCTGAACACTGCGTGCAGCGATGGAGCGGGCAGCAGTGGCGTCATCGTGGCCGCGTCTTCCGTCCCGGCTTCGCCACCGGCGGCGCATCCCGCGACGGCACAACCTGCGGCAGCGTCAAGTCAGCAGCCAGCGCCGTCCGGCAGTGCCCCCTCTGCCGCGGCCGCTCCGGCGGCAGCCAGCGCTGCAAACGCCGCGGGCGCCAGCGGCAATTCTCAGGCAGAGAATGACGGCTCAAAAGCCAGCGATCAGGGCCAGAGTGCCGCCTCGCACTCCCGCGTGCGGCTCAGCTCGGTGTGCAAGATCACCTCTGGTCCCAAAGCGGGCAGCCTGTATGACTTTGCCCCGATGAAGGCCGACGTGGGCGCACTGTGCAACGAGGGCCCGGACAATACGGGAGTGATTATCGACAGCCCTTCGAAACCGGCAAAGACAGGTCCGCCGCGCGTCTACTCGGTGCCATAGGCTGCTAGCCAGAGGCGTGCCCCGGCGAGCAGATCGTGTAAGCCCGCCGGATGCAAAGTCGGAGTGCTGCCAGCATGGAGCCCCTGATGGCACGCTTGAGGCAGCGCATGGGTCTATCGTTTCTTTCCGATCCCGAGGTTTCAAATCCAGTGCTCTATCCGCTTCGGCGTGGCTCGTTCAGCGCGGCCCCCACTCACTGAAGTAATAACGGATAGCGTTAATAACGCGACATGATATTATCTCTGAGTGATTGCCACTTTCAAGGATGCCGAGGCTGCAAGGCTCTGGCAGACAGGAAGAAGCAGGAGGCTGCCAGCGGATCTGCAGCGGACAGCTTTCAAAAAACTCGCGATACTGAATGCAGCCGTCCAGCTTGAAAATCTCGCGATTCCGCCCGGTAATCGTCTGGAAGGCCTATCCGGGGATCGCAGAGGGCAGCACAGCATCCGGATTAATCAGAGGTATCGAATTTGCTTCGTGTGGAGCAATGGGAACGCGTTCAACGTTGAAATTGTCGATTACCACTAGGAGAAGCCTGCCATGTCCAGACCTTTCGCGATTCATCCGGGAGAGATTCTTGAGACCGAGTTCATGGAACCACTCGGCCTGACGGCCTATCGGCTGGCGAAAGAGCTGTGTGTCCCGGCGCCCCGCGTGAACGATATTGTCCGCGGTAAGCGGGCGATCTCTGCAGACACTGCGTTACGATTGGGAATCTATTTTGGGCTGCCGCCGCAATTCTGGCTGAATCTGCAAAACGACTACGATGTGCGGCGGGCAAGTCAAGCTGCCGATCTGAAAAAGATTAAGCCGCGCGTGAAGGCAGCGTAGCGTTCCCCAGCGCGTCGCATGGCCGCGTGCTGCGCATACCCGCCGCATGATCGCGGGTGATAGCATGCTGGGCATGCTGCGATCTTTACGCTTTCTCCCTCTCCTCATTCTTGGTATTGGCTTTTCTGCAGGCGTGCTGCAGGCGCAGGCGCCGGGCGCGGAATCGGACCTGATACCCGCTGCGCCACCGGCAAGCAGCGTCATCGTATTGCATGCGGCGCATCTGCTGGATGTGGAGCGCGGTGTGCTGGTGTCGCCGGGTGAAGTGCTGGTGCGCAGCAATCGCATTGTTGCGGCGGGAAGTTCCGTCAGCCATCCTGCAGGCGCGCGCGTGATTGATCTGGGCAGCGAGACGCTGATGCCCGGCCTGATCGACGCGCACGTGCATCTGTTTTTGCATCCGGGCGCGGAAGACCTGCAGACCGTGGTGGAGTCAGCAGCGGAACGGACGATTCTGGCGACGCTGGCGGCGCGTGACGACCTGATGGGCGGCTTTACCGCTGAGCGCGACATGGGCACCGAGGGCGTAGGCGCGGCCAGCGTTGCAGTGCGCAATGCCATCGATGAAGGGCTGATTCCGGGGCCGCGGCTGCGCGTCAGCGCCAACGCCATCAGCATTTTGGGCGGCCATGAAGACGCCATCCACTTCAATCCGGCGGAGCATATCTCCTCCAACGCAGACTATGCGAATGACCGGGATGAGCTGATTGCAACCATCCGCCAGCAGTTGAAGGATGGCGCCGACTTTATCAAGATTTACCAGACCGGCGAGGACCGCATGGTGAACGGCGTGCTGGTGACGCCGTACCAGTACACGGAGGCGCAACTGGCCGCCGCCGTGGCAGAGGCTGCACGCATGGGCACCCGCGTGGGCGTGCATGCCATGGGCGAACCGGGCACGCTGTATGCGGCGCAGGCGGGCGTGGCATCGATTGACCACGCCTACCAGCTAAGCCCGGAGACGATGCGCCTGATGCGCGAAAAACAGATCTACGCGGTGCCGACTTTTTATGCCGGCGAGTACTTTGCCGAACACGCACCCGCGCCGCAGGCCGCCGAATTCCGGGCGATGTACGCCTATCATGTTGCGCAGTTTCACAAACAGCTGGCGGCCGGCGTGCCGATGGCGGTGGGCTCCGACGTAGGGCCGTTTCCCCATGGTACGCAGGCGCAGGAGCTGGTGCTGATGCACCAGAACGGCATGCCGGAGGCTGATGTGCTGCGCGCCGATCTGCTGCATGGCGCGCGGCTGCTGGCCTGGCAGAACGAGATTGGCCAGTTGAAGCCGGGATATTATGCCGATGTAATCGCTGTGCCCGGCGATCCGCTGACGGATATCTCCGTGGTGACGAAGGTAAATTTTGTGATGAAGAATGGCGTAGTGTTTCGCAACGATGCGAAGGCGGCTGCTGCCGGAAAAGGGGCGCAATGACAAACGGACCACGCTGGTGGCGTGCGGCAGGCTGGCTGACGGCAGGTGCCGCCATTGCGGCGATGGCGCTGCCTGCGCGCGGGCAGGCAAGCAGACCGGCTGCGGCGGCGAAACCCGGCGCCCACCGCTGGGCGATTGTGCTGCACGGCGGCGCGGGCGTGATTGAGCGCTCCTCGATGACGCCGCAGGCCGAGGCGGCGTATCGCGCCGGGCTGCGGCATGCGATTGAGACGGGCGGCGCGGTTCTGGACCGCGGTGGCTCAGCGGTAGATGCAATTGAGGCCGCCATCAAAACGCTCGAGGACAATCCGCTGTTTAACGCGGGCAAAGGCGCGGTGTTTGCGGCGGATGGCACCAACCAGATGGACGCGGCCATGATGGATGGCGCAACCATGAAGGCGGGCGCGGTGGCGGACGTGGAGCACACGAAGAATCCCATTTCCGCAGCGAAGGCGGTGATGCAGAAGTCTCCCTACGTGCTGCTGGTGGGCAAGGGCGCGGACGCGTTTGCCGCGCACGAGGGGCTGCAGCAGGAGCCGCAGAGCTACTTTTTCACC
>JAKAUB010000005.1 GCA_021827845.1 Acidobacteriota bacterium | reverse complement strand
TGTCGCGGCCGCATCTGTGCCCGCTAGGGTAAACGATGGCGCGTACGTCCGCATCCCGCGATATCTCCCGCCTGCTCGGTTTGGCGACCGCGGTGGCGGTGATTGCCGCGCTGTACTTGGCAAAGGTCGTATTACTTCCCCTCGCGCTGGCTGTGCTGATTTCGTTTCTCCTGGCGCCAGTAGTGCGCCCGCTGGAACGTATCCATGTCCCCCGCGTGCTCGCGATCCTCGTTGTGCTGGCGGGGTTCGGATCGGCTGTCTCGTATGTGGGCTGGATCTTTATCGGGCAGCTCATCTCGCTGACCAACCACCTTCCCGATTACCGAACCAACATCGAGCACAAGATCACCCTGCTGCATCACATGCCCAACAATGGCCTGACGCGCGCTGAGAAAGAGATCAACCGGCTCAGCGGTGAACTGGGCATCTCGGAAACGTCATCAAGACGGCGCAGGTCACTGCCGCGGGGCTCCTCCCCGGAGCGGCCGCTTGCCGTCAAAGAGGTCCGCGACACCGGCCCCAGCATCAGCACCGTTCATACCGCCCTGAGCCCGCTGGGATTCGCGCTGCTCATTTTCGTATTTACTTTTTTCATCCTGCTGCAGCGGGAGGACCTTCGCAATCGGGTGATACTCCTGACCGGTCGCGACAGTATCAGCACCGTGACCCAGGCGATGGACGATGCCGGATCGCGCGTCAGCCGCTACTTTGCGTTGCAGGCGCTGGTCAACACAACCTACGGCACCCTCATTTTTCTGGCCATGCACTGGATCGGGCTGCCACACGCAGTCTTCTGGGGTGCGCTTGCCGGTTCGCTGCGGTTTATCCCCTATGCTGGTGCGCCCGTGGCGGCTTTGCTGCCTACCCTATTTTCCATGGCGGTGTTCGAGGGCTGGTCGCACACGCTGGCCGTCATGGCAGTCTTTTTTGTGCTGGAGGTGGTGACTGCCAATTTTATTGAGCCGCGCGTCTACGGCCGGCACACCGGGCTGTCCTCGCTGGCGATCCTGGTGGCGGCTGTTTTCTGGACGCTGCTGTGGGGCCCCATCGGGCTCATCCTCTCGGTGCCGCTCACCGTTTGCCTGGGCGTCGTCGGCTCTCACGTCACCGGTCTCGAATTTTTGGAAATTCTGCTGGGCGACCGGCCTGCCATGCGGCCGTCCACGCACTTCTACCAACGCCTGCTTGCCGAAGACGAACATGAGGCGCGCCGGATTCTCGCCTCCTATCGCCAGGCCCATTCGTTGCTTGATCTGTTCGACGACGTAATGATTCCAGCGCTGGCACTGGCCGAACGCGACCGCCATCGCGATGCGCTGGAAGAGCCGACGCTCCGGTTCATTCATCAGACGACGGCCGAGCTGATCGATGAATTTTCAATGACGGAAGATCGCGCGGCTCATGATGACGCCGCCGAAGAAGCGCCCGCGCAACCTCCGGCCAGTCTGGACGAGAGCGCCGGAGAGCCTTCGCAGGGAGACGCGATTCTGTGCGTGCCGGTGCGCGACTTTGCCGATGAACTGGTGGCCAAAATGCTGACGAGCGTGCTGGAGCAGGCCGGGCACCACTCGCTCTATCTGCCAATTGGAGAGCTTCCCCTGCTGCCGGCAAAGGTCGCCGCCCTGAAGCCGCCGCTTGTCTATCTTTCTGCCTTGCCTCCGTATGCCATTGCCTCCGCGCGCAATGTGTACCGCAGTCTGCGGAGGAATAGTCCGCAGACGCAGATTGCAATTGGCCTGTGGGAGGATACGGATGACCCCGCGCAGGCGGGCAAAGATATTCGGGATGGCGAGGCCGCCCCTGTGCTGCTGACCCTGGGTCAGGCCCTGCGCTACGTGGAAGACCCGGCCTCCGTTACGCCAAGCGCCAACGCGCGCTGAGGTTCCGGGGGGTTCCTCGTATCGCGGCGACAAATCGCTATTGCAGCAGAATCACGGCGATCCGGCCATCGGTCGTAAAACTTCCGCCGGTTGCGGTTCGCGCGCTGGTTACGGGGTTGGACGGCAGCACATAGGCGGCTGCCCGGGCTCCTCCCGAGTCGGCGAGGCTTTGCACGATGAAGTCGCGCTCCTGATCAATGTTCGGGTCGATGTGATGCGTAATGCCCCCGTTGCGCTGGTCGGTCTCAAAGCCGTGGTCGTGGGTGGCGGACCCGACCCATAACGGCTTGCCGTCCACCGTCTCCGGGGACTTCCAAAGCCGCAGATGGTTCCGGCTGGCTGCGACTTGAATATCCCGCCCCCGGGCGTAGGCCATATCCTGCGGCCGTCCGAATAGATAGAGCGTGCTCATCGGGACTGCGTGGTAGGACTGATGCTCCAACGTCTGCAGCAACCCGTGAATCAGCGCATCTTCTGTATTGGGGTCCGTCGGGATCCAGCCAGCGTTGGCCAGGGCAGTCTTCACCTGCTGCTCCGTCCCAACCAGGGCGAAGTTGACCATGTCGCCCGGATTTCCCTGCTGGTCATGGACGCGGCGCGGAATGTTGGCGAACAGAGCGGGCGAAAGCTTTCGCGCGAAATCCTGCGACATGGCCGACGACGGGCCGGTCTCCCCTTTTTTGACGGGTTCGACCCGCACCTTTACGTGATAGCTTCCCTGCGCCGTCAGATCGGGACTGATATTGGCGCGCAAGTACAGTTCGCCACCCACGGGCGCGGTCAGCGTGTCGGAGTTGCCGATGGCAAAGGGCAGCGCGGCAGCGTTTTTGCCGATTCTGCCAATCAACGCACCGGCCCCCGCGCTGCTGAGCGGGTACATGCGCAGCAGATCGCGCCAGCCCCGCGGACTGCCGGCCGCCGTGACGGTCCGCGCATCGCTCAATGTCATGGTTCCCTTGGCCTCGAACACGACCTGGTCTCCGGCCGCCAATTGAATGCCCGTCGCCTGCCAGCCGTCCGCAGTCACGTTCACCTCCGACGAAGAGGCCGCCTGCGCCTTGCCTGGCGCAGGTGCGGCGCCCAGGGCGATGGCCTGAACCGGGCCGGAGCCGGGAGCTATCTCTGGAAGCCCGCGATTCGGGGTGCCGGTTGTGTGCTGCGCAGCCGCACCGGCGGTCATCAGGGCCAGGAAAAGCAGGGGGGCCGTCGCGCAGCATGTCGCGGCCCAGCTCTGGAGCCGAACGCGATGGCCGCCGCCGGGAGCGGCACTCCAAGGCTTGTTTTCCGGCGAGGGCGCCGTAAACCCTTCACAAATGGGCCTGTCCGGCACTTCCGTAATTGGATCGAGGTCGGAAATGGGTGACAAGTTGTGCACGCTATGATTATCCGATTGAAAAAGTCTCCGGGACACGGCAAACTCGTTGTAGCCGCCAGCATCTACACCGGTCAGTGTCTTCAGATGCGAGCCCGGCCGGTTGCGTGATTCCGGACGGCGCCCGAGCGCTCGGGTGTCTCTGGGTGCGCACCGATCCCCTGTTCTCTGGGACCGGACCCGTGACGGTGGTGGCGTTGGCCTTTTTCCTGTAAGGAGTGGACCGAGTTATGTTCTGGAAACGACTGCCTGGCACCTGCGGATCGGTAGCGGCGTTCTGCGCTTCACTACTGCTGATGGGTTGCGGCACAAGCAACACCTATGTGCGCACCGTGAATGCATCGCCTGGTCTGACCAATTACACAGTTCAGGTAGGTCTGATCGGGGTGGCAAGCAGTCTTCCCTATGGAACAGAGGGGGTCCAGCCAAAGGGGCAATATGCTTCTGTGGATGCCTCGGGGAACTACCGGGAGGTGGCCGCGGGGACCAATCAGAAGGTGATTGTCGTCCAGGGATCCAACCCGACGACGACGCTTGCCACGACCACTTACAGCTTTCTGAAGAACGCGTACTACACCGTGGTCAACATGGGCGCACCGGGCAGCGTCTCCCTGGTCGTTCTGCCGGACGGAACGACAGCGCCCAGCGGCGGTTTTGCGATGCGTCTTGTGTGTACTTCGCAGCGTTCCGGGCCCGTCGACGTGTATCTTACGGCCGCCGGCGCTCCCGTAAGCGGCTCTCCCACGTTTGCCAACATCCAGTTCGGCCAGAGCCAGACGTATGTGCAAGTTCCTTCGTCAGCGGGTGAGATTCAGGTGACACCGGCTGGGAATCCGACTCGCGTTCTGTTCTCCGGCTCGTTCACCGCGGCGTCCGGCAACAACTACACCGGCTTCTTTCTTGACCCGGCGACCCCGAGCTCGACCGCCTATGGCGTGCTGCTGGTCAAGGATCCTGTGTTGACGGCCGTTCCGAAGGGATAGGCTTTCTTGCAGAAAGCCCGGTGCTCGCGGACAATCGTTCGCCGGCGCCGGGCTTTTGCTTTTTGCGCGGCGGCGCGAATAATGTTGATCCGCTCACGCCTCTGATTTGGATCGCGCCAGCCCGGATGCTACGCTTTACCGTCGAGCGTCTCTCGACGATGGAGTCTCCGTGCAGCCGTCCGTTTCCCGTCCTCCGCTCCCCGTGGGAGCCAGCCAGCACCTGACCGGCAGCGCGCGGTTTTTACGCGCCTGCCTGCGGCAGTCCGTGGATCGCACGCCGGTATGGTTTTTGCGCCAGGCAGGCCGCTACATGCCGGAGTACCAGGCAGTCCGGCGGCATCACTCCCTGCTCGAAATCTGCAAAACGCCGGCGCTGGCGGCCGATGTAACCATCACGGCGGCGGAGATTCTGGACGTTGACGCGGCCATCATCTTCGCAGACCTTCTGCTTCCGCTGGAGCCCATGGGCCTGCCCTTTGCCTTTCGCGCCGGGGAGGGCCCGGTGGTGGAGCGGCCGCTGCGCACCGCACAACACATCGCCGCGCTCGACACCACACGCACGGCCGAACTGGGGTATGTTGCTGAGGCCATTCGCGCGGTGGACGCCCACTTTGGCGAGCAGAAGGGGCTGATCGGATTCTGTGGCGCGCCCTTCACGCTGGCCAGCTACATGATCGAAGGCGGCGGCTCCCGCAACTACGTTGCAACCAAGCGGCTGATGTACACCGATCCCGGCGCATGGACCGAACTCATGGACAAGCTGGTAACTGTCCTCGCCGAGTTTGCGCAGCAGCAGGTGCAGGCGGGCGCGGACGTGATCCAGATTTTCGATAGCTGGGCCGGCGCTCTTTCCGTCGCCGATTATCGCGAATATGTCCTGCCGGCGACCAAGCGCCTCGTACGGCAGGTGCAGGCTGCCGGGGTGCCGGTCATCTATTTCGGCGTGGATACGGCGACGCTTCTGCCCTCCATCCGGGAGCTGGGCGCGGACGTGGTGGGTCTCGATTGGCGGATGCCGCTCGATGCGGGCAGCCGCGCTCTGGGCGGCGCCTGCGCGATCCAGGGCAATCTTGATCCCATCGCGCTGTTTGCCCCGCTGCCGGTACTGCGCACCCGCGTCGAAGAAGTTCTTCGCCAGAGCGCAGCGCTGCCGGGTCACATCTTCAACGTAGGCCACGGCATCGTGCCGGAGACGCCGGTCGCCAGCGTGCAGCAGACAGTCCGCTGGGTGCGGGAGCTTTCCGCTGCGATCCATGGGGAGCGGGCATGACCGGCACGCGGGGACAGTCCGCCATTCTGCTGCTTGCCCACGGCACGCCGGAGTCCGTGGATCAGATTCCGGAGTATCTGAAAAATGTTGTGAGCGGGCGTCCGCTGCCGCAGCACGTTGTCGAAGAGATTCAACACCGCTACGGCTTGATCGGGAAGAGTCCGCTGACTGAGTGGACGATGCGCGAAGCGGAACTCCTGCAGCAGACGCTCGGCATTCCGGTGTACGTGGGCATGCGGAACTGGCGTCCCTACATCGGCGATGTTGTCCGGCAGATGCGCGCGGACGGGATTCGCGAAGCGGTAGCGCTCTGCCTGGCGCCGCAAAACTCGCGAACCAGCGTGGGACTCTACCGGCGCGCCGCATTTGCTGAAGCGGGCAACGACCTGCGGCTGGACTTTATCGACGGCTGGGCCACGCATCCGCGGCTGGCGGATGCCTTCGCCGATCGCCTGCGGCCTGTATGGCAGCAGGCCTGTGCCATCGAAGGACGGCCAGCGCCTGTGCTGTTTACCGCGCACAGCGTGCCATGCCGCACCATTCAAGTAGCCGGAGCATCCCCCGCGACGCCAGCTCGTGCTGAACAGACAGAGCCGCACGGCAGCTCTGCGTCGGGCCCGGTGCGCCCGACAGCGCCCGAACGTTCCTACGCCGTTTCAGGATCTGCTCCTGCCACGCCCGATCCCTACGCCACGGAAGCGAAGCGGACGGCCGCGCTGGTGGCGGAACGGATTCGCGATCTCGGACTGCCCGCGGATGGATGGTATTTTGCGTTTCAAAGCCAAGGCGCTTCGGGCGGTCCATGGATCGGGCCATCCGTTGAAGACACACTGCAAGCGCTGGCCGAGGAGGGCCATCGCGCGGTTGTCCTGCAGCCCATCGGGTTCCT
>JAKAUB010000146.1 GCA_021827845.1 Acidobacteriota bacterium | reverse complement strand
TGGCAGAACGAGATTGGCCAGTTGAAGCCGGGATATTATGCCGATGTCATCGCTGTGCCCGGCAATCCGCTGACGGATATCTCTGTAGTGACGAAGGTAAATTTTGTGATGAAGAATGGCGTAGTGTTTCGCAACGATGCGAAGGCGGCTGCTGCCGGAAAAGGGGCGCAATGACAAACGGATTCCGCTGGCGGCGTGCGGCAGGTTGGCTGACGGCAGGCGCCGCCATTGCGGCGATGGCGCTGCCTGCGTGCGGGCAGGTGGGTGGACCGGCCGCGGCGGCGAATCCCGGCGCCCACCGCTGGGCGATTGTGCTGCACGGCGGCGCGGGCGTGATTGAGCGATCCTCCATGACGCCGCAGGCAGAGGCGGCGTATCGCGCCGGGCTGCGGCATGCGATTGAGACGGGCGGCGCGGTGCTGGACCGCGGTGGCTCAGCGGTGGATGCAATTGAGGCCGCCATCAAAACGCTCGAGGACAATCCGCTGTTCAACGCCGGTAAAGGCGCGGTGTTTGCGGCGGATGGCACCAACCAGATGGACGCAGCCATGATGGATGGCGCGACCATGAAGGCGGGCGCGGTGGCGGACGTGGAGCACACGAAGAATCCTATCTCCGCAGCGAAGGCGGTGATGCAGAAGTCTCCCTACGTGCTGCTGGTGGGCAAGGGCGCGGACGCGTTTGCCGCGCACGAGGGGCTGCAGCAGGAGCCGCAGAGCTACTTTTTCACCGAACGCCGTTGGGAATCGCTGGTGCGCGAGCTGCAGCGGGAGCATCTGCCGGTTCCGCCGCGGCCGAAGGGCGCGCCGCCGGCGCCGGCGAAGCCGCTCGCGTTTCTGGAGACGCCGGACAATCACAAATACGGCACCGTGGGCATGGTGGCGCTGGACAAGTACGGCAACATTGCGGCAGGCACATCGACCGGCGGCCTGACGGCCAAGCGATGGGACCGCGTGGGCGACTCGCCGCTGATTGGCGCGGGCACCTATGCGTCGAACCAGTCGTGCGCGGTGTCGGGCACAGGCATCGGGGAATATTTCATCCGCTACACCGTGGCGCGGACCATCTGCGCGCTGGTGCAGTACAAGGGGATGAAGTTGCAGGCAGCGGCGGACGAAGTGGTGCAGCACCAGCTTGTGGCCGTGCATGGCGACGGCGGCGTGATTGCGATTACGCCGGATGGCCAGATGGCCTGGAGCTTCAATACGCCGGGAATGTTCCGCGCGCGGCTAGTAGAAGGCGGCAAACCGCAAATCGCCATCTACCGGGATGAGCCGTAGCGGCAGCCTGGCAGCGAGACCCCGCAGAAATCAGAAGGGCCGCACGTTGCGGCCCTTCTGGCGTTACGGTTGGAAGCGGCCTAGTCGGCCTGTTCTTTACGGGCCTTTTTGCGGTTGCGCTTGCGCGCCAGCGCCTGCTTCATGCGCATCTTCTCGCCCGGCTTCATGTAATAGGAGTGGCGCTTGACCTCCTTGATGATGTCTTCCTGCTGCACTTTGCGCTTAAAGCGGCGCAGTGCATTCTCAAGCGGTTCGCCCTCTTGCAGCTTTACTTCCGCCAAATGAGATTCCACCTCCCAACGATCCGGCTGGACACCCTTCAGGATACCGGAAAACGGGGCAGGGCGTGTACTCAAACGTATTCAGCCTTGACGTGCCCTTTGAAGTTACGGCCACTGGATTTTCCGTTTGAAATCGGAATGCGCAACCAGTTCCGGTGAGGTCTTCCCATTCGGCAATTCGATGATGACCACTTGAAGACCGGATTTTCGGCCATACTTCATGGCAGGCACGCAGTCAGTGTCATTTGTGACGAGTACGATGCGGTCAATGGACCTGTTTGCAGAGTAGGCAGCGATATCCAGACCAATTCGCATATCAACCCCTTTCTGTTCAAAGTCAGGGTTGAAGTCCGCATCTGTTGGAGCACCGGACGGATGCACGGGTGTTTTTTTGGGCTTGTATCCCCGGAATTTCAAGACCCCGCGACGAACAGCAAATAGATCCTGGCATGCGAGTTCGTCCAGCCACTTATCCGATCCAGAAAATTCGTAGGTTTTGCCAGAGATTGGGAGTTTTACCGTTCCGGAGTATGGCGCGCAATCGTAATACAACACTCGAAGTATCTCCTCGTCTTCGCTGGCACATTTGTGAGCGAAAGCCGCGATGAATCGGGGGTCATATATTTTGTTTGCGAGATTGGCCTTGACCCGGAGAAATCCTCCGTCAATCAATACAATGATCTTTTGGGGCATAGAAAAGCCTCCGGCTTGCCGGAGGCTTTTCAGAAAACATGCTCGCCTACGAGCGTAGCGGATATACACCATTTATATGCAAACGGTTAACGAAATGCAATACAAATGGAGACAAATAACGACGTATGCAAGACAAATGAGTGCATAGTGGCCTTATCGTCTAAATCCCGCACAGTCTAGATGCAGGTGAGGATGCTCATACATTTCGACGTCCTGGCATCCGATAAATGTTTCATTATCCTTGAGTTAACTCGGTAACCGCGAATCAAGTGCTTCTGCCGAACGTAGCTTCTACATCCTCGGCATCGATCGCTCGCCCTCTCTATAATTTTCCTCGATGCCTGACGCAAAACGCACTCCGCAGCAGCAGATTGACGCTCTCCGCGAAACGCTGCGGCACCATGAATATCTGTACTACGGGCTGGATGCGCCGGAGGTCTCCGACGCGCAGTATGACGCCTGGATTCGGGAGCTGCAGGCACTGGAAGCGGCGCATCCGGAGCTGGTGACGCCCGACTCCCCAACGCAGCGCGTGGGCGGCAAGCCGAAGGAAGGCTTTGCCAAGGTGGCGCACTCGCGGCCCATGCTGTCGCTGGATAACGCCTACAACGAGGACGAGCTGCGCGAGTGGGTGCGGCGTGTGCAGGAGCTGGCTGGCACGGACACGATGGAATATGCGTGCGAGCTGAAGCTGGATGGCCTGTCGCTGGCGCTCACCTATGAGCATGGCCGGCTGGTGCGCGGCGTGACGCGCGGCGATGGCGCGGTGGGCGAGGACGTGACCAGCAATGTGCGGACGATCCGGTCGGTGCCGCTGAGCATTGCGCCGCAGAAGGTGCGCGCGGCGCACTGGCCCGCCAGCTTTGAGGTGCGCGGGGAAGTGGTCATGCCGCTGGCCGCCTTTCAGCGGCTGAACGAGGAGCGCGAGGCGCAAGGGCTGGCGCCGGCGGCCAATCCGCGCAATGCGGCCGCAGGCACGCTGCGCACGCTGGAGCCGAACATTGTCGCGCAGCGGCGGCTGGACTTCTATGCCTACTTTGCGCTGGATGCCGACGGATATATTTTTCCGCGGCAAAGTGAAGCGCTCGATGCGCTGGCGGCGGCGGGCTTCCGCGTGAACCCGGAGCGGCGCGTGGTGCATGGCGTTGAGGAGATTCTGGCCTTTATTGCGCGGGCGGAGGGTCTGCGCGAAACCCTGCCGTATGAGATTGACGGCGTGGTGGTGAAGGTGGACAGCCGCGAGCTGCAGCAGCGGCTGGGGTTCACCGGGCGCGCGCCACGCTGGGCCATTGCCTACAAGTTTGCGGCGCGGTCCGCCGTGACGCAGGTGCAGGGGATTGCCGTGCAGGTGGGGCGCACCGGCAAAGTGACCCCGGTGGCGGAGCTGGCGCCGGTGCCGATTGGCGGCACCACGGTGAGCCGCGCCACGCTGCATAACGCGGATGAGATTGCGCGGCTGGGGCTTGAGATCGGCGACTTTGTCGTGGTGGAGCGCGGCGGCGACGTGATTCCCAAGGTGAGCAGCGTGCTGAAAGACAGGCGGCCCGCGGATGCGAAGCCGTTTGTGTTTCCGGATACGTGCCCGGTATGCGGCAGTCCGCTGCTTCGTGAGGAGGGCGAGGCGGACTGGCGCTGCGTCAACGTGGACTGCCCGGCGCGGCTGCGCGAGAGCTTGCTGTTCTTTGCCAGCCGCAAGGTGATGAACATCGAAGGTCTGGGCGACGCCGTGGTGCAGCAGTTAACAGATCGCGGCATGGTGCGTGGGCTGGCGGACATCTATGCGCTGGACGAGGCGGCGCTGCTGTCGCTGGAGCGCATCGGCGAGAAGACGGCGCGCAGTCTGCTCGAAGAGATTGAGCGCTCCCGGCAGGCGCCGCTGGAGCGCGTGATTCTCGGGCTGGGGATTCGCTTTGTCGGCGAGCGCACGGCGCAGTTGCTGGCGCAGGCGCTGGGCAGCATGGACGCCCTGATGCAGGCGACGCCCGAGGAGCTGGAGCGCGTGGAAGAGGTGGGTCCGCGCATCGCCGCGGCCATCCGGGAGTATTTCGCGGTGCCGGCCAACCGCGAGCTGGTGGAGAAGCTGCGCGCAGCGGGGCTGCAGTTTACGGCGGTGCGGCGGCAGCAGTCTTCGCGGCTGGCAGGGAAGACGTTTGTGCTGACGGGCACGCTGCCGACGATGACGCGCGACGAAGCCAAAGAGCGCATTGAGCGCGAAGGCGGCAAGGTCGCGGGTTCTGTGAGTAAGAAGACGAGCTATGTGGTGGCCGGTGACGATGCGGGATCGAAGCTCGATAAGGCGCGCAGCCTGGGTGTGACCGTGCTGGATGAGGCCGGGCTGCTGGCGCTGCTGGACGAGGCGAAGTAGCTACTGCGGCAGACTGGGCGCGAAGTAGCCCTTCTGCACCCAAACCTTGTAACCACGGTCGTAGGTGGTCAGATAGACGGGCCGGAAGGCGCCGTCAGCCTTGAAGTCCGCAGGCTTATAGACCAGCGAGTACTGGCTGCGCAGCTCCTCTTGAATGGTCTGGAAGGAGTTGGCAACCTGCTCCATGCGCGGCGGATAGAACGCCCGACCGCCCGTGACGGTGGCCATCGCCTTCAGCACATCGTCGCCGCGGTCGCGGCTGGGGCTGTCGTTGGTGCTGATGGCGTAGACGGTCGTGTCGGCGCGCTGGCACATTTTTACAGCGTCATCGAGCGTGGCGTGGCTCTGGTTATCGTCGCCGTCGGAGAGCAAGATGATGACCTTGCGCACCAGGGGCGGCGGCAGGATGGGCAGCATCTGGTCATGGCAGGCGGTATAGACCGCATCGTAGAGCGCCGTGCCGCCGCCGGGCGACAGCCGATGGATGCCGGTGCTGAGCAGGTCGCCGTTGTTGGTGAAGGTCTGAACGAGATCGGGCGAGACATCAAAGCCCATGACGAAGGCACGATCGATGCTGGGGCGCAGAACGGAGAGAAGAAACTCCGTGGCCGCATTCTGCTCAAAGTCAAAGCGGGAGCGAATGGAGCTGCTGGTATCGATCAGCAGACCCACGCGTAAGGGCAGGTTGGTCTGCTGGGTGAAGCTGTAGACTTCGGCCGGCGGCAGGTGGTTGTCGAGCAGCGCAAAGTCGCTCTCCTGCAGGTTGCGGACGAAGTGGCCGTGCTTATCCGTGACGGTAAAGATCAGGTTGACTTCATTCACCACGGTGCGGATGGTGTAGGCGCCGGCGGCGCTCTGCCCGTTGTCCGCCGGGCCGGCCGTAGTGGTGCTTTGCGGCGCAGGTGCATTGGGCGCGCTGGCTGCTGCGGGAGCATTCGGTGCGCTGGCCGCCGCGGGCGTTGTGCCCCGGGGGATGGTGTTCAGCGGTGGCCCGGGCTGCTCTTTCTTCTGGCAGCGCGCGGTGCTGACGACTGCAAACAAAGCAGGAAAAACCGCGCACAGCAACAGAGCGCGGGGGGGCTTTGTGTGCAGGAACCGGATCATCCTATGCAGTGTATCAGCGCGCCTTTTCTGGTTGTGGGGTGAGCCGCTGCAGAAATTCGAGCAGCTCCGGGGGCAGTGGGGAAGCGAAGGCAAGCGGCGCACCTGTGATGGGATGCGGGAAGGCCAGCTCCGCGGCATGGAGAAAATTGCGGTCGAGCGCGAGCGGCTCTTCGGCGGCGGGCTTGCGGCCCTTTTCAACCGGCGGCCGAATGATGGCAGGCGCGCCGTAGAGTGTGTCGCCCACCACGGGATGGCCAAGCGACGCGAGGTGCACGCGAATCTGATGCGTGCGCCCCGTCTCAATGGTGACGCGCAGCAGGGTGAAGCGTCCCCACGCAGACTGGATGCGCTGGTCCACTGTGTAGTGAGAGACGGCGGTGCGGCCGCCTGTGCTTCGGGTGGTCATGCGGGTGCGGCGCAGACGGTCGCGGCTGATGGCGGCGTCAATGGTGCCGGTCTCGCCCTTGACCGCGCCGTGCACCAGCGCGATGTACTGCTTGCGCACCTGGCGCGCGGCAAAGAGCGCCGCCAGCTTGCGGTGCGCCCTGTCGGTTTTGGCCGCAACGATCAGGCCGCTGGTCTGCTTGTCGAGGCGATGGACGATGCCGGGCCGCAGCGGGCCGCCGGTCTCAGACAGCGTGGCGAAGTGATGCAGCAGCGCATTGGCCAGCGTGC
>JAKAUB010000135.1:8550-33318 GCA_021827845.1 Acidobacteriota bacterium | reverse complement strand
AGCCGGGTTGATGAACGGCTGATCGGTGCTTCCGTTGTTGTTCTCGACCTTAGCATTGGTGCTATAAAACACGCCCGCTTTGAAGAGATGGTTTCCTTGCACCTTGGACAGGTTGTCCTGAACGGTATAGAGATCTTCGTGATTTCCGTAAGGAGCGATATTCCAGAGGTTTGTACCTGTGGAGCCGCCATACGGTTGCACACCACCCCAGCCAACCTGAGGCACGGCACCCTTCAGTTTGCCAATCGATGTTGGCCACGCCGTCGGCACTGCGGCATTGATCTGGGAGACCAGCGACACGCTCTGCGGAGAAAGCGTCGTGATAATGGCGTTGTGGCCGTATCCAAACTCCACGTCATTCACGAGGGTGTTCGTGATGGTTGTTGTCAGGCGGGCCATGACGCTCTTCGATGGCTGGCTCCAGTCAGAACTGATGGCTGGGAAGACGTTATCGCCCCAGAACAGGTAAGGATTCGGGCCCGGCGCCGTCCAGGTCTGCTGTTCCCAGCGACCTGTAATGTGGTTTTTGCTGCCAGCCTGAGCGTCAATGCGAATCGTCCAGTCCGACCAGTTCGGCTGCGTGCGCTCAGAAAGCGCCCAGTTGTTGGTTCCGAGGGGTGTCGTCTTGTTGGGGAGCGGGTAGTAGTCCGAGAGCAACTGACCGGCCTTGTCGGGCGCAGCCAGAGCATTCGGGTTTCCAGGCGCCTGCAACGCCGTTGGAATCTTCGGTGCGGTCGCCCCGCAAAGATCGGTTCCGCCAGCGGGAATGGCGCTGAAGTCACCGTTATGCTCTGCGGCCGTCGGCACGCAGGTGGCGATGGAGACCCCCTTGACTTCCTTATCCCACTCCTGGCCGCCCCAGAACCAGAGCTTGTTCTTCCAGAATGGGCCACTCACATCGTAACCGTAATCGTTGCGCCGCAGTTCTGCCTTTCCGGTCTGGTTGTGATTGGAGAACCAGTCGTTGGCCGACACTGCGTCGTTGCGGCCGGAGTAGAAGAAGCCGCCATGGAAATCATTGGTGCCGGACTTCGTCGTAATGCTGATGATAGCGCCGGCTGCCTGGCCGTACTCGGGCCATAGGAGCCAGTCAGCATCTTGAATTCCGCAATCGCCGCGGTGGTCGGGTAGACGAGAATCGTTCGGCCGGATCCGACATCATTGTTATTCACGCCATCTACAAGGAACAGGTTGTTGTTGTAGGGGTTGCCGTTGACGGAAAAATCCGCTCCGCCCTGCAGTCCTTTGTCAACCGTATTGAAACTGTTCGCCTGCGATACGCCGGGAACCAGGGTAACCAGGTTCATAAAGTTTTCGCCATTTAGCGGCAGTTCGCGGACCTGGGTGCGTCCGATAACTTCGCCAGTGGAGGCCGATGTGGTCTGGACCTGGAGCTGGTCGGCGGTTACCGTCACCTTGGAGCTGACGGCGCCCGGCTTGAGGACGGCATCTTCGCGCGTGTCGGTAGAAACGTGGGTATTGACGTTGTCGATGACCGTCTGCTCGAAGCCCGGGGCCGAGATGGTGATCCGGTACGTCGCACCGGGCAGCTGGGCAATGATGTACTGGCCATCGCTGGTGGTCGTTGCGTGAAACGTAGCATTCGTGCCCGTATTGACGACGGTGACGTCGGCACCGGAAACGGAAGCCCCGGCCGAGTCGGTTACATGGCCCAGGATGGTGCCGGAATATTGCTGAGCAAAGAGAGTACCGGTGAATGCCATCACCAGCAGCAAAGCCACGCCACTAACAGCGCGCCAGATAATTCGACGAGTAGACGCAGAAGCGTCTTGGGCCCACCGATCTTGCATTTCTGCCTCCAAAAAGACTACGTAACGGTCGAATTGCGCCCACGACTTCGGGTTTTCCTTTGAAAAACCCGTCCATTTTTTACTACAGGGCGCGGACGTACATATTGATCCGCAACGTATGTATACGACCCTCGCAAGATAACGTCAACAAAAAATTTCTTTTATCTGTGGAATAACATTCCCGCATCCGGTTTTCGCCGCTGAGGGGATTCGAGAGATCGCCGCTGCGCTACTTTCGCTGGCGGGCAGGCGCTGCGACTGAGGCGCGAACAACCGGGCGGATGCGCTCCGCCGGGACGATTCCCTGCCCTTCCAGGACGGAGTAGAACTTGTCCGCAGCCAGGTTATGGATGGTATCGACGTGGCCGGAGGGCCAGTGGATTTCGACGGTGTCGATCGTGGTCGCCGCACCCAGGCCGAAGTGCTGCCGCAGGTCGTTCTGGGACAGATAGCTGCCGCCGCTGTGAACCTCAGCAGTCTGGGTCATCCCGCCGGCCACAAGTTTGATGCGGGCGTTTAACGCCAGCCGGTTGCTTTTCGTGCCCGCCAGTTCAAAGCTCACCCAGTGGCGGCCGAGGATTCCCATATTTCGCAGCAGCATGGGCGCGCCATCCAGATCGCCGACGACGGCGTCGAGGTTGCCGTCGTTGAACAGATCGCCTACCGCGAGACCGCGGGAGACGCGATTTTCCTGCAGGGCTGCGCCGGCCTGGCTGCTCGCATTGCAAAACGTACCGTTCGCCTGGTTCATCTCAAGCAACTTCGGCTCCCGGTAGCGCGCGCCGGAGGGCAGACTGTCAACCTGCGGATAGACGTGCCCGGCGACCGTGATCAGGTCCAGCCAGCCGTCATTGTCCATGTCCGCAAAGGCCGTCCCCCACTTCACATAGGGAAGCGAGGCCATCGCGACGCCCGAGGGATAGGAGACCTCCGTAAAATTCCAGTCCCCGTCGTTGCGATAGAGCAGATCGTTCTCGTCCTCAAAATTGGTGACGTAAAGCGATGGTCTGCCGTTATGCAGATAGTCCCCGGTGGCAATGCCCATGGAGGCCTGCTCGGAGCCATCGTCGCTGACAGCAGTACCCGACTGGAGGCCGATGTCCTCGAACGTGCCGTTCCCTTTGTTTTTGTAGAGATACTTCGGCGTCGAGTCGTTGGCCATGTAAATGTCGGGACGGCCGGTATTGTTGAAATCCGCCCAGACGACGCTCATGCCGTAATAACCACTTGGATCGCTGACGCCGGCGGCCTTGGAGACATCGGTGAACGTTCCGTCCCCGTTGTTGTGGTAGAGGGCATCTCCCGCGCCTTTCAGTCCCCGCGGCCCACACTGAACATCCAGTCCACGCCACTTACAGTAGGGCGCGCTGCCGAACCCAGGCAGGTCATTCAAATGAAAATCGACATAGTTGGCCACCATCAGATCGACAAATCCGTCGCCGTCATAGTCTCCAAAGGAGGCGCCGGTTGACCAGCGTCCATCCGCGACCCCCGCCTTCGCGGTCACATCCGTAAAGGTTCCATTGCCATTGTTGTGATACAGAATGTTTCCGCCCAGGCAGGTGATGTAGAGATCAGGCCAGCCATCGTTGTCATAGTCGCCGACCGCGCCGCCCATGGCCATGCAGGCCTTGGTCAGCCCTGCCTTCTGGGTGACGTCCGTGAACGTGCCGTCATGGTTGTTGTGGTAGAGGACACCCAGCGCCTGTTTGCCATGAATCGCCATATCGACCGTTGGCGCGTTGGTGAAATAGATGTCCGGCCACCCGTCGCGGTCATAATCGATCAGGATGACGCCACCGCTCATAGATTCGACGATGTATTTTTTCGATGGGTCGGAGGTGTGGGTAAAGTGAATGCCGGCCTTCGCTGTCACATCAATCAGCTGAGGAATCTTTCGTCCGACACAGACAGCGGATTTTGCGCCGGGAGGCGGAGGCGTCGCGGGAGCGTGAGCGCTTTGCCCAACAAGCAGGCGCGCGCCGAAGGTCAGTATGCAGAGGGAGACAAGGGCAATTTTCGAAGACCGCATCATCGTCTCTGAAGATACCTGTTGGCAGATCGATCGTGCGGGGTTAATGACTGGGGCCGCCGGACATGCCCGAGGTGGCGTGAGATTTTGCTTTGATTGCACTGTACACCTTCAACTCGCGGTTCGCATCCGCCGTGCGTCCGGCTTTGCGGTACGCCTTCTGCAGTTGATAGTGCACGTAATCTTGGTCGGGCAGCAGGCGCGCAGCGGCTTCCAGGTATGGGATTGAATCTTGCACCTTGCCTTGCTCCAGCAGCATTTTGCCAAGCTGATAATCCGCGTTTGCATATTCCGGCTGCAACGCGAGTGTCTTGCGGAAGAGGGCCTCGGCCTCGGAGGGTTTCGACAGGCGCAAATCGACGTAGCCCAGGTCGTAGATGGCGTTTACGTCCTGAGGAAATCGATCGAGCTCGGCCTGAAATTCGTGGGCGGCGTCGGGCCAGCGCTCCCAATGCATGTAGGCTTCTCCTTCAAAATAGTGCGCCTGCTGCAGGTTTGGATTGCTTTGCAACGCCTGTTGAAAGGCGGCAATCGCCCGCCCATAGTCGCCGATCTGTATCCACAGCCGTCCGGCGAGCATTCGCTGCTCCTCCGACGAATTTGCCGACTGATACGCCGACAGCACGGCAGAGGCCTGCTTCATATCCTGCAGGCGCGCCAGCGCATCCGCCCACATGTAGCCCACGGCTGGGTCTTTCATGCCCCGCTCGCCCAATGGCTGAAAGGCCTGGGCGGCCTGCTTGAACTGGTCCCCGGCATAGTAGGACATTCCGAGCATCGCATCGAGCGCGGGTTGCGCGGATGGATCGCCGGCGACAGCACGCGCCAGCCATTGTGCGGCCACCGGATAGTCCTTCATCCGGAAGGCAACCTGGCCAAGGTTGGCGGCAAGTCGGGGAACAGCGTCGCTCCAAGCCGCCGCCTGCTGAAAGTCCTCGAGTGCAGCCGGGAAGTCGTTTTGAATGGCTTCGGCCGTCCCCATGTCGCTCAGACTTTGCGCCAGCACCAGGCGCAGGTTCTTCTCCTGGGCCTGCGCCTCCGTCCGTTGCGCCGGAGACAGCGTGCTGCCTGCAAGATCTTCGGGCGAAAGCGGCGCTGCCGGGTTTATGTTTGCCTCCGCTGCATGTTCGCCACCAAGCGACGGCTGCGCCAGTGGCACCGCCGCCGCAATGGAGCCCGCACCCGAAGCGGCCGCGACCGCAGCAAGACTCTGCTGATCGGATTGCATCACCTTGTTTTGGAGCTCGCGCGCCTTTGCCAGATAGGTCTCGGCCTCCTGCTGCCGGCCGGACTGCGACAGGATGCGGCCCATGTCGATGTATGCCCGGCGAATCTGATAGTTCGAACGCGACTCATCACTGCCCGTGGTGACGATTGCTTTCCGGAGCATGGTTTCTGCGGTCTTCATGTCCCCCTGCGCATACGCGTTCAATCCCAGATACAGCCAGGAGTCGGGCCAGGCAGGATTGGCTTTCACGGAGCGCTGCAGATATTTATCGGCGATGGCGTACTGCCGATCGGTGGACGCCATGACTCCGAGGATGTAATTCGCCGCAAAGTCGTCGGGGTGGTATTTCAGTTCTTCATGAAATTGCTGGACAGCGGCGTCGGTCGGCTTCCAGTCGTTGCTGGCCAACTCCGCCAGCCCTAAGTAGTAGTGGACGTCCGGGCTGGAAGGATCGAGCGCAATAGCCTTGCGGAATTGCTCTTCCGCCGCGGGCATGTCGCCCGCCTCGCGATCGATCTGGCCGAAACGAACATGGAGCGCGGCCGTATTTCCGTGCAGCGAAGCAATGCGCTGAAAGACGGTCTGAGCCTCCTGCTTTGCAGCCGGAGACTGTGAATGCATCAGGGCCGTTGCCAGCAGGAATTGCAGCTCGAGATCGCGGGGACGCGCGGCGACCGCCTTGCGCAGCGCATCCGCGGCCTTCGCAAAATCTCCGTTCCGCAGATAAGCCCGCCCCAGCACCTCTGTCGCGCGAAGGCTGGAGGGGTCCGCGGCGAGCACACCGGACGCCTCATGAATCGCATCCGTAACGCGACCACCGGCTAGCTGCGCGATGCTAAGATCGACACGCGCATCCGCGGTGTCTTGAAACGTCAAAGCGCGCTGGTATAACGCAATGGCCTGCGGATACGCGGATTCCAGTAGACGAAGCTGCCCCATCATGCGCAGCGCCACTGCCGTAAGCTGGCGATTGTCCCCGATTACCTGCGCGGGATCGCCGCTCGAGCGCGCCGCGTTGGCCTTCTCCTCAAGGTGATGGAGGTCCTTCTCCGCCGAGGGAACTGCAGCGGACTGATCCACTGCGGAGGCCATGGAGAATAGGGAAGATGCGATCAATGCCGCGGCAACGAACGTAGGCCAGACCCTTCGGGGTCGGCGCGCGGCTGGGTCAGTGAAAACGCCTCCATGCGGGGAACGCGTTGCGGTGGCGCCGGCGGACGCGCCGGGAGGAGACGTCATATCAACCAAAGGATATGCGTGGGGCGCGTCAGGCAGCAAGCGGCGGGGCGACGGGTGAATGGGCGAATGCGGCTGCGCCCACGGCGACACGAGGCAGTTGTAAGATCAGAAATCATCCCTTGCACGCACCCTGGTTTGAACGTAAAACGGGACGCGAGCTGGCGCAAATTCATGCTGCAGACGCATTCCCCTACATCGCGCGGATGGACGGTCGCTACGTTCGTGGCCACTTTTCTGCTTAGCCTGCTGACGGGTGCCGCCTTCGGACAACTCTCCACGAGCGATCATCTGGCTGATCCGGGCTTCTGGCCGACGCAGGACCAGGGAACGCGGAAAAATTATGTGGGTCCAGCCACGTGCGCCAAATGCCATGCTTCGGTTGCCGCCACACAGGCGACTACGCCGATGGCTCGCACCTTCGCCATTGCAAAAGACGCACCCAATCTGCATGCCCATCCTGAGCTTAGTTTTCAGTCCGGTGCGTATCTGTACCAGATTCACACCGGCAGCCACGGGCCCATCTACACCGTGACAGACGGCAAGAATACCTTGAGCGCGCCGCTGGGGTGGGCGTTCGGTACGCCTGAAGTCGGCCAGTCCTATCTGTTTCCTAAAGATGACGGCAAGATTTACGAGGCTCGCGCCACCTACTTCACCAGCCTGAAGAATTTGAATTTCACCCCGGCGCGAGCGCTGGCCCATCCAAAGGATCTGGAGGAGGCGATGGGCCGGGTCGTCGACTCCGGCGAACTGACCCATTGCTTTGGCTGCCACACGACGGCTGCCACGATCGGAGGAAAGTTCGATCCTGCGGGCCTGATCCCCGGAGTCTCCTGCGAGGCGTGCCATGGTCCCGGCGCCGCGCATGTCGCTGCCATGCAGGCCTATCAGCACGGCAAAGCACCGCTCAAAATGGGGACCATCCTTAATCCCGCCCGGCTGAGCCCAGCCGATTCGATTGACTTTTGCGGAGCCTGCCACAGTACCTGGTGGGATTTGAAACTTTCCGGCGTGCATGGCCCCTCAACCACGCGGTCACCGCCTTATCGCCTGGAGACGAGCCGATGCTGGCGCAGCAAACCGGACGTCCGGCTGACTTGCATGGCGTGTCACGACCCGCATGTGCCGCTGCAAACCAGCGCTGCATCCTATGACCGCAACTGCCTCTCCTGCCATGTGACGGATGCCAAGGCTCCGAAGACGGCATCGCATCCTGGAGCCGCCTGTCCAGTGGCAAAGCAGAATTGCACGACCTGCCACATGCCGAAGGTGTATGTGCCGGAGATGCACGGCTACTTCACCGATCACCGCATCCGGATCGCGCAGGCAAACGCTCCGTTTCCTGAGTGAAGCTTCGGCGGACAGAATTACGTCCACTTGCCCGTACCTTCCACCAGCGTGACGTAGCGGTCGATAGGCAGATTAGTAAATCGTTCGACGGCGCCGCTGGGTTGCGGCCAGACAATTTCCACCCAATCGATTTTGGTTCGCGCACCGATGCCTAGCACCAGGCGTGGATCGTGCGAAGAAAGAAAGCTGCCGCCACCCGTCTTCATGCGGCTGCGCGTCAGGTCCTGCGCCTGGTAGCGAATGCGTGCGCCGATGGCGTCCGCATTGCATTTGCGGCCGACGAGCCGTACGCCCAGCCAGTGATTCTTCGCCCCCACATTATTTTTCAGCAATAGCGGCGCCGCATCGTTGACAGCGACCAGAACGTCCACCGCACCGTCATTGTTGAAATCGCCGACTGCCAGGCCGCGGGTGGCAAACCTTTGCTGAAAAACCGGGCCGCTCTCCCGGCTGACATTCTGAAAAACTTTGCCATCGTTGTGGAAGAGCATGAGCGGCTCTTCATACGTGACGTAGTGGGATTCGCGGTCGACCAGATCATCCGGAAATCCATTCCCCAGAATCAGGTCAAGATTCCCGTCGTTGTCGTAGTCGAAGAACTTCAACCCCCAACCGCTCATCCATTTGGTGTCCATCCCGATGCCTGCGGGAATCGAGATATCTTCGAACGTGCCGTCGCGATTGTTCTGATAGAGAGAGAAGATTTCAACGTCGAGATTGGCGACAAACAGGTCCATCCAGCCGTCCTGATTAACGTCGGCGGAATCGACCCCCATTCCGGAGCGGGCATTTCCCTCCTGTCCATACGCAACGTTTGCGGCAAAGCCGGTCTCCTGAAAATGGCCTTTACCATCGTTTACAAACAGGAAATCCGGCACGGTATCGTTGGCGACAAACAGATCCATGCGGCCGTCATTATTAATGTCGGTCGCGACAGCTCCCCAGGCTTTCCCCAGATGTGCGGCAATGCCGGATTCCTTGCTGACATCTGTGAACGTGCCGTCGCCATTGTTGTGAAATAACCAGCTCGGCGTCGGCTTGAAGATGCGCGGAATGCAGTAGTGATGGGTGCCATCTTCATCCGCAATGCAGGTCAGCGGGCCGCCCGTCTGCACAAAGTTGCAGACGAACAGGTCGAGCCGCCCGTCATTGTCGTAGTCAAACCAGACGGCGCTGGTCGCCCATCCAGGCGCTGCGACCCCGGCTTTCTCGGTGACGTCGGTGAATGTGCCGTCGCCATTGTTCCGGTACAGGATGCTGCGTCCCACCTGCGTCACGTAGATATCCGGCATGCCGTCGTTGTTGTAATCGCCGACGGCCACGCCCATGCCGTAGCCGCCGCCTGCCACGCCCGCCTTCTCGGTTACATCCGTAAACGTGCCATCCCGATTGTTTTTGTATAGCGCGTTGCGCAGTGGCTTCGGGGGCGTGTAGAAATCGGCCTTGCCGCTGTTGACTAGATAGATGTCCATCCAGCCGTCGTTGTCGTAGTCCAGAAAGGCGCAACCCGCGCCGCTCGTCTCCGGTAAGTGTTTCTGCGGGGACTTGCCTGCCGTGTGCACCCAGCGGATTCCGCTGATGGACGGTGGCACCTGCTGAAAAATGGGAGGAGCGCTTGTCCCGGAAACCGGTAGGGCCAGCGACCGAAGGGGGTACAGACCTGCGAGGCAGGTGGAATTTTTTAGAAACTGGCGACGGGTCGGGCGCGGGCGCCATCGCAAAGCTGCGGAACTCCTGGGCATGATTTCCCGGAAGTGTACCACGCATGCAGGGTTAGCTTTATGCCGGGCATGGAGCGACGTGGCACGCCGGCGTGGGCCGCGCAACGGAAGACAAACGGCCGGTCCGCTACTGTTGTCAGTCTTCGAGACATCCCGGTGAAGGGTCCCAACTGCACCCTGCCGGCCCCTCGCGCAGGTTGGCCCATTGTGGATTGTAGGTTGGATTTGGTATGGGCATTAGAGCATTGACATCGTTGCGCCAGGCATGCAGTTTGCGGCGAAGGTCTTCCGCCTTATCGGCAAAGGTGAAGGCGAAGTTATATTGCTCTCCTGGATCCAACGCTAAATCATAAAGTTCAAGATGGTTATCTTCGAAGAATTCAATCAGTTTCCAGTTATCTTCGCGAATTGCTCCGCTCGGGGTGCCTCCCTGATCGCTGTAATGCGGGTAATGCCAATAGAGAGTATTGCGGTCGATCGAAGCTGCTCCACGAAATAGCGGAGAAACGTCCAGGCCATCCTGATACTTGATAGTGTCCTTAGCTCCGATCATACTCAGGAGTGTGGGTAGAAAATCCTGTCCCGTCACAGGAACATCGCAAACAGTTCCCGGCTTGGTCACTCCGGGCCAATGGACAATTAGTGGCTCGCGGATGCCACCCTCATACAAAAATCCCTTGCCAGCACGAAGATTTGCATTGTCAGCGATGCGATGCAATTTCTTCCCTTGAAACCCGACTCCCCCATTGTCGGATGTAACGATAATGATCGTGTTATCCAATACACCCAGTCGATCCAGCAGGTCGCGCAGTTGCCCGAAGGCGATGTCCACGTATTCCACCATCGCTGCGTAGACGGGGTCAGGCTCGCTCTTTCCCCCGTTCTTCTTCTGGTATTTCTCAATCAATCGTTGCTTCGCCTGCAGTGGCAAGTGCACCGCATACTCTGCCATGTACAGAAAGAACGGCCCTTTCTCCGCGGCCTGGCGAATGAACTGTTCCGCTTTCGTTGTCAGGACCTGCGTCAGATAATCGTTCTTCGTATATCCGGTCAGATTGTGATAGAAGAAGGGTCCAAAATAGTGATTGGGCGGCCCTGGGTTCCCATGGTTATCTCCGGCGACATTGAAATCAAAACCAAACTGTTCCGGCAGATAACCATTTCCGCCGAGATGCCATTTCCCCACAGCTCCCGTCTGATACCCAAGCGCTTTCAGTTGTTCCGCCAGGGTTGGTACATCCAGACTTAGGTGCTTCGGCGTTGGCGGTTCCAACAGGGGCCGGTTGGGGTACTGCGTACCCGGAATCCACTGTGTCAGGTGCAGGCGCGCAGGGCTTTGCCCGGTCATAATTCCTGCGCGGCTCGGAGAACATACTGGCGCGGCTGCGTAGGCATTTGTGAATCGCATTCCCTCCCGGGCCAGCTCATCAATATTCCGCGTCTCGTGGAAAGTATCTCCGTAACAACCGAAATCGCCCCATCCGCAGTCGTCCACCAGGAAAAAAAGAATGTTCGGCTTTTGTGTTCCGCTTTTGGCAAAAGTACTCATGCTTGAACACACGGCTAAACTGGAAGCTCCGGTAATAAACGATCGACGGCTGACCATGCGTTGATTTCCTTGGGGTTGGGCCTATTAAAAGCAGGCTTGCTGATCCTGACACTTACGCTTTCGAGCACGTAGAAGAAGTCCCGAAGACAGACTGCCGTCGGGTTCCTGAAATCCGTTAAACACCTTAGGGCTGTTTGTTGGCAATGAATCGCATGGGACCTGGAACTGCAGATCGAACTCGCTTCAGGTCCCACACCACGACTGCCAACCCCAGCGAGCTTCCGCCTCTATCCATTCTATGCCGGGTTCTGACCTTGGCCGAACCTTTGCTCCAGCGCGACGGCCGCTGCAGGCGACAGCACAGCGTACAGTTTTCCGAGGTCATTCAAAGTTCCATCAGGGTTGTAAAGCATGGAAGTTACAAGCGCATTCGATTTTGGGGAACCTGTTGGAAACCAGGCATAGCCCTTCACCCACGGAAGGTTGTCCATTGCCGGACAAACGGTCCCCATGAATTCGGCCACTTGCTCGACGCTATATTGATTCGGCTTTCCATTCACGGCCTGCCAGTCAGCGACCGCGAACTCCGTAACATAGATGGGACGTTGATAGAGATTGTATACGTTGGTGAGCATATTGAGGAAGGCTCCGCTATCGATCCCTCCATAACTATGAACGGCAACGGCATCCACCTGAAGGTTTTGCTGTTCGACTGCATTCATGAATGTTTGCATCCAGGGGCCGAGTGGCTGTGCGGCTGCCGGTGAGACCACCTCCCTGGCAACACCCTGGAACTGCGGCCATGCCGCAATTGCGGTCTGAACGGGAATATTGGATTGTTGGACGTTGTCGGGCTCATTGAAGCCGAGAACGATTGCCAAGTGTTCGGCACTAAGAGTCTGGAGCAACTGCGGGGTTGTTTTCGGGTACCAGCCCCAAACCAGCGGAAAGAATTTGATGGAAGGGTTCGTGGTAGGCATGCCCACCGTGGACGGTTTAGGACTCCAGTTGTAATACCAGGATGTTATTAGACCGGACGCCAGGGGAGCAGCCCCGGCAATTCCCTTCTTTTGATCGTGGCCATTGAAACTTTTCTGGAACGGTTCACCGCAGGCTGTGAGGGCGAGCAATGCGGAACTGGCACCAATAAATTGACGGCGAGACATCGGCATTTTAGTACACCTCCTAAATAGATTGCTTTGGTCCGACGATTTGCATGTTCATCGCCTGAACCGACAGGGCAATTTCAAAATCTGAAAACCGGATCGTATCTCGACTCTGAAAACACTCTTTGCGACGAGTCATTTCGCTCACGTGATTACCTGGTCTGGCTTCCCGCTTCCAACGAGGAGGTCCCGGTATTGGCGACCTGCCTCGTAGATGTTGACGAAAGCGGTTGTTGACTACAGCTCTCTAAAACATAAGATGTGCTGATAACTGAAGGATTCGTGGACCACCCCGCGCCGCAGTGATTTGTCCGAAGTTAGCGTTTGCCAAACCATCCGGTGCTGCGAATATCGGATGATTGAGCACATCGAAGGCGTCTCCTTGGAGCGACAGGAACGTCTGGCTGCCCCACGGAAGCTTTGTCTCCTTCTGCAGGGACAGGTCAAGGTTGTCGTAATCGGGAGCTCGGACGATCGACGAGTATCGCCGTTGGTCGCCGAAGGCGTACAGCGGATTAGCGGCACCATGCAACTGCTGCAAATTGCGGCTGAATACGAAGGTTCCAGACCAGTCAAAAGCCGAGGTGTTAAACCATTGACTAAGGGTTCGGTTTGATAGGTGCGGATCTCCTACCCGGGTTGGACGGGTGGCAATCGTTCTGGCAGGGCTACCGTAGTGAAAGCCACCATCGTTGATACCAACGGGGGGTCCCGATGTCAGTGAGTAGATCCCGCTGAGCCGCCATCCTCCTACTGCTTTGCCCTCCCATCCGTGGTTAATAAATCTTTTGCCGGTTCCAAACGGCAGCTCGTATGTCGGTGCAAACTGTAAGTTTAGCGGTATATCTCCTGCACTTACGGAGCGCTCCTGGCTTCGGTGATAGAAATCCTGCCCGTACACATCGAGCGAGCCGATTCCATTGCCATCTCCGCCGTAGTCGGAGGAAGAATCATCCATCAGGCGGCTCCAAGTAAACGTCGTCAGATAGGAGAGGCCGTTCGAATACATCTTCTGTAGAGTGACCTCCATGGCGTTGTATACCGAGCTCGAAATCCCCCAGTATCCAGGAAAGACATAGTCGCCCTCAAATCCGCCAAGCGCTTTGAAGCTTCCGGGACCGCAGTATGGCCCATCCTGGGCGCCCGCGCCCGTATCTGGATGGCCGATCGTGCTCGGGTCTGCCTGGATGTCTGCCGCTGACTGCTGGCAAAGATTGTATTGCCGGTTTACCGGCAGGCGAACACCGTGGCTTCCTGTATAACTTATCCGCAAATCTGTGGTCTGGCCGAGCTGCTGGTCGACGGTAAAGTTGTATTGCTGGAAGTATTGGGTGCCCTGCCGGTACGGTGTGTAAGTTCCCGATTCGGCATCAGTAAACGTGAGGGGTGCCGTTAGATTTGGCAACCGGACGGCTGGCAGATTCGCGATATTGGTTCCGGCGGGGATCGGAGTATTTGCGAGAATATTCGGAGAGACATAGCCATCACCGGCACGTCCGTGACTGAAGACGCCCGGATAGGTGATGCCGTATCCTCCCCGTATGACCAGGCCGTTTCGCGGATTCCACGCGAAGCCCAGACGGGGAGCAAACTCTTTCCAGTGTGTCTGGATAGCGCCTCGTGCCGCCCCATTGGTACCGTTAACTTTCCACAGCAGGGTATAAGGATTAAAACTCGCTAACTGGCCAACCGGCGCTGTCCAGGATGGATCATACTGCCAGCGTAGTCCCAGATTCAGGGTGAGCGTGCCGGTCACCTTCCAATCGTCCTGAATATAGAGTGCATCCTGCCACGTCTGTGGATGAACATACTCGTTCTGCACCTGGACGCTGCTTTGCGCCAAATACCCGGTCAGGAAGTCGCCAAAAGGATTCCCGGTATTTTTACCAAGGAAGACAAAGTCTCCGGCTACCTGGTTCGGCTGGATATTCTCAATGTACGCATGAGAGATACTTCCTCCGTAAGTGAGTGTCTGCCTGCCCCATGTTTGCGTGAAATTATCGATGAATTGATAGGTCCCCTGGTTCTGCACGAGCATGCCAGGACCCGCGCCGACGCCGGTGAAACCTCCAATGGCGATGGTTGGTGGTCCACATTTCCCATTGGAGCCTTTATAGTTGCAGGCGGGGATACCAGAAATTCCAAAGTCGCTGGGTGCGAACAGGCCATACCCGTTCGTTGAGCGAAGAGCTGGGTTGCTGTTGTAACCATATCGCACCTGATTGTCCAAGTTTGAATTGAAGATATGGTTCCAGCCAACCGTCACGGCCTTGTCGGGGCTGCTCGCATAGCTGTTCGCGTCCGGAAACCCGCTGACCGTATTAAGGGTTGAGCCAGTGTAGTGGAATACGCCAAAGATGTGGTCCCGCTGAGTCAGGCTCCAGTCAATGCGTGGATTGGTGCGGGCTACGGCTTGCGAATGTGAAATGACTCCGTTCCAGTAGTCTCCGCCGACGGTGGGAGATGCTCCGGCATTTCCCGCCGGATAGAGAGCCAGAAGAGCTTTGGCAATCGGACTGACGGGCACTTGATTGTTTGCATAGGGAAGTCCAGTTTGTGGATTTTTTAGCTGTGTCGTCACAGCCGACAAATCACCGCTGCGAAACGCTGCATTCGGTACCACCTCGTGAACGACTGGCGTCGTTTGATTGGTTCGGACTCCTTGATAATCCACGAAGAAGAAGAGCTTATCCTTAAAGATTGGACCGCCGAGGGTTCCACCATATTCGTTGGAGCTGTAAGGAAGGATCGGCGTATTCGGCGCCTGAAAGTAGTCTTTGGCATCGAGCGCGGCATTTCGCGCGAATTCGAATGCGCTGCCATGGAAGTGGTTGGTACCGGATTTGGTAGTAATGGTAACGACGCCGCCGCTGACGTTTCCATATTCGGCGCTAAAGTTATTGGTCAGCACATTCATTTCTGCCACGGTGTCCGGCGATGGCGAAACAAGCGGGCCACCAAACACACCCGCCTGAACGTTAGTTCCGTCCAGCAAATAGGAATCCATACGTGGGCGGCCGCCATTAATGCGGGCGTTGTTCTCTGCAAACCCGCCCTGGCCGACTTGCTGGCTCACGCCGGCGGACAGACCTTCGAGGCCCCATGCGTCCTGCCCTGCACCACCGGACACGATGGGTAGATCCTGGAATTGCCTTGCGGAAATCGTTTGGCCCAACATTGACTGCTGTGTTGGAAGAAACGACGATTCAGACACGACGCGAACGCTTTGCGCGGATTGCCCCACCTGAAGCGTCATGCTTTCTTTGGGGTTTTCACTCACATGGAGGACGACGTTGTCGATGACCCCGGCCTTGAATCCGTTTGCTTCTGCGTGGACACGGTATGTTCCAGGATTCAAATTTGAAGCGTTGTAGACGCCTGCACTGTTGGTCTGCAGTGTCACGGATACGTTTGTCTGTGTATTTGTGACCGTGACCGTAGCCCCAGGGATGACTGCTCCACTGGAATCGGTAATAATTCCACTGATCGTACCGAAGAGACCTTGCCCGATGAGTGCCGTGGTAACAAATAATGCAGCCAGCAGCAGCATGCATGAAAATGCACTCTTTTTATCGATAACTCGCGTGTTGCTCATTTCCCTATCCACCTCCAAAACTCTTTAAGTCGGCTTACAGACACTGCTTTCAGATACAGTTGTTTTTCTGCCGAGTAGCGGTACTGCCGGTCCTATGGTATGCAGGTTCTGTGACTTATGGGCCCTGCGATCGTTGTCCGCGATTAACGATTACGATCACTCTGCACGCACCTGTCGTAACGTTGCCCGTAATCGGGCAACCACTTCGGGATATTTCAACGCGACGTTCCTGGTCTCGCCCGGATCGTCAACCAGGTCATAAAGCTCGATTACGGCCTCGGGGTAGTCCACTTCCCCAGGCATAAACCGTGCTTCGTTAGCCTTTGCCTTCGCTGCCGCCTCCGGACTCATCGGGTGCCACGGTGGCCGAGGCTTTGTCCCAGGCCGCTGGTTGCGGTCTACCAATTTCCACCGCTTTGTCCGGATAGACAGAAACAGTCCTTCTTCCACGAGGTATTCGCGGCCCTTTGAAGTCTTGCCTAGCATTGCGGGCAGTTCATTCAGGCTGTCTGGCCCACCATTGCTCGGCACCGTGGAATGCGTCAATGCCGCGACGCTGCGTAGCACATCCACCTGATCGATCAGAGCGCTGGATGTGCCCGGCCGAATGACTCCCGGATAGTAGGTGATGAAGGGAATCCGTGTTCCCCCTTCATATACTGAATATTTCCCTCCGCGCCACGGTCCTGCGGGCCGGTGGTTTCCGAGATCGGCGACGGAGTCATCGTTATATCCGTCATTGACGACTGGACCGTTGTCCGACGTGAAAAGTACAAACGTGTTTTCCTCTAATCCATGCTTGCGAAGCGTCTCCATTACCCGCCGGACGCAATCATCAAGCTGCATGATGGCATCACAGCGAATACCGCATTGACTCTTGCCTGCGAACTGCTTCGCAGGTGCATGGGGTACGTGGATGTCGCTCGGCGTGAAGTACAACAAAAACGGATGCTCCTTGTGCGCTTCGATGAATTCACACGCCTTGTCCGTGAACGTCTTGGCCATCGTCTCGTCGTTCCATCGCGCAGCCTTGCCTCCCGACATGTACCCGATACGGCTGATGCCATCCACGATGGTGCCGTCATGGCCCTCGCTCAGTTTCATCTTCAGCAGTTCTGGATCTTCTCGCCCCGTCGGATCGTTGCCGACTTTGTGGCTGTAAGAGACCACGATCGGATCTTTCGGATCGAGGTTCACTACGTGGTGGTTATGGATATACACAGTCGGCACCCGGTCCGCAGTGGCCGCGAAGAAGAATGCGTCGTCAAAGCCCACTTCGCAGGGTCCGGGCTTTATCTCGCCGTTCCAATCGATCTTTCCGTCCCCTAGCCCCAGGTGCCACTTGCCCACCAGTCCGGTTGCGTATCCATTTGCCTTCAAGACGGAGGCCACCGTTGGCCGCCCCGGCTGTATTAGCGCCGTCGCATCGCCGGGCAGAACCCGGATGCCGTCTCGCCGCCACGCATATTGGCCGGTCAACATTGCATAACGGGAGGGCGTGCACGTCGCCGCATCGGAATGAGCATCTGTAAACCGCAATCCGTGACGGGCAAGGGCATCGATGTTCGGCGTGCTCACATTCACGCCTCCGTAGCACGTCAGGTCTCCATATCCCACGTCATCGGACAGGATGATCACGATGTTCGGCTTTTTCGACATCGCCGGCTTGGTCAGCGCTTCACACTTCCCGCCCAGGGCAAGTGCCGCGCCTGCCATTCCCATCCGTCTCGTAAACTCTCTGCGGTTCATCTCTCGGTATTTCCTCTTTGCTGGGGATTGCGCCCTTCCCGCCTTGCGACGGGCCGTATTTAGGGCTTACCCTTGCTCGCTATCGCAACGTTCCACCGGTTTTCTGCCGCTCCGGTATCGCTCTTTCGCCAGTCTTTTGTGCCGAGACCGAATGCGGTTTCCCGCTCGTGCCTGATCGAAACCCAGCTACATGGCTCTGATTTGAGCTGCCTTTGAATCCGCCCGATATTGCCCCACGGTACGAAAGACTGACAAGGCTATTTGGCGCTTGTTACTGTTTCTCCCCGTAAAACTGACGGGAGGGCGCGTAAACATTGCTTCTGGCGGCGGCTCGTTACGGGGGATTTTACGGAGTTACGCGATGTGAAGGCATTTGTTTCGGCCTGTTCCGCGGATTCCGCCGATCTTCGCTGGCCAGGGTGCAACCGCGCTGCTCAGTGGCCGCGCAGTTCGTCCGCGGCTCCGTGTAAGAGCGCTCGGGCGGCAGAGAACTTCCAGACATGGCGCTGAAACCGGCACGGTGGTCGCATGGATCTTTTGAGGAGAGATGACTTTTTACGGCAGGCCCGGCCCGGAAGAGTCCGCAGCTGTCACCAATAAGCGCTAACGCTCTATATATAAGGATGGGGGTTCTGACCGCGGCAAAGGTTGCTGGAACTGGTCTCGATCGGTCGCGAAGTCAGGGAGTTTCCCCAAGCTCGCAACTCCCCGTCCGCTGGTCTCTCTACAGAGAGTTGTACAGATGGCCCAATTGATTGAGGCTCCCATCGGGTTTGTAAAGCATGGAGGTGGTCAGTGGACCATTTCCTCCTTTGGCTGCATGTTTTCCGGCTGTCGGAAACCACGCATAGCCCTTTATCCATGGTGTCTTGTCCATGTACGCGCAAGCGCCTTGCATAAACTCCGCCACCTGTTCCACGCTGTATCGATTCAGGGCCTTCCCGTCTTTTGCCGCCCAATCTGCCACCGCAAACTCTGTCACCCATACCGGGCGCTTATATCTGGCGTAAAACGCCTCAAGCTTGTTGACGAACGGTTCCACCGCCGGAGATCCATAGGAGTGGAAGCCCAGGGCATCCATTTGCAGATTTTGCCGTTCGATCTCAGGCACGAACTTCGCCATCCAGTCGCCCATGGGATTGGCACAAGACGGTCCCACCAACTCTTGGGCTACCCCCTGAAGCGAAGGCCACGCCTTCACAGCAGCCTCCACGCTCAGATTCGATTGATCAACGTGGTCCGGCTCGTTGAATCCAAAAAGCACCTTCGGATTTTGGGCCTTGAGATGCATTAGCCCTTCGGGACTGCTGTTGTCTGCCGCCGCACTGCTTGCCGGTTTCTGGCTGTTCGTGCTCGTCGCCCCGGCTGGTCGAGCGGGCCGCCATCCCCAGCACATTGGGTAAAAAAGGATTGCCGGATCCGCCGAAGGCATGCCATGCGTTGCGGGATGAAGCTGCCAGTCGTAGTACCAGCTCGTCACCAGCTTTGAGTTCAGCGGGGCTATCCCCGCCAGACCCTTCTTCGTGCTCCGGGTGCGGGTCCTCGGCGCTGCCATCCGCCGTGCCCCTTCCGCACTCGCCATGCCATCCGCTTTCGGCCCCAGGATGGATGCAGCTACCGTAGCCGCCCCAGCGATAAGGAACTTACGACGCGTGATGCTCATGCTTCCCCCTCAGATCTGTCGTGGTTCCGAGAAATACCGATTCCTGCGTCTGTCAGGCCGGCCCTTGGAAGATTGCCGAGGCAAACAGAAGAGTCCTGAACCGTCAGAGGTTCATAATGACGGGATACTGCAGAGTTACGCAAGGATACGCGAGAGGCGTTACTGATACAAGCATGCCTGTGGTGCCGATTGCGCGCAAGTGCCTTTTTTTGCCTCGTGAAAACCCTATGCCGTGTTTCAAAAACGGCGGCGTTATTCGGGGTATCAGTAAGGTTATCCGGTCCATCATAAGGAGCACCCGGCGGGTGCCGGGGCCTCAGTGGCGGCCGGGGCAGGTCCTGGGTGTCAACGAGAGGCGCATGTTCTTAATGCCGTGAGGCCGCTGCTATAATCTTGGCGTGTTAAAGTCACCTCCTACCAGCGCTCAGGCGCAGCTGGAAGTCATTCTCGCCAGCCCCATTTTTTCACCCAGCCCCAAATGCCGAGACTTCCTACGTTTTGTGGTCCTCGAGACACTGGCGGGCCGCGGCGAATCCCTGAAAGAGCGCACCATCGCTTCAGAGGTTTTCGGTAAGGGCGTCAACTTCGAGCCGGGAGAGGATTCCATTGTCCGCGTGCGCGCCCGCGAAGTGCGGAAGCGCCTCGATGAGTTCTACGCCACCAATCCTGACTTTCCAGTCCGCATCGATCTTCCCGTGGGCGGATACATTCCCCGCATCCTCATCACAGAAAGCGCGCCCCCAGTCCTTGCTGACGCTCCAGTGGTCCCGGCGCCCCCTACTCTGGAGGCTCCGCTTGCCAGGCTCCCTGCGAGCAGTCCCCCGGCTGAGAAGCCCAGCGGCTGGTCGCGGCGGCGGCTCTTAGCGGCAGGTGCCACCGTTGCCGCAGCGGCCACGTTGTACCCCCTTAGACATGAACTGCAGGACACCCCGCTTGACCGCCTCTGGAAGCCCGTCTTCGCCACCGGGAAACCGCTGATCATTTCGATCCCCATCCTTACGACAGATACAGGAGACCTCACGGACCGCGTTGGCCTCGGCGCAGCGAGAGCTGCTACGGACGTGATCGCTTTCATCGCCCGGCATAAATATCCCTATGATTTGCGCTTTGGCACCGAGCTTACCTATCCGCAGATGTGTGAACAGCCGACCCTGCTCCTGAGTGGCTTCGTCTCCGGCTGGCGACGGCGCCTCAACAAGCAGTTTCGCTTTTCACTCGTAGAGCAGAGCGATCAACATCAGGCTATTTCCGTCTGCGATACATCGAACGGTCACATCTGGGGCCCTGTGGTTCGAACGAACGGCTTCTTCGGGGAAGAGGATTACGGCATCTGCACTCGCTTTTTCGACAACAGTGTGGGTCAAACCGTCCTAATCGCCACGGGCGTTACGACCTTTGGCACCTTGGCTGCCGCGCGTTATCTGGTGGACGAATCACTCTTGTCCAAGCTGCTTGAACATGCTCCCACTGACTGGTACAAAAAGAACTTTCAAGCCGTTGTTCATGTGGCTGTCGTCGGAACTACCATTGTCGGTCCATCGGTCGTAGCGACCCATTTCTGGTCTGAATGAACCTCGGGCTTCTCTGAATGCCCTGCCCATATTGACTTCGGCCGATGTGCGTAACGACTGCATTCAGGGCGAAATGTTGGACCATTCCTCCGAATCCCCGAAGACGTTCACCTGCACCGCATGGAGTACGAACCTCCGGTGCGGGGAGTTTTCAAGAATTCAGCGTTCTGCTTGCGTTAACGGCTGCGAATCTCGTAGTGCCCGGCGGTTCGCAGCGTGAAGGCCGCACGTTTGCCGTTCTCCTCAGGCATACTGGGTTCCTGCTTGCCATTGACTAGAACCTGTTCCGTCGGACCGCTGACGGGTACGGAGACGTGCGCTTCGGTGCCCGGCGGCAGATCGATGGTGGTGACGTATCCTGCGCCCTTCCGAATGCCAACGGATAGCATTCCCCGTGGGGTGGGCTCAGCGCCCTTCGCCCACTGCAGGTCGATCAGGTCCGGGCGGATATTCACCGTCGAAAAGCCGGGACCGGTCGCCTGGATACCAAGTATCTGTTCCATTAGCCATGGAGTAACGCCGCTGGACCAGCCATGCGCAAGACTCACACGATACCCCGACATATTGTCAGCCTGCAGCGAGGCGTGAAAATCTATGCCTTTGTACCAGGAAGGATCGTAACCTTCCCAGAAGCTGGTAGCACCTTCTTCCAGCATGCCGCCCCAGTATTGACGAATCCAGTTAAGAGCCGCGTGGCGATGACCCATCTTCGCCATGGCGCTGATGACGTAATAGTTGTAGTACGGCGTGATAATCAGAGCGTTGTACTTGATATGTCCGACGGTGGAGAGAGCGTTCCGCCATATCGCGGGGTATTGTGACGGCATGGCCACGCCCGACAGCACGGCGTAGGCATTGGTCTGCCAGCGATCGCCGAACGACCCGGACCCGTCGAGCAGGTACTGCTGCGCCGCGGACTTGAGGGCGTCGGCCCGCTCCTGAAAGCGGACGGCGTTCGCCGTGTCGTGCAGTTGACGGAGCAGCCACGCGCCATCCGCAAAAGCGGCATAAAACTCGAACTGAGTGCCCATGCGTGCTTGCGCATCGTCACCATTCAGCTCCGGCGACCAGTCAACGAATGGCCACGCATGATTGGTATCCGCAAAGAGATTGCGCTGGTCCAGCTCCGTGGCCATGTAGTTGAGTAGCTGGACCAGACGAGTGTGAGCCGACTCGAGCTGCTGGAGGGAGCCGTGATGGCGGTAGTATTCCGTCTCTCCGGTGACCCAGAAGGCGGAGTAGCCCGGAATGCCATTAACATCTGTATGGACGGGGGCGGTGCCGAGAAGGCGGTTAAGAGTGTCGTCCATCAGGAAGCTATCGCCGAAGACGTCCTCAATCGTGCGTCCGCTGACATCCAGATCGCCCATCCAGCGGCCGCGGTCGCGCTTTGGAGCATCCCAGATGTCGTCCTGCATGCAAAGATGCGCCGTGTATGCTCCGATCGTCCACATCTGATTCAGCGCTGGGTCGGACGAGGAGAATGAACCTTTATACGTGACGGGATATGCGATGCCGTCGAGTTGAATCGCTTTAAAGTGCGTGTTCGTACCGCCTGTAAAGCGGATGATCGCGTAGCGAAAGGCGCTCTTGGGCCCATAGGCGGTCCCGTGTGGCGCAAGATGGATGGGATCGATTCCGAGATAGGGATCGCGCAACGCTTCCATTTCGGATTCGCCATACTGGACAGTGACATCGGCGGGCTGATCGGAATCAGACTGCAGTTCGATGCGTCCCGCCACCTCGCGGCCGAAGTCAAGAAGGATTTGCGGCGCGTTGTAGAGACTCACCTTCGCTTCGGGCAGCTCGACGCTGAATTCGGAGCCGGGCGATGAATCGCCGGTGAGAGCTTCGGGGCGATGCACCTTGCCCGACCCGTTAAACACATGCGTTACCTTCATGGCGGCCAGATGATACTGCGCGAGGAAGGGCGAGATGCCGTCATAACCCGGCCACGCGTACATGCCGGCGTCGGCGTTCCACTGGAAGAAATCGATCGAGCTTTCGATTCCGCCAAGACTATCTGCGGCCGGCCAGCGGCCGTCGTCAAAGCTGGGCGCGTACCAGTCCGTCGCAGGGCTGAGCGTAGCTTTCCAGGAATCATCTGTGCTCAGTAGTGGCGCAGCCATCTCACCGATAACCGCAGGCACAATCTCGACGGCCAGAATCTCGCCATGAGTTTGCTGAATGCCCGCGCGAGTTTCAGCGCGGCCGCCGACACGCGGGCCGCGCACGGCCTCAATCGCCAGAACATTCCCGCCGGCGTGAAGAGCCTTGGCAACGTCGTACGAATAGGTGCGAATGCCCATCGGGAAGCTCAGGTTGACCTCGTAGGAGCCAACCTTTTGTCCGTTGAGAAAAATCGTGGCGGAACGTGGTCCGGCGATGTATAACGTTGCGTGCTGCGGCACAGCAGCCAGTGTGAATTGCTTGCGGAAGTAATGCGGTTCCAGGTTCTTTTTGCCGCCAGCGTTCCATCCAGCGGCCGCTGCATCTTCCGGGACGGCGTCGGCCTTCGTCCAGATGTATTGCGCCGGCAGTGGCTGATGAAGCGTAGATTCGGCAGTTAGAGCGCCTGGTCTGCGGGCGGGATCGAGATCGAGATTGGAAATCTTCGTAGGGCCATTGACCGGATTCCCCATCTGCGCAAATGCCTGAAAAGATCCGGCGGCGAGGACTCCAAAGCACAGCAGGGCGGCTGCTCCAAGCATGATGGCTCTTGCGCTTCGCTTGCTCCACCGGCAGACCGCCATACTCTTTGCGCTTGCCGCGGCCGGTCTGCACGCCGACGTGCGTTGTCTACGACCTTCCACGAGGGCTACTCCGCGAACAAATATTTGATTTGGGCGAGATTCCATCCTGGTCCGACCTTTGCCATTCCATGGCTGAATCTTGAAGCATTGTCGTGCAGGAACAATACTATGATGACGGCAACGGCTATTTCCACCCGCCGCGTTGCAAGCCGCTAATCGAGACGTCACAGCAGCCCGAATTCCTGACATGACCGGTACGAAACGATCGCATATGGCCAATCCGGCACGGCAGCCAGGTATCAAAGATATCGCCGCGGGGCTGGGGGTCTCCATCGGCACCGTCGATCGCGCGTTGCACGGGCGCCCTGGGGTAAATCCGGAGACTCGCAACAGGGTTCTGAAAATGGCCGAGACACTCGGATATCGGCCGAATATCGCGGCTCGTTTATTGAAGATGAACCGCACGTTTCGCATCGCTGTACAGTTGCCGATAGAAATTTCCAGCTTCTTTCAGCCACTTCGAGAAGGGATTCGCGCCGGTGCCTTAGCCGTTTCCGATACCGGCGTGGAGATGCAGTTTATGGACTACCCGCGATTCGGCGCCGGGGATATCGATCTATTGCAGGCGGCCCTCGATAAATGCTACGACGCAATTGTCTGTGCGCCCAGTGACCCGACCCAAGCCACACCCATCATTAATCGCTTGCACCGCCAGGGTACAGCTGTTGTGTGTGTGAATTCCGATGCCGTTCACAGTGATCGACTCGCCTCAATTGCCATCGATGGGTTCGTCAGCGGGTCAATGGCGGCAGAGCTACTGCACTTCGCGATGCCCACAGAGGTCGCAGTCGGCATCGTTACGGGGGATCTGCGTACATTCGATCATGCCGAAAAGGTACGTGGCTATGCCGCAGCCCTGCCGTTGCTGGCGCCACAATTGCGTCTGCTGCCCGTTCTGGAAACTCACGATGACCCGGTTGAAGGCTACTCACGAGCGAAGAAAATGCTGACGCAGCACGCGAACATTCGGGGACTTTACATCAGCACCGCGAATAGTCTGCCCGTCCTCCAAGCGATCCGGGATAAGGGCCGAACCGGCACGATCCGCATTGTGGTCACTGATCTGTTTCCGGAGATGATCCAGCACATAGAAAACGGAAACGTTATGGCCGCCCTCTATCAGCGGCCATTTACGCAGGGGAGGCTTGCGGTTCAATCCCTGCTGCGCTATTTGCTGGGCAATGAGCGCCCACCACGCATAACCAAGCTGGCACCCCAAGTCGTCTTGCGGGGGAATCTTTCGATCTTTTCCCGATACATTACCGATTCCGGCTCAATTCC
>JAKAUB010000135.1:0-7846 GCA_021827845.1 Acidobacteriota bacterium | reverse complement strand
TAGATATTCAAATCCCTTGTACGGAACAAGGCGGCCAACAGCCAGGATCAGGCGCTCTCCATACTTTGTTCGGATGCTCTTGCTTGCGGCGGAAACATCCCCGTTGAAAGGAGTCGGGTCGATCCCGAGAGGGATGATCTGGCATTTATCACGAAATGGAGCCAACTCTTCTGAAGTCGCCAGATATCGCTTTGAGGTAAGGATAATCGCAGATGCACGTTCCATGACCCTCCGTACGAACTGATCACTTATCCGTCGGATCTGCTCCCGCCCCAGTGTATCTGCGTGATGGGTGATAACAAGCCTGCCGGAATTCCCACTTACCAGCAATGCAAGGGCCGCTCCTGGGTTCGGGGTATGCAGATGCACAAGTTCTGCGCGGCTTTGGCGGATATGCCAAGCCATCGTGGGCGTGATCGGCATCGAAGCAATCGTGCCAAGAGACGCTACCCTGGTGATCTTAGCCCCATCCAGACATTCTACCTGCGTTTGCCGCCCATCATTCGCAACAATCGCCGCAACCTCCATCGTTTTGGATTGATGCAGCACTAATTGCTGAGAATATATCTCGACACCGCCCATATGCGGGGGATAGTATTTGCCAACATGCAGAACACGACGCTTCATTTCACACGTTCCCTAACCTGTACCGAAGCACGACCTTTGTAATATTAATAAGGAGATTCACACGCCATCGGATTCTCTGCACCGGGTTTCCACTTCGGCTTACATTTTGTCCGTGACGCCTATACTCAACCAAGGGCTCCTGAATGTAGGCCGTTTCACCAAAACACCCATTGACTATCCCGATCCACACGTCGTGCATGATAACGTTTCGCGGGAAAGGCATACAACGAGCCAGTATCTGCTTGCGAAAGGCCATCGTGCACCCAAGATAACGGCAACGCCAAATATTTCGCATCACGCCCGGAACGAACCCTCCCCGAGTCTCACAATAAGACTGAGCAATTATCTCGCCGTCCGGACCTATAATATTGGCGTCGCTCTGGGCAAGCATAACCCTAGGGTCATCGAAAGCCTGCATCATGCGTCTGACCTTGTTTGGCTTCCATAAATCGTCTTGGTCGCTGAGGAAAATGATGTCGCCGTGTGCCTCACAAATGGCCCGCTCGAAGCTGGCCGCCACTCCTTGATTCTTTAGATTGCGGAATATACGAATGCGTTCATCACGAAAACTTTCCACTATGGCAATGGTGTCATCACCCGATGCATCGTCCACCACAATGACCTCATCACTATCGGAGAGTTGGGCCAATATAGACCTCAACTGGTCCGCAATGTATCGCTCCCCGTTGTAGGCCGCCATGCAAACAGAGATGCGCGGGCGCGCGATGGCCCCGCCGGCACCTTGATCGAATGGTAAGCGAATCAGCCTGCATTCGGTTTCTTTTTTCCAATCTTCGATGCGGCGCTTCCGAGAATGAAATATCCTCTTTTTAAGCATCTCCCAACTTGCACGACGAAAAGAAGGATCGTGCCCATGCTTCCAATGTTTATAGAAAGTTCTGTAAGTTAGTCTTGCGGTGAAGTCTACACCTGCAAGCCAGCCTAACTCCAAGTCCCAGAACGCACATCCAGCACTTAAAATATTCTGATAGCGAGCCAACGACACGCTACGGTTCATATCTAATACTGAGAATTGATGCTCCACTTGAATATCGCCCGCTACATATACCTGTTTACCATGTCGATATAACTGACAATAAAGATAGCTATCCGAACTGTCTAGCCAGAATCGCGGATTATAACCACCAATTATTCGAAGAGCACTGACACGTACAGTAGATGCTGAATTAAAGGCAAAGCACCCTTGTTTAGAGATACCCGTAAACCCACTCGGATAATACCTGGGGATGGCGCCCAATCGAAACCAGTATGGCGAAAGTACTTTTCCATTGTCGGTAATCTGCGGAACAATCGCAGCAATAGATTTATTCAACGAGATGCTGTCTGCAATCTCGTTGAGTCTGGACAAGAACTTCTCTGGTAGGGATGTGTCCTGGTCGAGAGTCAAGAGCCACTCGAGACCCTCTCCCTCTGCAATTTCCAGAGCGCGATTATAGGCGCCAGCTAAACCAGCGTTTCGTTGAGATACTTCATATTCTGCGTATTCCGGCAAAATGTCAGGATTACACCCGCCCGGGGTGTTGTCATAGAGCAGCACCTTGACATACATTTTGCAGGAACTGGCATGCGATATCGTCATTTGCAACGTCTTGAAAGCTTCAGACTCGCTGGGTCTGAGGCCGTACAAGACTATGACCGCGAGCAGACTAAGGGCCTCCGACTCTGCCGCGATCCGCTTCTCGTCAAGCATTCGCAACCTCTGCGGAACCCAGATTCAAGACTGGAACACAGCCTGCCCTCTTTGTCGCAGGATGAGCAGCCTGCAGACAGAGTAAGACATAAATGAAATAAAAATATCTTGGCTGAATTGCAAGAGATTGAGCTACCAGAACCGCTCCTATCGCGCTGCAATACACTAAATCGTATCTTAAGCGCAGCATTCTCTTTCCGAGTAAGATAAATACTAGGATTAAACTTGCAAGATTATTAAACAACATGTTATAGAGCCAAGGAGCATTATCTGCCTGCGGGGCGCCGCTTGTATTCCACACTGCAGGATTTACAAGCTGCCCAAACAAGTTTTCGGCAATTTTTGGAATGACAGCAACTATATATAAGTAGTGTATCTGGAGATTGTCGAGCACAGCTACCGCACCCCCATATTTAGCTTCTTGAAAACGATGGGAAAGCATGCTCGAGGCAAAGAATGGCATCGTAATTGTCAATAAAGACACCAAAACAAATAAAACAAGAAAGCGGTGTTTCCGTAACGGATTGAATCTGGTCTGCACAAAGATGCAGACCAGAAAAACGACGCATATTTCATATCGGTTTAAGAACGATATTATAAGAGATGCTATCGTGAGCGCTCTGCGATTATGTTTTGTGGAATATAGAAATAGAGAAATAATAAAAATATCAATGATTTCTTTGTTCAAACAAAGCAAGCTCGTGGTAGTTGTAGGGTTGAGCAGCAGTAAGAACATGAAACGGTGCATAGGAATCGAGAACGTTTGGCTCAGGAGTATTAAAGAGATGCAAAATATGGCACAGTTAAACATCAATACGGAAAACGGATTGTTAAGGACTAGATATATGGAAACCGGGGCTATGACGGTGTTTGGAAATGAAAGAAGTTCCTGTGCCTCAATCGGGTCAATGGTGCCATTTTTTAATGAGTCGGCAAGTTCCATATAGACCGTGGAGTCAACAGCAAAATCTTGATTCGTGGTATCTGCTGCAAGGGAAGGTTTCACTCCGTAGAAAAAGACAAACAGCAGGAAGACGGTGTATGCGGCAAGCACCGCCAGAAAGCCCAACGATCGGTAACCTATGCGCTTGGTCAAGATTGCGAAGGGGTCAACAATCATCCGTTATTACCTGCTTTTCTTCAAGTAGTTACGATTGATAGTGCTCCATAAGAGCGCGATCATCTGGCTGCGTTCTGGTGCATCAAAGTTGATGTTCCATAGAAAGAGAATGGCAAAGAGTTCTCCTAGAATTATCGCTATTGAAATAGATGCTAGCCTCTGCGCCGGTCGTGTCACTATCAGTAATAGTAAGACAGAGGGCAAACAGCAAGCAATCGGTTTCAGAATTCCATTGTTGGCAAGCAGCACAGGAGAGAACGCCATACTGTCAGTTCGTGGCATGCTAACAGTGAAGTGCAGGAAAACTCCAAAGCAAGCACCAATGAGCGTCCCTAACGCAACTCCGATAGCCCCGAAAAAATGCGCGCCCGCCACGCTGCAGGTTAGATTCACAATACCCTCTCCGATGGGAGAAGTGAGCATCTGACGTTGCTGGCCGGCCCCAAAGCCGGCAGCTGCGTAAGGCATGAGGGTCTGACGGATGAATTGAGCCACGACAAGAATGACCGCCAGGGGAAGAGCGTGGTGGGCGTAGTCTGATCCTACCCACAGCCGCAGGAAAGGATGCATTCCGAACAGCAAGGGCATTGTGATGAGGCAGAGGCTCGCTGTGGCGTAGCGTGTGGTTTTGAGTACCATTTGCCCAAGATGATGAGGCGTCCTTACGGCGTTCATCTCTGAGGCGACAGGTATTAGGGCGGGTGCTATGGCTCCCTGCGCGCTCAACATTGTGCTCGCAGTAGCTGCAACAGCATAATATGCGGCGGAGTGAAAATCGAAGGCAGCTACGATGGGCATGTCCATGCCCGTGATCAGGATACCGCCTAATTGAGTGGCGAACATCGCAAAACTGAAGGTGACAAACTCCCGGAGGAAATGGTGGGTGACATGAGAACGTCGCAGGTATCCGCTTACGCCTAATCTCATCCACGCGAGTAGATATGTAAGACCCTGCAAAATGTTTCCGAAACCGATCCATATGGCCATGGCATACAGTCCTTGGCGATGGTATGCCGCCCAGGCCGCACCGGCGGCACCTGCGAATTTTCCGACACTTGCCGCGAGGGCATTCACTTCATTCATTTGTAGGCCGAGAAACACACCGGCCAAGGTGGAAAAAGGAAGACTGAGAGCCAGGGACATGCCAACCACAAAAAGCGCTTTGCGTGCCTCGTTTCCAGTAGAAGCAGGAATGCCGTGAAAAATATGGTCCAGCTGCCAGGAGACAATTATTGTCAACAGAGCAGTTGCTGCCGCAGCGAGGAGCATAATAAAGCCTGCGCTGCTCAGGGTCTGACCCATATAACGATCATCTTCAAGGCTGTGAGCTCTTGCAACGAATCGGCCAATTGCCGATTGAATGCCCCCATCGAAAATAGTTATGTAGGCGCCAAGTTGCAGAATGAGTACCCATGTTGCATAGGTTGGCTTATTTAAGACACGGACGAGCAGCGGCGGGAGAAACAGTACTACTAGCCATGAGGTGCCCAGCCTGGCGAGATTGGCCAAGGAGTTCTTCGCCACGGTTGCAATTACTGGCGCATCGCTTTTGCGAAAAAGACGCTTTGGAGTCACAGTCAGAAGAGGGCGTATCTTTTTAAGATATTAACCAGTATGCTCCGATTCTGTCCAAATTGTTCGCCAGCAGAGCTGCGGCACTACTAGTGCGATATCTCGAAGGTTTTGGGGCGAATAACGCGAGTGCGTTACGTAGGCGGCGGCGAAGATTGTTTATTGAGGGTAGCAGTTGGTTCCCCTTTCGTATTTATGCGATGAATGTGCTGGATCATAGAGCTGGAAGCTATGCGCTTGGTCTCACTTGCGGAGGAGATTCCGTGGTTCGCCTTCATCCTGGTGCCCAAGGCCGCGAAATCGCAAGGAATCTGGGCGGCGAGGTGGGACGCAGCGCAGAAGATTCTAGAGCTGCACAACAGTGTCGAGCTGCGGACAGCGCTCGCTACTTCGGCGCGCCGCTTGATTGAGACGACGCTCTCCTGGGAGTTTGTCGGTGCGCAGATCAGCCGCTCGGCCCGTCAGGTGCTCGCGGATCGGGGCGGCGAGCGCCCGCGCACGGTCGCCGGGGTGGACGCCTGTTCGCGCTAAACACACCGCTCAAGATTTAAAGAAGACGCTCAAGGCGTTTGCGGTGCAGCCCCCTTGAGAGCCAGAAATGCGGCACGCTCCTGGGCAGCCCGCTGCGCATCACCGGCTTTCGCGTAGGCCTGCGCCAGGGAAAAGTGAATTTCCGGGCTGTCGGGTTGCAGGCGGCTCGCCTTTTGCAATTCCTCCACTGCCGGTTGCACCTGAGAAAGCGCCAGCAGCGTACGGCCAAAGATATAGCGGGCGGCGGCGGAGTTGGGCGCCAGTGCGATGGCTTGTTGCGCCGGTGCGAGTGCCGCCTGCGCGTTATGCTGGTTCAGCGCTACCCGTGCCAATTCCACCCGCGGAAGTTCGCTGCCGGGGGCGAGTTTTGCGCTGGTCTGGAGTTGAGCAGTGGCTTCTGCATACCGGGACAGGGATTCCAGCTCCATGCCGTACGCGTAATGCAAAAAAGGCTGATCCGGATACTGCTGGATCAGTTTCTGGAATTGCTGGAAGGCTTCGTCGAACTTGCTGTCCTGGACGAGCTTTGACGCGACGCCGGCCTGCTGTGCCAACGCCGTCTGCGCCGGCGTCAGATCGCCAGGCAGTTTGGCAATCCGAAGAAGCGATAAGCCGAGCGCGATCTCGATCTCCCGCTGCAGCGTATCCGTTCTATCCACAGTTTCCAACAGAGATTTTGCTTTTTCAAAGTGACCATCACGATTCAGCAGAATCGCCAGATGATACCGCGCTTCCTGCACCGCTTGCGCGTTGCCGTGTAAGCCAAGCTGCTGGCCCTGCTCCAGATGGGCCAGCGCATTCGCGTAGTCTCCGGTCGCGAATTCGCTCAACCCCAGGACAGCCCATGCCGTCCCTTCATTGGGCGACCGGGCAAGCCACTTCTTCAGCAAGGGGATTGCTTGCGCGAACCGGCCATTTGTATAGTCCAGCATCGAAAGATTCCACAAGCCGGCCTGCCAGTCTGGGTCTTGCGCGAGTCCCTGCTCGTAAAAGCGAATGGCGGCAGCGTCGTCGCCGCGGGCATGTGCTGTTGCGGCCTGCTGGGCAAGCGCATGCAGCGCGGCTGGATTCCCGGCATTCCCTGCACTCGCGGCATTCCGTGCGAGATTCGGATTGCGGTAGAGCGTAAGCATACGTTCTTCACGTATAGGTGTGCGAACCGGCAGTTCCTTCGCCGTTTGCCGCTCGGTGCGGGCTCGCGCCAGATCGCCGGCCGCCTGATAGGCCGCCGCAAGAGCAATGTGCGCCGCGAGCAGATTCGGTTCCAGGGCGACAGCGCGCTGGGCGTCCTTCAGCGCCGCCTGCTTCTCTCCCAGTCGCAGAGCAAAGCTGCTGCGCTGAATCAGCGGGATGGCACTTTTTGGCGAGAGGCTGGCCTCCATCGCCTCCTGCTGCATCGCCTCTTTCAATTTTCCGTTGGCGGCCAGCGTCATCGCATACGCGGAGTGCAGATAAGGAACCGCCGGATACTGCGCAGTCAGATGCTGAAACAGATCGAGGCTCTGCCCCCCGCCGGGCTGCAGTAGTTGCGCGGCCGCGTGTCCCGCTGCCTGGACAAGACCGTCTTTTGAAGGATCAACCGCATCAGGCAACAGGGGCACGCGCAGTACAGACAGACCGAGCGCGGTTTCTGCCATGGCGGGCAGTTGGCTCTGTCCAAACGCGGCAGCCAGAGTGGCGAAGGCTTGCCCGAATTCTCCGCTGCGATTTTGCAGAATGGCGAGATGGTAGAGCGCTACCCGCGCGGTGTCCGGGTCGCCGGTTCCCAGCGCCTGTGCCTTCGCCAGCGACCTCTGTGCGGCATCATACTGCTGCAACGCAAACTGGCTGAGGCCTAGCAGCGCCCAGCCCGTTCCATTCTGCGGATTGAGCGCCAGCAGTTTATGAAAGTCCGCGACAGCCTCCGAGTATTGGCTGGCCTCGTACTCCATGGCGCCCGCGTAGCCCCATCCCTCCGCCCAGTCTGGGTGCAGGGCGAGCGCAGCACGATAATCGCGCAGGGCTTCGGTAGTCTGGCCCGACTCTCGCTCGGCGGTCGCCCGCGACTGCAGCGTGTCAAAGTCTGGTTTGGTTATTTGCGCCCAACTGAAGGGCGCAATCAGCGCGAGTGCGAATGTCACGCAGACAATGTGCCGCCGCCTAGACGTGAGGTTTCGCGCGGAGTTGACGGCTTCCTGATGATGCGCTGCGATCGACATGGACTGAGACTATGGTATAGGTTCCTACTTCCCGAGCACCTGCTCATCCCATCTCTCACCCCGATTGATGTTGTGCCAACGTGTGTC
>JAKAUB010000240.1 GCA_021827845.1 Acidobacteriota bacterium | reverse complement strand
GCTATGTCATCGCCGAGATTGGCATCAATCACAACGGAAATCTTGACATTGCCAAGCGCCTGATCAGCGTAGCGGTCGCGGCCGGGTGCGATGCCGTGAAGTTCCAGAAGCGCACGATCGATGTGGTGTACTCGGCGGAAGAATTGGCGCGCCCGCGCGAGAGCCCTTTTGGAACCACGAACGGCGACCTGAAAGAGGCGCTGGAGTTTGATGCCGACGACTTTGAAGAGATCGATCGCTACTGCAAGGCTGTGAATATCCCCTGGTTTGTCTCTGCATGGGATGAGGCCTCTGTCGACGTAATCGCCGGCTTCGATGTGCCCTGCTTCAAAATCGCCTCCGCCTCGCTGACCGATGACAACCTGTTGCGCCACACCCGCAGCAAAGGGAAGCCGATCATTCTTTCCACCGGCATGAGCACGTATCAGGAGATCGACCACGCGATTGATGTGCTGGGCAAGGACGACCTGATCGTGATGCACAGTTGCAGCACCTATCCCGCGCAATATGACGAACTGAATCTTCGCGCCATCCCCACCATGCGCGAGCGCTACGGCGTACCCATCGGCTACTCCGGGCACGAGACGGGCATCGCCTCCAGCGTGGCGGCTGCGGTTCTGGGCGCGTGCTCGGTGGAGCGGCACATTACGCTCGATCGCTCCATGTGGGGCAGCGACCAGGCGGCGTCGCTCGAGCCGAATGGCATCACGCGGCTCATCCGCGACATCCGGCTGGTGGAGCAGTCCATGGGCGACGGCGTGAAGCGCGTGTATGAGCGCGAACTGCCCATCATCAAAAAGCTGCGTCGCGTGGGAGCTGCCGTTTAGTGCGGGAGCTTCGCGCGATCGCGCTCGATGTGGATGGCGTTCTGACCGACGGCGGCTTCTGGTGGGGACCGAACGGCGAAGAGTGGAAACGCTTCTGCTTCGCAGACATTATGGGAGTGTCGCTGGCGTTGAAAGCCGGCCTAAACGTCACTCTTATCTCGGGTGAAGATTCGCCGCTGGTCGACCGCTATGCGGCAAAGTTCCAACTGACGGACATCACCAAGGGCTGCAAAGATAAGGCGCAGGCGTTGCGTGCCTATGCGGAACGCAATAGCTGCGAGCTGCGTCACATCTGCTTTATGGGGGACGATGTGAATGATCTGCCGGCAATGGCCATTGCCGGACTGGCTGCTGCGCCGGCCAACGCTCATCCGCAGGCGCTGGCAAAGGCGCAATTCATCGCTACGCGCAACGGCGGCAACGGCGCGGTGCGCGAGCTGGTAGACGCCATCCTCGCCGCCCGCATAGCATAAGGGCAACTTCGACCCTCCAAGGACTTCTCCCGGCAATGCCAAAGCTCTCCGATTGCATCATGCAGTTTGTCGCGGACCAGGGGGTCCGCCATGTATTTCTGGTCACCGGCGGCGGCGCCATGCACCTGAATGAGTCGCTGGGCCGCACCAGAGCAATTACGCCCGTCTGCAATTCGCACGAGCAGGCCAGCGCCATCTGCGCGGAGGCCTACGCCAAGGCGACCAATGACCTGGGCGTGGCCCTGGTGACGACCGGGCCCGGCGGCACCAACGCGGTGACGGGTGTGGCAGGCGCGTGGCTGGACTCAACGCCGGTGCTTTTTATCTCCGGCCAGGTGAAGCGCCCGGATCGCATGTTCGACGCGGACGGCAAGCCGCTCGGCATGCGGCAGCTTGGCGTGCAGGAGGTGGACATCGTCTCCATCGTGCGGCCAATTACGAAGTATGCGGTCACCGTGCTGGAGCCCGCCGACATCCGCTATCACCTGGAGAAGGCTGCCTATCTGGCGCGAACTGGTCGGCCCGGACCTGTCTGGCTCGACATTCCGCTCGATGTGCAGGCGTCGCCGATTGAGGATTTTGCCGCGCTGCGTGGCTTCGATCCCGCGGAGCTGGAAAAGCCCGATGAGGCAGCTTCAGCAGCGTTGCAGGAAGAAGTGCGCAAGACCATTCAGGCATTGAATCGCTCGCAGCGTCCGCTGCTGTTCGCTGGCAACGGCACACGTCTGGCACGCGCCGAGAAAGAGTTTCACCAGCTGCGCAAGCTGCTGAACATTCCCATCGCAGCCACCTGGTGTGCGGCCGATCTGGTGCCCAGCGATGAGCCGCTCTATGTCGGTCGTCCCGGCTCCGTGGCGGCGCGCGGCGCGAATTTCGCCCTGCAGAACTGCGACTTTCTGCTGGCTTTGGGAGTTCGGCTGGATTTTGCCATCACCGGCTATGCGCCGGACAAGCTGGCGCGCGAGGCGCATAAAACCGTCGTGGACATTGATCCCGCAGAGCTGAAAAAGCTCGCGCCGCATGTTCAGCAGCCCGTGCAGGCGGACGTTCGCGCGTTTCTGGCAGAGATGCTGCGGCAAAAAGATGCGATTCGCGCTGTGGACCGCGCCGCCTGGAACAGGCGGTGCGCCGAATGGAAGCATCGCTACCCGATCGTCACCGAAGAGCATCGTCGCGCAGATACGCAGGTCAGCATCTACAACCTGGCGGAGGTCATCGGCACTGACACGACGGCGGAGGATCAACTGGTCTCCGGCAGTTCCGGCGCTGGGATTGAGATTTTTCTTCTGGCTTGTCCCACGCGCACGGGCCAGCGGATTTACCATACGGCCGGCCTTGGCTCCATGGGTTTCGGTCTGCCGATGTCGATTGCTGTCAGCCTGGCTGCCGGCGGGAAACGCACCATCTGCGTGGATGGCGACGGCGGTTTCCAATTCAACATCCAGGAACTCGAGACCGTGGCGCGGCTGAAACTGCCGATCAAGTTCTTCGTGCTGAACAACGATGGGTACGCTTCTATTCGGGCGTCGCAGACGAACTACTTCGGGCAGGCCACCATCGGCTGTGACGATCGCACCGGACTGACGGTTCCCGATCTCAGCAAAATTGCAGCGTCCTACGGGATTCAGTCCGCTGTGATTGCAAACCAAAGTAACTTGCGCGAGGATGTTCGTCGCGTGCTCGAAACACCTGGTCCGGTGCTGTGCGATGTCCGCGTAATTCCTGATGAGACGCGGGCGCCGCGGCTTTCCTCGGTCCAGCGGCCGGACGGATCTTTCGTCTCGCGCCCGCTCGAAGACCTGTGGCCATTTCTTGACCGTGAGGAATTTCTGAGTAATATGATTGTCAAACCTCTACAAGACTGACTGGAAGCGACAGTCCAAAAGGGTTCATAAATTGACCGGCATTGATCCAAAAACGTTGCGGAGATGCATGGCATGGGAATCCCCCGTTCCACCCTTGCACCACTCCCAGTCTGCCCGCAGGGCACGCTGGACTTCTGTCTTGACGATGTTCTCTCAGAGTCCGTTGCGCAGGTAAAGCGGCGCGAACGGACGCAGCTCGATCAACTCCTGGCCGCACGGCAGGGTGAGTGTGTGCTGTTTGGCGCCGGCAGCGTGGGCCACCGGGCGCTGCAGGGTTTGCGAAGCGCCGGCATTCAGCCGCGCGCCTTTTCTGACAACAATCCACTTCTATGGGGCACGCAGATCGACGGTCTGCCGGTGCTGGCGCCGGAGCTGGCCGCGCGCCGGTTTGGCGCAGATGCCCACTTCTTCATCACCATCCGCAATGAGGCACACTGCTATCGCGATACGCTGCAGCAGCTGCAACGCGCCGGATGCCACTCCATCTCCAGCGCCGAACCTATTGCCTGGCGCTTTCCAGAACTGTTCCCCACGTTCCTGCTCTACGACCTGCCGCACAAGCTCTACGAGCAGGCCGAGCAGGTGCGCAGCGCGGCGACGGTCTGGGCCGACGAGCCGTCGCGCGAAGAATATGCCGCGCAGGTGCGTCTGCGCGCACTGGGCGATCCCTCTGCCCTCGGCCGTTTCTCCGGCCAGGAGAGCTATATTCTCGATGGCGTGTTCGACATCGAGCCCGATGATGCCTTCGTGGACTGCGGAGCCTTCGACGGGGATACCATCCGCACTCTGATTGCCGGGCGGCGGCCGCTGGGACGGATTGAGGCCGTCGAGGCGGATTCCTACTCCTTTGCCCGGCTGGCGGGCACTGTGGCCGAACTGGACGCGCACACCCGCCAGCGTATCCGCCTGCACAATTGTGCGGTTGGCTCTCAGCTTGGTCCCGTGCGTTTTGCGGATTCAGGCAAGGTCGATTCCCGCGTTTCGCCGGATGGCGAGATGATCGTCGATATGGTGCCCATCGACGTGATGTTCCACACAAAGCGCGTCTCGATCATCAAGATGGACATTGAGGGCGGGGAATTCGACGCCCTCATGGGCGCGGCCAATGTCATCCAGCGCGACCGGCCCATTCTCGCGGTCTGCGTCTATCATCTGCAGCAGGACCTCTGGCGCCTGCCGCTGCTGATGCGTTCGCTCAACCCGGACTATCAGATGTATCTGAAGAGCTACCGCGGCGATGGCATACAGACCGTGGCCTACGCCGTGCCGCCGGAGCGCGTGCTGGGTCTGCAGGTGCTGTCGTAAAGCCCGGCTCGACTATCCGCGCTGTGCGCCTGCAGCACGGCGCACCGTCAGCACCTTGCGGCCATCCTTCAGCAGCCGCCGCAGCATGTACGGGGTGAAGAATGCCTGCGGCGTGCGCACCGCCTGCCGCAGGGCGTTGCGTACCCAACCCGGCTGCCCGATGGTCTGGATCAGAATTGTCAGCGTGATGCCGCTCAGGAAGTTCGACCAGGCACCGCGCAACTGACGCGCACCCGCCCGGTCGCCGCGCGCCTCCGCAGCCCCGACCAGATCGTGATGCACCAGCCGTGCCGACTCCTGCCAGCGTTCAATCGCGGACTGGCTGGTGGTGCTGCCCGGATGATTGGTGTACTGCACCAGCGGCTGCGGCACGCAGACGGCGCGATCATACGCCAGCGCTGCCAGCCCCCAGTTGCCGATGTCACAGAGATCCCCATACTTCTGCAGATACCCACCCGCACGGATGGCGTCTTCGGTCCGCAGCAGAATGCTGCTGAGCCGCGGTCCGCGGTTGCCGGCCCAAAGCTGCGTCAGCAACTGCGCCGGCGACTCCGACGCTGGCCCGGCCTCGGTCGTCCAGAACTGCTCCCCGCCAGCAGCCACAATGCGGCACGGACACCAGACAACACCGACGGAGTTTCCCTCCCGCGCCAGAAACGGGGCGCATAACTGCTCGATGGCCTGCGGCAGCAGAAGATCATCATCGCCCAGCAGCAGAAAATATTCGCCGGTGGCGTGGCGCAGGCAAAAGTCGAAGTTGGCCACCAGGCCCAGCCGCTGCGGCTGCTCATACAGCCTCAGCCGCGGATCGGCGATGGCCCGCACCTGCTCCACCGTATCGTCGGTAGAGCCATCGTCGGACACCAGCACTTCAACGTCTGCATAGGTCTGGGCCAGGGCGCTGCGAATGGCGCGGACGGCGAGCGCCGCACGGTTCAGCGTTGGAATTCCGAGGGTGACGCGGCCGGCAACGGGCATAGCGGGTCTTGGGTCTGTGGCCATCATTACACAGAGAAATCGGCCTTTACCCTGGCCCTTTTTTGTTGTCATTCCCGCAGGGAATCTGCTTTTCATTTCCGCCTCCCTGGGTGATTGGCGCCAGCCGTTACTATTGTCTCTAAAGAGATTTCTTTTCTGAAGAGAGCGTTCGCCGTGAAGACGATCAGCATCATTACGCCGTGCTACAACGAGGAAGACAACGTCGTCGAGCTCTACACGCGCGTGCGCAACGTGATCGCCTCGCTCGGCAACTATAAGTACGAGCACATCTTTATCGACAACGCCTCCCAGGACAGCACGGTCGCGATTCTGAAAGGACTGGCCGCGGCCGACCCCAACGTCAAGGTCATCGTCAACGCCCGCAACTTTGGTCATGTGCGCTCACCCATGCACGCCTTCTGTCAGGCGCAGGGCGATGCCGTGATCGGCATCGTCGCGGACCTGCAGGACCCGCCGGAGATGATCGCCGACATGGTACGCGGCTGGGAGGAGGGCTACTCCATGGTGCTGGCCATCAAGCGGTCCAGCGGCGAAAACCCGCTCATGTTCTGGGCGCGCAAAAAATATTACCGGCTGGTGAATCAGCTCTCCTCCATCGAGACCTTTGAAAACTTCACCGGCTTTGGCCTGTACGACCGCAAGGTGGTCGATCTGGTCAAGTCCTTCGGCGACCCGTACCCGTACTTCCGCGGCATGATCGCGGAGATTGGCCTGCCGCACAAGAAGCTTTACTACGATCAGCCGGGCCGCAAGCGCGGCATCACCAAGAACAATTGGTACACGCTGTACGACTACGGCATGCTCGGCATCATCAACCACTCCAAGGTGCCGCTGCGCATGATGACGTTCGTCGGCTTCGGCGGCGCGCTGCTGTCGTTTTTAATCGCGCTCACCTACCTGGTGTATAAGCTACTCTTTTGGCGCAGCTTTTCGGTCGGCATCGCGCCCGTGGTGATCGGCATGTTCTTCGTCAGCTCCATCCTGCTGGTGTTTATGGGGGTGATGGGGGAGTACGTCGGCGCGATCCATACGCAGATCCAGAAGCGCCCGTTCGCGGT
>JAKAUB010000104.1 GCA_021827845.1 Acidobacteriota bacterium | reverse complement strand
TGCCCTGGCAGCCGGAGCAACGGCGGACGCTCGGCGTGGTGTTTCTGCTCTCCGTCGCCGCGCTCTTTGCCAATCCCTATGGCTGGCGGCTGGTGGTGTACCCCTTCGATCTGGCCTTTCGCCAGAAGTTAAATGTCGCCAGCGTGCAGGAGTGGCAAAGCCTCGACTTCCACACGCCTCGTGGCAAGATTGTGCTTCTGCTGCTTGCGCTGGGAATCATCAATCAATTCGTTCGTGGACGCCGCTGGGCGTTGCATGAAGCCGCGTGGCTGCTGATCGGGCTGTATGCGGGTCTTACATACTCGCGCTTTTTATTTCTCGCAGCCATTCTTCTGCTGCCCATGCTGGCGGATCAAATTCCCGCCGCCGCCGACGGCTGGCGCCGCGAAAGGCCGCTGCTGCACGGAATGATCCTTGTCGCGCTGTTGCTCTCAATGGCTGTGGCGTATCCTTCGCGCGACCGGCTGCAGTCCGCGTGGAAGCAGCAGGATCCGGTCGCCGCGGTTGACTATGTTCGCGAACATCCGCCCGCCGGCCACCTGTTCACTGCCTATGAGTGGGGTGGCTACCTGATCCTTCACGACCCTGCCTTACCCGTCTTCATCGACTCGCGCGTGGATGTCTTCGAGCATCACGGTATTCTGCGCGACTATCTGGACGCCGTGCACCTGCGGGATACCTTTGCTGTGTTCCGCAAGTACGATGTCGCGGCCGTACTGTTTCCAGCCAACGCCCCGTTGACCTATCTGCTGCTGCACACGCCAGGCTGGGCCGTAAGCTATCGGGATAAAACGGCCGTGCTGCTGGTTCGCGAACCTGCGGCCGCGGGCCCTACGGATGCGGCGCTGGCAGCGGGCGGTCAGTGAGCAGTTGTTTCCCCGACAGCTCCTGCACCAGCCAGGAGCGTCCGTGCAGCAGCGCGTCAACGTGTTCGGAGTAGTCCGGCGGGACAAATAGAAATTTGCGCGGCCCTTTGCCCCACATCTCCTGCAGTTGGCGGTCAGTTAGAAAGATCTTCGGGGCATCCGGGTAATACGATCCCCAGATCATGGAACTGCTGCGCCCGTCCACGAGGTATGCCTGGCGCTGCGTGTAGAAGATCACCGACGATCCGTAAGATTGATCGCCGTAGAGCATCAGAACATCCCGTGGCCCCGCGATGCGATTGATGGTATTGGCTATGCTGCGGGAGGAAAGCATGGGAGCGAAGCGCACGTAGGCAATATGCGCGGCCACCAGAAACATTGCTGCCGTAATTGCCGTGGTAAACGTAGCGCGCAGATGCTGGCGCCGCGCGCGCAGCCACAGTGCAGTGGACGGGCCGACCAGCAGCGTGACGGCGGCCAGAATTGCCGGCAGACGCAGCGCGGCGAATGACGGGCCGGTGAGATCAAAGAAGTGCGACATGGAAAGCGAATAGCCGCCGACATCGCGATGGGCGAGCAGCTCTCCAATGTCCGGGACGAATGGGAGATGGCGCGAACTCCACAGCCCGTAGCCAAGCAGCGCGGCGGAGACAAGACCCACCGCCATGAACAGTGCATTGCCGATCGTCAGCCAGCGGATGGCAAGCCGGTCGCCGCTATTTTGAATGTCCTGCCATTCCAGCCGGGCGAGCGCCGCGGCAGTCAGCAGGATGAGCGGGAGGTACGCAGGGAAGGTGTAGTACTCCTGGTTTGTTGAGATGGAAAAGAAGACGAGAATAAAGCCTGCATAGCAGCCAAGCAGCACGCGGGAGCGGGCGCTGAAATCTAACGTGAACCTTTGCTTCCAGCCACTCCAACGGTCGGCCCGATTCTTCCGCCAGGCGGCGAGAATCGTCGCTGGCCAGAAGAGGCTCCAGGGAAACAGCCAGACCAGATGCAGGCTCCAGAACAAGTACCCCGGCAGCTTGTTGTAATCGTGCGGATAGCGCTTGCCGAGGAACCGCAAGACGTGCTCATTGATGAAATAGAAGTAGAAAAATCCGTGAACATTGTCCTGCGTGGGAATATTGCCCACCGGATGACCCTGATCCGGATTATGAAACCCGGCCAGAATGTGCCACGGCGCACCGATCGCAAAAAACAGAAGCAGCCCGGAGACCAGGCGGAACTCCCGCCAGCGGCGCCACTCCCCGGTGATCCACAGGTAGGGCAGTACACCACCCAGAAAAAATACCGGCGCGATCAGCCCCTTGGTCAGCAGCCCGAGCGCGAGCAAAACGTAGGTCGCGTACATGCGGGCGGACTGCCGCAGTTCCAGCGCAGTAATGAAGAGATACAGCGCCAGCGCGGTCAGCAGCGTCAGGATCGCTTCCGGGATAAAGATGCGCGTAAACAGAAACACGCCGATCGATGTAAGAAAACCGATCGCGGCATAGAAACCGGCGCGCTCGCCGGCGATGCGCCGTCCCCAAATCAGCCCAAGAATGGCGCTACCCAGCACGGCGAGCGTTTGCGACAGGTGGGTGGCGAAGGCGGTGAACCCGAAGATGCGATACATGGCCGCGGCCAGCCAGTAGGGAAGCGGCGGCTTTTCCAGATAGCGGATGCCGTCTACCTTCAGCGTGATCCAATGACCGGTCAGCGCGATGTGCTGTGCCGCCTGCGCGTGCGTGGCGTCCGCGTCGTCAATCAACGGAGGGGTAAACAGGGCGGCAAAATATACGGCCAGGAAAACAGTGAGAATCAGCAGCCATTCGGCGCGGTTGGAAAGCGGAAAGCGCTCGGTCTGCGGGCGGGCAATGGCCGGGCGCGCCGGCGAATTGGTCAAGGGAAGCTCCATCAAGGCGTTGATCAGCATCAGAATAGCAGCCGGTTTCGCGCAACTTCGCCGCAGTTTCGTGTAGTTTTGCAATCGTGGGGAAAAGCGTAATGCCCGAGACGACAACGTATGCCGCCGTCGATATTGGCTCCAACTCCGTGCGGCTCAAGATCGCCGCTGCGCGCAATCACCGGCTGAAGCCGCTGCATGAAGATCGCGAGATCACGCGCCTTGGAGAGAGCGTGTTTGAAAGCGGCGTTGTGTCGCCCGACTCCATGGCAGCCACAATTCGTGCGCTGCGCCGGTTCCGCCGCGCGGTGCAGGCTCACGCCGCGGATCGCGTTCGCGTAGTAGCCACCAGTGCGCTGCGCGATGCGCGCAACCAGCAGGCATTTTTGTCCTGGGTCTACTCTGCCACGGGCTGGCGCGTTGAGATCATCTCCGGTCTTGAAGAAGGCCGTCTGATTCATCTGGGCGTCGTATCGAACGAGCCGGCGGCGCGCGGCCGCTGCATTCTTATCGATCTTGGCGGCGGCAGTTGCGAGGTGACGCTTTCGGAGAACTCCGCCATCCGCCAGATGGTCTCGCTGCCTCTCGGCGCCGTCCGGCTGACGCGGGAATTTCTCAAGCATGATCCGCCAAAGCGGGATGAAGTGCTGCGCATGCAGGAGTTCATTCGCCGGGAGCTGCGACGGGCGGATGCAGTCATTGGCTCCGAGCGGATTCCGGCAGTCTTCGCGACCTCCGGCACGGCGGCGGCGCTGGCTGCGGCCGCTTTACCGCACGTCAAGACGCGCGCCGCGCGAAAAGCTCCCGTCGAGTCAAAGGCAGAGGGCCGCACTGCGGGCGTCCATGCGTGGGAGCGGACGCCGACGATGGCGGTGGCGCGGCTTGCCGACAAACTGCGGCATATGTCGCTGGCGCAGCGCAACACAGTCCCCGGCATCGGTCCCAAGCGGTCGGAGATTATTGTTGCCGGTGCGAACGTCTACGCTGCACTGCTGGAGCGGTTCGATCTTCCGGGCTTCCGCTATTCCCCTATGGGGCTGCGGGACGGCATACTCTCGCTGATGCTGGCCGAGGGCGATACCCATACCTCTGCGCACCAGCACTTTGAGCAGGAGCGGTGGGCCAGCGTGCTCGCGCTATGCCACCACTACGGCGTGGACCCCAAAAAGCAGAAGGCGGTGGTCGAGCACGCCGTTCAGTTTTTTGATGATCTGCGCCCGGTGCACGGGCTGCCTGCGGAGTATCGCCTGTGGCTGGAGGCGGCGGCCATGATGCACTCGGTGGGAAAGTTCATGAACTACCAGGGGCATCATCGCCACACGCAATACATCATTGCGAATTCGGAGCTGTACGGATTTACGCCGGAGCAGCGGGTGGTTGTGTCTGCCATTGCGCGGTATCTCGGCAAATCGCGGCCTTCACCCACGGATCGCATCATGCGCATGATTCCGATTGAGCAGCACATGCACGTAAAGCGGGCGTCGCTGCTGCTTCGGCTGGCGGTCGCGCTGCATCAGGATCCGGCAAGCTCGGCCTTGCAGTTCCGGGTGAAGATCGCACCCAAACGCGTCTCTGTAGTGCTGGATGCGGGCCGCCGCCGCACTGACCTGGAGCTATGGTCGCTGCGTAAGGAAGCGCCCTACTTCCGCGAGGTCTTTACGCGCGATCTTCTTGTAGACGTGGCATAAAGCGCACGAACTACGCGGGGATCCAGCAGCCACTGCAGCTTGGCCGGCCCGCGACCCAAATCCACCATTGCGATTGCGCCCTTGCGCAGCCGGATGTTTGCGCCGCCGGCGGGCGCCAGCAGCCGGTTGAGAAATTCAGGCAAATTTGGGCTGTGCCCGACCAGCAATATGTCCTCAGCTCCGGGCGCGCTTTCCAGCAGCCGCTGAAAATCGGCCCACGTGCCCGTGGGAGCCAGCGCCTGCGCCAACTGAATCTTCTTTTCAAAGCCGGCCTCATTGCCGACCAGTGCGGCTGTCTGTGTGGCGCGCTTCAGCGGGCTGGAGAAGACAGCGTCGAACTGCAGCTTCATGGCGCTCAAAACGCTGCCCAGCAGGATGCACTGCTGCTTGCCTTCCTTGTCGAGTGGCCGTTTGAAGTCGATGACTGGATCCGGCTTCCGCTGGCCGGCGCTTGCATGACGCAAAAAATAAAGATTCATAAACTCCGTTTGGGGTACGCGATGGGGATTGTGAAGACAGTCCGGCGGCCCAAAAAATCAGGATAAATCACACGATGTCCCAGGCTGGCGCGGTGAAGTCGTCACGCGTTGCCAGCCGCCACAGCTCCGCTGTCAGCAGACCGCCGAGCCGCGGTACAGCGCACAGCCGCTCAAAGCCATGGCGGGTCAGGATCGCTGCATAATCCGGCAAACGCCGCGTGCCCAGTCCCGTCATCAGGCGAAAAGCGAAATAGAGCAGGCCGACGATTGCGCGCGCTGCGGCCGCCTTTGTGCGACCGGCAGGAATCGCGAACTCGGAGACAATCCACAGCGCGTCGGGAGCAAGCGCGGGAACGACGCACGCGACAAGCTGTTCGACCTCACTCTCCGCAAGGCAGTCGAGAGAAAAATGCGTCACGACGCCGTCGTATTGCCCAGCCGGGGTGAAGCTGCGCAAATCCTCCTGCAGCACGGTCAGCCGATCGGTTGCTCCCACGGTTGCGGCCCGCCGCTGCAGCGCGGCCAGCATCGCCCGGCTGCCATCCACTGCGGTCACCTGCACCTGCGGGTTGCTTCGCAACAGCCGCTGGGTGTATCGGCCGTCTCCATCGCCCAGCACCAGAACGCTTTTGAGCGGCAGAGATTGCGCCAGAAATTGAAAGCGGCAGCGTGCCAGCAGCGGACCGAAGCTGAAGATCTCCATCCACCGATAAAGCGGGGCCAGCGGGTCAAAGTTCGGCGGACGCTGCTCGGATGCGGTCGGCATCTATCGCAGGAGCGGCCACAGCAGCAGCGGCGTCAGCAGCGCCGCATCGGCTGCAATGCGCAGGGTAAGCGCCGACAGGCGGGGCCGCCCGTGGAGCAGCGCGAGAAAAATGGCTGCGCTGCCGCCGATCGCCGCCCATGGCAGGGCCAGCGTTGCGCTCGGCGCGAGCCCGACCCCCGCGACTGCAAGCAGCAACAGGGTGGCGGACCATAGTCTGAGGTGCCGCCCCAGAAATGCGGTGACAGGGTGGATGCGCAGTGCTCGCTGGTGCGTCGCCAGAATGGAATGTACCACTTCCTGCGCGGCCTCCTCGTCTTCCCACGTCTGGATAGCGACGCAGTTGAGCGAGCAGAGCGCGCCGAAGCCGATTGCGTCCAGTACCAGCATTGCGGGGACGTGCCGGGCGCGCAGGATGGCAGGCATGGTGCATGCGGCGGCAAACAGAAAACCGACCGCCAGTTCCTTTGGAACGAGGAAGGCACGGCGCGCCGCGGCGGGCGCCTGCGTCTGGCGGCCATGTACCAGCGAGAAATACGCAATGCCGAGAATGCAGAGTGCAATGTCGCCGGCGCGAACACCCGGCTGCGCCAGGCGGAGAATCATCCACGCCAGCGGCGCAGCCACCGCCAGGCATGCGGTGGTGAAGAGTTTGCGGTGGCGAAAGTAGAACCAGTGGCGCTCGCGCAGGGCGACCGTTTCAGATGCGGTGTAACCATCCAGCAGACGATCGGCAACGTAGACGATCCAGGTGCCCATGCCGAGGATGGGAAGCGTAACCCGCGAATAGGCCACATGAAACACGGCGCCCCAGAACCAGCACCACACCACCGCCACCGTCGCAGCATCGAGGCTGAAGAAATGCC
>JAKAUB010000158.1 GCA_021827845.1 Acidobacteriota bacterium | reverse complement strand
ACCGCTTTGCCTACTGGGTGTATGGCACGCAGCAGGACAGCGGCAGCATTGGCACCCTGAGCCGCGGCGACTACGGCGAAATTACATTCCTCGACTGGGATCCCGTGGCTGCCTATGAGTTTGGCTACATTGTCCCCGATCCTAAAAATCCTGACCTGGTGTTTGCGGGTGGTCCGGCGCGCGGGCTGGTACTGGTGAATCGCTCCAACCGGCAGGTGCAGACGATTTCGCCAAACGTCGATCGGGACGGTGACTTCCGCCTGGCGATGAATCCACCGCTGGCGTTCTCTCCGCAGGATCCCAGCGTCTTCTATGAAGGCACGCAGTTCCTGCTGGAGACACGCGACCAGGGCCGCACCTGGACCAAGATCAGTCCTGACCTGACGAGCCGGCCCGGCAATGCCGAACGCAACGAACAAAGCAAGCAGCAGGACAAGGCCGAAGCCTCCCAGACGAAAGCATTACGCACGCAGGAAGTGAAAGAGACGTTGAAGCTGCCGAACCGCACGGCCATCAACGCCTTTTCTCCGTCACCAAAAGCGGCCGGGGAAATCTGGGTGGGCACGACCAACGGTCTGGTGCAGTTAACGCGCGACGGCGGCAAGAAGTGGCAGCCGGTGACGCCGCCAGGACTGACGCAGTACTCCATTATCAGCATGGTGGAGGCATCACATTTTGACCCAGCAGTGGCCTACGTCTCCGTGGACCGCCATGAAGAGAATGACCGTCATGCGTACATCTTCCGCACGGCGGATTACGGCAAGACGTGGACGCGCGTAGACGCAGGGATTCCCGATGGTGATTTTGTCCGCGTGGTTCGCGAAGACCCGGTGCGCAAAACCCTGCTCTACGCGGGCACGGAGAATGGCACTTGGGTCTCGTTCGATCAGGGCAAGCAATGGAATCCGCTGCGGCTGAACATGCCCGTGGCTTCTGTGCGCGACCTGCAGGTGCATGGGAATGATCTGGTGGCGGCCACCTACGGCCGCGCGTTCTGGATTCTGGACGACGTAAGCCCGCTGCGACAGATTGACGCTGCCACCGCGCGCCACAAGGTCTTCCTCTACCAGCCGGCGCGGGCGTTCCGCGTGCAGTTCGATCAGAACGGCGACACACCCTTTCCGCCGGAGATGCCTGCCGCCAGCAATCCTCCGGACGGCGCGCTGATCGACTACTATCTGCAATCCGCGCCGAAGGGCGACATCAAGCTTGCGATTTACGACAGCAAGGGCGCGTTGGTGCGCGAGTACTCGTCGCAGCCGATCCCGCCCTCCACCGAGCCGCCGCCGCATGTGCCGGATTACTGGCTGGCCAAACCCATCCCGCTGTCCAAAGGCGCTGGCATGCAGCGGTTTCTCTGGGATCTGCGGTACACGCGGCCGGATTCCCTGCAACACCACTACCCCATCGCCGCCGTGGAACACAAGACGCAGCCGGAGCCGCAGGGCGCGCTGGTTCTGCCCGGCGAGTACCAGGTGCGGCTGACCGTGGACGGCAAAACGTATCAGCGCCCACTGCAAGTCGCCATTGACCCGCGCGTCACCGTCACGCCAGCTGCGCTCCAGCAACAGTTTGCCCTGGAACGGAAAGCAGCCGCCATGACCAGCGCGACCTATGCCGACCACAAGGCCGCCGCAGCGCTGCACGATGCAATCGAAAAAGAACAGGCAGCGACTCCGAATGCCTCGCCCGCACTGAAACAGCAGATGCAGGCGCTGGATGAAGCAGTCAAGAAAGTGGAAGGCAAAAAAGGTGGCGGCGGCTTTAGTCCGACGAAACCGAAGCCCTCCCTTGGCCTGCTGAACGGAGAATTCGGCTCGCTAGCCACGCTGGTGGATAGCGCCGACAGCGCGCCGACAGCCGCCATGCAGTCCGCTTTCACGGACTACTGCAAGGATCTGGCAACAGTGACGAAGGCGTGGAACGGCGAGGTTCAGCCGAAGATCACTGCTGTCAATCAGGAGCTGACGCGGGAGCATCAACCGACGCTCCATGCTGACCCAATGAGCCCGGCAAGCGCCTGCCAGTAGCTGCTGCAGAAGGCCCAGGTGAGCGGAATACCGCCTGGGCCTCGCTGCATCAATGGGTGGTGAACGGAGGGGGAATCTATCCCTGCCCGTTTCCGCCGATTTGACACAGCCCGAGATTCTGCTATCGTTTTCTCATGCAGCTTCACCGACACCATTCGCACACCCATCACATCGCGACCGGTGTCAGCGAAGCGCTACCGAACCATCCCTGATCTCTCCAAAAGACTTCAGGAGCTCCGTTCCAAAGCCGCCCGCTGATGCCTCGCATCCGCGGGATTTTTGTTTTTAAGCCGAAATTTCACTCTTAGGATTTTGCCAAAATGACTGCACCCGTCTCATCGCCGGAATCCGGCACCGCTGCAATCGACTTCACCAAGCTCGACGGCCTGGTTCCGGGCATTGTGCAGGACGCCGCCACCGGCGAGCTGCTGATGGTCGGCTTTCTGAATCCCGAGAGCTACCGCAAAACTCTCGAATCTGGTTTTGTCACGTTCTGGAGCCGCACCCGGCAAAAACTCTGGATGAAAGGCGAGACCAGCGGCAACCGGCTGCGCATCGTAGAAGCACGCACCGACTGCGACCAGGACACTTTACTGTTCCGCGTGGTGGTTGAAGGCGACGGCCTCGTCTGCCATGAAGGAACTGTCAGCTGCTTCACTCGTCCCATCGCACTGAACGCCGCGCAGACCGCCGGCAGCAAGGAGCAGGCATGAGCCGCAAACTTCGTCTCGGTATTCCAAAGGGCAGTCTGCAGGACGCAACGATTGCCTTATTTGAGCGCGCCGGCTGGCGCATCTTCGCTAACGGCCGGTCCTACTTTCCCGGCATCGACGATCCCGATATTGAATGCATGCTGATCCGTGCGCAGGAGATGGCGCGCTACGTGAACCATGGCGCGTTGGACGCGGGGCTGACCGGCAATGACTGGGTGACAGAAAGCGGCCTTGCGGTTGAGACCATCGCCAGCCTGACGTACTCCAAGCAGAGCCGCCAGAAGGTGCGCTGGGTGCTGGCCGTGCCGGAGGACTCACCCTATCAGCGCGCCGAAGATCTCGCCGGAAAGATCATTGCCACTGAGCTGGTAGAAGCCACCCGCCGTTACTTTGCCGGCAAGAACATCCCCGTGCAAGTGGACTTTAGCTGGGGCGCGACGGAAGTAAAACCGCCGGTGCTCGCCGATGCCATCGTGGAAGTGACCGAGACGGGCAGCTCTCTGCGGGCGAATCGCCTGCGCATTATCGAAACCGTTCTCGAGAGTGAAACGCAGTTAATCGCCAACTGTGCCGCGTGGGCTGACCCGTGGAAGAAGGAAAAGATCAGCAACATTGCCATGATGCTGAAGGGAGCTATCGACGCACAGGGCCAAGTTGGCCTGATGATGAATGTGCGCTCCGTCGATCTTGCTGCCGTGCTGGCCGTGCTGCCCGCGTTGAACTCACCGACGATCTCTACGCTCAGCGATTCTGAATGGGCCGCTGTCAACACCATCATCGATGAGCGAACCGTGCGCGACGTGATTCCCCGATTGAAAGCTGCGCACGCCACCGGCATCGTCGAATACCCGCTGAACAAAATCGTGCTGTAAAGCAAGAGGCACCACGTTGATGAAAGTCATTCGCACATTCGGACCATCCGCTCGAGAAGCAGAACGCAGGCTGCGCCAGATTGAAGATCGCTCCGGCGCAGCCACTGCGCGCCTAGAGCCCTCAGTTCGGCGCATCCTCAGCGGCATTCGGCGTGGCGGCGACAAGGCGCTGCGCACCTATGCCATGCGCTTCGACGGGCTGGAGCCGGGGAGTTCTCTCCAGGTATCGAAGCAGGAGATGGCCGCTGCGTGGGATCAGACGCCGCCGGACCTGCGGCGCGCCATGCAGACAGCGGCAAAAAACATCCGCCAGTTTGCCCAGTGGCAGATGCCGAAAAACTGGTCGCGAACCGCTGCTGGGCGCACCGTTGGACAGCGCTGCCTGCCACTCGCCTCGGTCGGCTGCTACGTGCCCGGTGGCCGATATCCGCTGCCCTCCACGCTGCTGATGACTGCACTCCCAGCTCGCGTGGCTGGCGTCGAACGTGTGGTGGTCGTCTCTCCGCGTCCCGCGCGCGAAACGCTAGCAGCCGCGCACCTGGCAGGCGTGGAGGAGATGTACCGCATCGGCGGCGCACAGGCGGTCGCAGCGCTGGCCTATGGAACAGCGTCCATCCCTCGCGTGGAAAAAATCGTCGGACCCGGGAATCTCTACGTCACCACAGCCAAACGGCTCGTCGCCTTTGACTGTGCCATCGACATGATGGCCGGCCCGACAGAGATTGCCGTCGCCAGTGAGTCGGGCGACCCAGCCTGGATCGCGGCGGACCTTGTCGCCCAGGCGGAACACGATCCGGAGGCCATGGCCATCCTGATTACTGCCAACCAGGCGTTGGCAAAGGCCACGGCGAAAGAGGCGGACCGGCAGGCCGCAAAAAATCCGATCGCCCGCCAGTCGCTAGCTGCCCATGGCGTCATTTTTCTTACGCGAGACCATGCAGAGACCCTCACTGTGACGAATCGGATTGCCGCGGAGCATCTCACGGTCGACGACCGTGACGATCTTGCGCACATTCGCAACGCAGGTTCCATCTTCATCGGCGGCACAACGCCGCAGAGCATGGGCGACTATGTCTCCGGCCCAAACCACGTTCTGCCGACGGGCCGCGCGGCCCGCGTGCGCGGCGGTTTGAGCGTGTACGACTTTTTGCGGATCGTGACGACGCAGGAGTACTCGCCGGCCGGACTCGCTACGCTGGGCGAAGCAACCATGACGCTCGCCACTGCAGAAGGTCTCGTTGCACATGCTGCAAGTGTTGCGGTACGCATGGCGAGCAGGAATTCCGGAGGAAAACGATGACAGAGGCCTCCACGAAACAGGCTCTGCGTCCGCGCGCAGCTGTTGAACGCATGCACGAGTATCATCCGCCGCTGGCAGGACGCGAAGGGCTGCGCCTGGACTTTAACGAGAACACGCTGGCACCCTCCCCGCTCGTTCAGGCCGTCCTGCAGCGCGTCGCAGCGGCGTCGCTCACGCGGTATCCAGAGCGCGAACCGGTGGAGCGGATCGTCGCCGATCACTTTGGCCTGCAGCCGGAGGCCGTGCTGCTTACCAACGGCGTCGATGAGGCGTTGCATCTGGTTTGCGAAACCTACCTGGAACCAGACGATGAAGTGATCGTCGTGACGCCCACCTTCTCCATGTACCGGCTGTATGCGGAGATGACCGGCGCTACAGTGCATTCCGTACAAGCAAAGCCAGACCTGCAATTTCCCTACGATGACCTTGCAGCCGCGATCAACAGCAGAACACGTCTGGTTATGCTGGCGTCGCCGAATAATCCGACCGGCGCGACTGCGGATTCCGATTTCCTGCTCGAGATCGCCGCAGCCCATCCGCAGACCGCACTGTTGGTCGATGAAGCGTACATTCACTTTCACGGCGACAGCGTTCTCGCCCATACGGCGGCTCGTGAAAACCTTATCGTCGCCCGTACATTTTCAAAAGCCTATGGCCTGGCCGGACTGCGCATCGGTCTGCTGGCGGCGCACCCACAAACAATGCGGTTCATCCGCAAAGTAAGCTCGCCTTATAACGTGAATTCCATTGCGCTGGAATGCCTGCCGGAGGCGCTGGCCGACGAAGACTACATCCGCTGGTACGCCGATCAGGTGACGCAAAGCCTTGCACTCGCACAGCAGAAGCTGACGCGCATGGAAGTTTTCTTTTACCCCAGCCACGCCAACTTCATCCTGATGCAGATTGGCGCAAAGCATCGTGAGCTGGTGGAAGCCATGCGCTGTCGCGGCGTACTGGTACGGGATCGCAGCAGCGACCCGGGCTGCGCGGGTTGCGTGCGCATCACGCTGGGAGCCGTGGAACATACACGCGCGGGTCTTGCTGCATTGGAAGCATCGCTCAAGGAGATTGCATGGCAGCCAAATCGCTAAAGACGAGATCGGCCAGGCTGGAGCGCAACACCACGGAGACGCGGATTTCGCTGGCGTTGACTATTGACGGCTCCGGCAAATACGACGTCCACACCGGCATTCGCTTCCTCGATCACATGCTGGAGCTGTTTGCGCGCCACGGCGCGTTCGATCTCCGGCTGCAGTGTGATGGCGACCTCGACGTCGATCAGCATCACACGGTCGAAGATATCGGCATCGCGCTGGGCGAGGCGTTCACGCAGGCACTCGGCGACAAGCGCGGCATTCTGCGCGCTGGGTATTTTCTAATGCCGATGGATGAAACACTCGCGGCAGCCGCCATTGATCTAAGCGGCCGCGCGGCACATGTGATTGACCCGCAACTGCGCGTGCGACTCGTCGGCGATCTGCAGTCCGAGTTGCTGGCGGATTTTTTTGAGGGGTTTGCGCGCGGCGCTCGCGCCAACGTCCACATCAAAGTGCTCTACGGCCGGTCGAATCATCACAAGGTGGAGGCAATGTTCAAGGCCTTTGCGCGCGCGCTGCGCTTCGCCTGCTCGCGCGACCAACAACTGAAATCCATGCTGCCCAGCACCAAGGGCCTTTTGTAAACGGGAGGAATCTACGTGCCCGCCTCTGTGACGGTCATCGACTATCAGGCCGGAAATATTCCCTCCGTTACTAAGGCTCTGCGCGCCTGCGGAGCCGATGTCCGGATCGCTGCCACTCCGGATGATTTGCGATTCGCAGCCCATATCGTTCTGCCTGGGGTCGGTCATTTTTCTGCTACGCGCGTACTCCATGAGAGCGGAATGGCAGATGCTATCCGCGAGCGAGTCAGCGCGGGCAGCCCGTTCCTTGGCATCTGCGTGGGTCTGCAATGGTTGTTTGAAGGCAGTACAGAAGCTCCGGAGACGCACGGACTCAGCGTGTTTCCCGGTACCTGCGACCGGTTTCCCGGAACCGTCAAATCGCCCCATGTCGGCTGGAATTCCATCGAGCGCGTCCGCCCCTCGCGCATCCTGTGCGATATTCCCGATCCATGCTTCGTCTACTTCACACACTCCTACAGTGCCCCAATGATTGAGGCGACGGTTGCCAGTACGAACTATGGGCGTCAATTTACCGCTGCTGCGGAACGCGACAACTGGATGGCCGTACAATTTCATCCGGAAAAGTCCGGCGAAGCGGGCCTGCAGATTCTGCGGAATTTTCTTGAGGTGCCGCGATGCTGACACGCCGCATTATTGCCTGTCTGGATGTGCATGCAGGTCGCGTGGTGAAGGGGGTCCAGTTTCTTGATCTGATGGACGCGGGCGACCCCGCTGAGCTCGCCATTCGCCACGCTGCCGGCGGTGCCGATGAGATCGTGTTTCTCGACATTACGGCCACGCATCAGGAACGGGGCATCCTGCTGGAGAGCGTGCGCCGGGCTGCCGAACGCATCTTTGTTCCGCTTACTGTAGGCGGCGGAATCCGCTCCCTGGACGACGCGCGACAGGTTTTCGATGCCGGCGCCGACAAGGTCAGCATCAACTCCGCCGCGTTGGGGCGGCCGGATGTTATCAGCGAAATTGGTGCGCGCTTCGGTTCGCAGGCGGTGGTCGTCGCGATTGATGCCCGCCGCGGTCCAACTGCGCCGGAACTTGCGGAGGTGTTCTCCAGTGGGGGGCGTCGCGCCACCGCCCGACGCGTAATGGATTGGGCACGCGAAGCCGAACAGCGCGGCGCCGGAGAGATTCTGCTGACATCGATGGACGCTGATGGTACGCAGGCAGGATTTGATTGCCCGCTGACTGCGGCCGTGGCCGATGCCGTCAGCATTCCTGTCATTGCATCCGGCGGCGGTGGGAATGCCGGGCACTTTACGCAAGTTTTTACCGCCGGCCGTGCCGATGCCGCGCTCGCTGCCAGCATCTTTCATCGCGGCATCAGCGATGCACGCACCTTGAAGCAGCAACTCGCCAGCGACGGAATTCCTGTCCGACTTCCTTGCTGAAAAATCCGGAAAACACGGCACAATAGAAGAAGAGGTCCGAATGCTGATTCCTTCCATCGATCTTTTGGGCGGCCGCATTGTGCAACTGGTGCAGGGAGAACGCCCGGCGCTGGACTTCGATGACTTCGAATACTGGATCGATCGCTTTTCCGGTTACCCTCTCGTTCAGTTGATTGATCTGGATGCCGCCAAGAGAACCGGAAACAATCGAGGGCTGATCGAGCAGTTCGTGCGCAGACTTCCATGTCAAGTTGGCGGGGGTATCCGCACGTTGCAGGACGTGCGCGATTTGCTTGCCGCAGGCGCCTCCAAAGTGATTCTTGGCTCATCGCTGTTCGATGGCTCAAACGGCGCCAACGGTCTCATCCGGCACTCCTTTGCAGCCGAGCTGGCCGCCTGCGTGGGCCTGGACCCGCTGGTTTTCAGTGTCGATGCAAAAGGTGGCCAGGTCGCCGTGCGCGGATGGCAGGAGCAAATATCACTGGCGCCCGCGCAGGCCATGCGTGAGTTGGAGCCGTACTGTGGCGGATTTCTTTATACCCACATTGACGGTGAAGGCATGATGGCCGGATTTCCGATTGACGTCGCGCGCGCGTTGCGCCAGGAAACAACGCGGCAGTTGATCGTCGCCGGTGGAATCCGTTCGCAGGAAGAGATTGACACGCTGGACGCGATGGGCGTCGATGCAGTCGCGGGAATGGCGATTTATACCGGCGCTCTGCCCGCTTAATCGTCGCATCCTTTCAAAACTGAACCACGGGGCGAGACTTGTGGACTTTGAAAAGCTAAGAACGTTTCTCGAAGTTTGTCAGCTGGGCAGCTTCTCCCGCGCAGCGGAAAAGCTGCGGGTAACACAACCGGCCATCTCTGCACAGATCCGCTCGCTGGAAAAAGAGATGGGCGCCAGCCTGTTCGACCGCAAATCCGGCAAGGTGAGCACAACCGCGGCAGGGCGTGTGTTTGAGCCGTTCGCCGAGCACTGTCTGCAGTGCTATAGCCATATCCAGATGACCGTCGCGGATCTGCATCGCGCGCCGCGCGGAGCCATCTCAATCAGCGCCAACGAGACAACCTGCCTATACGTATTTCCTGCGATTTTTGCTGAGTTCCGCAAGCAATGCCCTAAGGTCGGCATCGGCATTGTGCGCGCCGAGCGGGCACGCACCCTGGAAGCTGTGCTCAAGCGGCAGGTGGACTTCGGCGTTATCTCCCTTCCATTGAAAGATAAACGCCTGTCGATCGCTCCGGTGCATAAAGACGAGCTGGTGCTGGCCGTACAGCCGGACCATGCTCTGGCACAGCGTACAACGATCCGCGTCGAGGAGCTGGCGAAGTTTCCGCTCCTGCTCCCGAAGCAAGGACGGCAACGCGAACAGCTGGAAGGCATCTTCCAGATGCACGATCTGCAACCACGACTGGCGATGGAAGTAGACTCTGGAGAATTGCTGAAGCGGCTGATTGTTGCCGGCATGGGTGCGGGCTTTCTGCCGCGCATCAACTTTGTGGACGAAGAAAAAGCCGGCAAGTTGGTGGCGGTGCGGCTTGAGGGGGTACGCCTGGCCCGCGACCTGGCCCTGATTCACCACCGCGACCACGTGCTGACGCGGGCAGCACGGGAATTTCTGAATATCGCAACAGGAATCCGCGAGTAACGAACTGGGCGTCCCTCCGGGGTTTCCACCCGCTTGCCTGTCTTCCTACTGATGAAGGAGTCTTGTTGCTTCGTGCGATTTTCCCGGCTTGCCGCTGTTCTTACGATATCTACATTGGCCCTCTGTTCATCGGGGCTGGCCCAACAATCCAGCGGAGCTTCCGCTGCGCCGCAGCAAGCCCCCGCGACGGCGGCATTTCCCCCTGTCGCCGGCCCGTTAGTCTTGCCCGCACCGCGCTCCTTCCATTTGGGCCCTGTTGGAACCTGGGACGCAGGCGGTCTGGCGTCGCTGATGCCGATCAGCCAGACACACCCGGACGCTGGGGATGCCTCGACGCGTATTGAATTCAGCAATGCGCAGGCTTTTCTGCAGAAGCCTACGGGTTGGCTGCAATTCTATTTTCAGATCGGCGCTTATAACCTTCCGTCGCTGGGCGCTCCGCTCTACTCGACTGCAACGGAAGTCTCCAGGCTATATGGGCCTGTGCCTGTCGCATATCTGCAGATCACGCCTTCGAGATCCTTCAATATTCAGGCGGGCAAGCTGCCTTCGATATGGGGTGGAGAAGCACTATTCACCTTCCAGAACATGAACGTCGAGCGCGGCCTGCTATGGAACCAGACGAACGCCATCAATCGCGGCATCCAGCTCAACTACATCCATCGCGCCCTCACTACTTCGCTCAGCTGGAACGACGGATTTTATTCCAACCGCTGGAATTGGCTGTCAGGCGCCGTCAATTATGCATTGGACAGTAAGGATACTTTAAGCGCGACAGCGGCTGGGAACATCGGACGAACCGGCTACTCCACCTTCGCGACGCCTGTTTTTCAGAACAACACCAGTGTTTATGACCTGATCTATATCCGCAGCTCCGGGCCGTGGAAGCTGCAGCCGTATTTTCAATACACGCGTCTGGCACAACAGACAGCGATCGGCGCCGATCGCACCACGACGACCGTCGGCGCGGCATTTCTGGCCTCGCGTACCCTGGGACAGCATTGGGCTCTGGCGGCACGCGGGGAGATCATTCAAAACTCCGGCAAGGTCGGAGGTGCGTCGCTCAATCTGATCTACGGACCGGGCAGCGATGCAGGCTCCGTGACCCTTACGCCTACTTACCAGCGCAAACACGCCTACGCGCGCGGAGAGTTTTCCTGGGTTGGCGTGGCCAATGCCGGACCTGGCGACGCGTTCGGCCCGTTCGGGGGAAACAAAACGCAGATGCGAGGAACGATTGAAGCTGGCGTGATGTTTTAACGCGCCGTTATCGCGCTCCGGCCGTTGCCATCTCGGCCTGCTCCAGCATCCGCGGCGCCATCAGATAGCGATCCATCGCGGCCGCAGCTTTTCGCCCCTCGGAGATTGCCCAGACCACCAGCGATTGTCCGCGCCGCAGATCGCCCGCTGCAAACACGCCCGGCACAGAGGTCATAAAATCGGCACCGGCGGCGACGTTTCCACGTGCGTCGAGTGCGACCCCAAGCTGCTCCAGCAGTCCGCTGCGCACCGGCCCAAGAAAGCCCATCGCTAACAGAACCAGGTCCGCGCGCATGACGAACTCCGATCCGGGTTCCGGCGCAAATTTTGGCGGAGGTCCGACACGCACGGCATGCAGCTCCTTCACATTGCCCTGATCATCGCCCGTAAAGCGGGTGGTCGCAACGCTCCAGTTCCGTCTGCCGCCTTCTTCGTGAGCGCCTTCGGTACGCAGCTGCATGGGCCACAGCGGCCATGGCGTCAGGGGCGAACGCTCCGCCGGAGGCGTCGGCATGATCTCAAATTGCTCAACAGAGGCGGCCTTCTGCCGGTGACAGGTTCCCAGGCAATCGGCTCCCGTATCTCCGCCGCCGATGATGATGACGTGTTTGCCCGCTGCGGAGATGGCCGTGTGCTCTGCCACTGCATCCCCTTCGCAACGATGGTTCTGCTGGGGCAGAAATTCCATCGCGTAATAAATGCCTTTCAGCTCTCTCCCGGGCACCTGAAGGTCGCGGGGATGTTCTGCGCCACCGGCTAACAGAATGGCGTCGTGGGTGCGACGCAGTTCCTCCACATCCACATTGCGGCCAACGTGCGCACTGGTGACAAACTCCACGCCTTCGGCCTGCATCTGTTCCAGCCGGCGGTCGAGGACCGTCTTCTCCAGCTTGAAGTTGGGAATGCCGTAGCGCAGCAGGCCGCCGATGCGGTCGGCCTTTTCATAGACGCGGACTTCATGGCCAGCGCGGCGCAACTGTTGCGCAGCGGCTAATCCTGCGGGGCCGGAGCCGATCACTGCCACGCGTTTCCCAGTCAGCACGGCGGGCGGTTCGGGCTGCACCCAACCTTCTTCAAACGCGTGCTCAATAATGCTCTTCTCAATCTGCTTGATCGCAACCGGAGGAGCATTGATGCCAAGAACACAGGCAGCCTCGCACGGCGCCGGGCAGATGCGGCCGGTGAACTCCGGGAAATTGTTGGTCGCGTGCAGACGGCGGATCGCCTCTTTCCAGCGGCCGCGATACACCATGTCATTCCAGTCTGGAATGATGTTGTTGACCGGGCAGCCGGAGTGGCAGAACGGCACGCCGCAATCCATACAGCGGGCCGCCTGCTCCTGCTGCTTTTCTTCAGGAAACGCGCGGTAGATTTCAAACCAGTCATTCACGCGCTCCGTCACAGGACGTCGCTCCGGAAGCTCGCGCGAAAATTCCATAAATCCAGTGGGCTTAGCCATGGAGCACCTGCCGGGTCATTGAAGTTGTTTCTGCTGCGTGGGCCGCCGGCAGCATCACCGGACGGCTGCGCAGCACGCGGCGATACTCATGCGGAAAGACCTTGACGAAGCGCGAGAGACTTTCGCGCCAGTTATCGAGAATCCAGCCGGCGCGTGGGCTGCCGGTCAGGTCGCGATGCCGCGTGATCAGCGCGCGCAGCGTAAATACATCCTGGGTTTCGGTGAGCGGCTCAAGATCGACCGACGCCTGGTTGCAGCGCTTCTGGACGAACGATCCGCCCTCGTCGAACACAAACGCGATGCCCCCGCTCATGCCTGCTGCAAAGTTCCGCCCGCAAGATCCGAGCACGACGACCAGCCCCTTCGTCATGTACTCGCAACAGTGATCGCCAACCCCTTCAACCACGGCGGTCGCGCCAGAGTTGCGGACTGCGAAGCGTTCGCCCGCAACGCCGCTGAGAAATACTTCCCCGCTGGTGGCTCCATAGAGGGCTACGTTACCCAGCAGCACGCTCTCTTCCGGCAGGAAGCTAGACCCGCGCGGAGGATACATAACGATGCGGCCGCCGGATAGGCCTTTGCCTACGTAGTCATTCGCTTCGCCTTCCAGCGTGAGCGTAATGCCGTTGGGCAGGAATGCACCAAAGCTCTGGCCCGCGGAGCCAGCAAAGTTGAACCGGATCGTATCGTCCGGCAGTCCTGCCGCGCCATAGCGGCGGACGACTTCACCGCCCAGCATGGCGCCAACGGTGCGATGAATATTCCGCACAGCCAGCGAAGCCGACACCGGCTTGCCCTGCTCGAGCGCCGGGCGCGCCAATTCGATCAGTTCATGATCCAGCGCCTGATGCAATGCGTGGTCCTGCGCCTGGGTGCAGCGGCGGGCCACGCGTGCGGGCAGTTCGGGGCTGTACAAAATGGAGGACAGATCCAGGCCACTGGCCTTCCAGTGATCGACGGCAGGCCGGGTGTCGAGCATATCGACGCGGCCGACCATCTCATCAAACGTGCGGAAGCCCATCTTCGCCATATAGCTGCGCACCTGTCCCGCAATGAAGAACATGAAGTTGATCACATGTTCCGGCTGTCCCTGGAAACGGCGGCGCAGTTCAGGGTCCTGCGTCGCAATGCCTACCGGGCAGGTGTTCAGATGGCACTTGCGGATCATGATGCAGCCCATCGCGATCAGCGGCGTGGTGGCAAAGCCAAACTCCTCTGCGCCCAGCAGCGCTGCAATCACAACGTCGCGGCCTGTCTGCAGCTTGCCGTCAGTCTGCACGCGGATGCGGCTGCGCAGATCATTCAGCAGCAGCACCTGCTGCGTCTCTGCCAGCCCAAGCTCCCAGGGCAGACCGGCGTGCTTAATGGAACTGAGCGGCGAAGCACCGGTCCCACCGCTGTCTCCGCTAATCAGAACGACGTCGGCATGCGCTTTGGATACACCGGCCGCGACCGTGCCCACACCCACCTCCGCCACCAGCTTGACGGCGATGCGAGCGCGCGGATTTACATTCTTCAGGTCATAGATGAGCTGCGCCAAATCTTCGATCGAGTAGATATCGTGATGCGGCGGCGGAGAGATCAGTCCAACGCCTGGCGTGGAGTGGCGGATGCGGGCGATGTTTTCATCCACCTTGTGCCCTGGCAGCTGACCGCCCTCGCCGGGCTTGGCGCCCTGCGCCATCTTGATCTGCAGCTCGTCGGCATTCACCAGGTAATTCGTCGTAACGCCGAAGCGGCCGGACGCCACCTGCTTCACCGCGCTGCGGCGGGAGTCGCCATTCGCATCCGGCGTGAAGCGGGCTTCGTCTTCGCCGCCCTCGCCCGTATTTGACTTGCCACCGATACGGTTCATGGCAATGGCCAGCGTCTCGTGGGCCTCCTGGCTGATGGAGCCGAACGACATGGCGCCCGTCGTGAAGCGCTTCACAATTTCCCGAGCCGGTTCCACTTCTTCCAGTGGTACTGGCTGCGCCGCTTCCTTGATGCGCATCAGGCTCCGCAGCGTGCTCATGTTGCGGTTCTGCTCGTCGATCAGTTGGGTATATTCTTCAAACGTTTTGGCGTCGCCGCTGCGTACCGAGTGCTGCAGCTTGCTGATCGATAGCGGATTCAGCAGATGATATTCGCCATCCGCGCGATAGTGATACACGCCCCCGGTCGTCAGGTCCGGCTGCGACTCGCTCATGGCGGCAAAGGCATGATGGTGTTTCGACTGGGCCTCGCGCGCCAGCACATCCAGCCCCACACCTTCCACCCGCGAAGCAACGCCTTTGAAATAGGCCTTCATTAGGTCATGGTTGAGTCCGACCGCCTCAAAAACCTGCGCACCGCGGTAACTTTGCAGTGTGGAGATTCCCATTTTTGAGAATGTTTTGAGCAGCCCTTTGTTGATCGCCTTAATGAAGTTTTTTACCGCCGCATCCGGGCTCACGCCGTTCGTCAGATAGCCGCGATGCGCGAGGTCGCGAATCGAATCCATCGCCAGATAGGGGTTGATAGCGCTGGCGCCAAAACCAATCAGAAGCGCAAAATGCATCACCTCGCGCGGCTCGCCCGTCTCCAGAATCAGCGCGACCTGCGTGCGCGTCTCTTCGCGCACAAGCAAATTGTGAACCGCAGCCAATGCCAACAGACTCGGGATTGGCGCGTACTGCGCATCGACTCCGCGATCCGACAAAATCAACAGCGTATAGCCGCTGCGCACGGCCAGTGAGGCACGCTGGCACAGCTCATCGAGCGCACGCTTCAGCCCCTGCTCACCATCCTGCGCCCGGAAAAGCGCCGGTAGTGTCGTCGCCAGCAAATCCCCGGTCGATACACGCCGCAGTTTCTCAAGATCACGGTTCGTCAGCAGGGCATGCGGCAGCTTGAGGGTGTGGCAGTTCAGCGGCGTCTCTTCCAGAATGTTGCGCTCAATCCCAATGAAGCTGGTCAGCGACATGACCATCTCTTCGCGGATCGGATCGATCGGCGGATTTGTCACCTGCGCAAAAAGCTGGCGGAAGTAGTTGAACAACATCTGCGGGCGGTCCGACAGGCAGGCCAGCGGCGTATCGGTGCCCATCGAACCGATCGGCTCCTCACCCTTGCTGGCCATCGGCTCCAGAATCATCGTCAGGTCTTCTTCGGAGTATCCGAAAGCGCGCTGACGGCGCAGCATGGTGCTGTGGTTGGAGCCATGCACACGCGACGGCTCCGGCAACTGGTCCAGCGTGATCTGATTGGAGCGCAACCATTCCTCGTACGGCTTGCGGCTCGCGAGCTCCTTTTTGATCTCCTTATCCGAGACAATCTGCTGGCGAACGGTATCGACCAGAAACATTTTGCCTGGCTGCAACCGACCTTTTTTGCGGATATTTCCCGCTGGCACATCGAGAACGCCTGCTTCAGACGCCATCACCACAATGTCGTCCTTGGTCACCACGTACCGGCCGGGACGAAGCCCGTTGCGGTCCAGCGTGGCGCCAATCACGCGGCCATCCGTAAAGGCGATGGCGGCCGGCCCATCCCACGGCTCCATCAGCGACGCGTGGTATTCGTAAAACGCGCGCTTCTCCGGCGCCATATGCGGATTGCCCGCCCAAGCTTCCGGAATCAGCATGGCCATGCAATGCGGCATGCTGCGACCGGAGTGGAACAGCAGTTCCAGTGCGTTATCAAAAGCCGAGGAGTCGCTGCTTTCGGTTTCAACCACCGGGAAGATTTTCTTCAGGTCCTCCCCAAACAGCGGCGACTGCAGCACAGACTGCCGCGCATGCATCCAGTTCACGTTGCCGCGCAGGGTGTTGATCTCGCCGTTGTGCGCGACAAACCGGAACGGATGCGCCAGACGCCAGCTCGGAAATGTATTGGTGGAAAACCGCTGATGCACCAGGCAAATGGCGCTTACCGCGTCCGGATCCGAAAGCTCGCCGTAGAATTTGGCGATCTGTGGCGCCAGCAGCAGCCCCTTGTACACGATGGTGCGCGACGACAGGGACGGGATGTAGAAAAAGTGCTTATCGTCAATATCGGAGGCATCAATCTGCGCCTCCACACGCTTGCGCACAACGTAGAGCTTGCGCTCAAACGCATCCTCATCCATGCCCGCTGGCCGGCCGACGAAAATCTGCTGGATGTAAGGCTGCGAGGCGCGCGCCACCCGGCCAATGGCATCTCCGTCGCAGGGGGTGTCGCGCCAGCCAAGAACCGTCAGACCCTCTTCTTTGACAATTTTCTCGAAGATGCCTTCACACTGCAGGCGCGGCAGTTTTTCCACCGGGAAGAAGACCATACCGGCGCCATACTCACCGGACGCAGGCAGCGTAAAGCCAAGCGCGGCACACTCACGCGCAAAGAATTTGTGGGGAATCTGGATCAGGAGGCCGGCGCCATCGCCGGTTTCAGCATCGCAGCCGCAGGCCCCGCGGTGCGTCAGATTAATGAGTACTTCAATGCCCTGCTCGATGATCGCGTGGGTGCGCTCTCCACGAATGCTGGCGACAAATCCCATGCCGCAGGCATCGTGTTCGTTGCTGGGGTGATAGAGCCCCTGAGCATGGGGCAGGCCGGCGGCAATGCTGTGGTTCGGCATGGAAGTCCTTCTCGAGATGTAGGTGTCCCGTCAAAGCTGGGTCATAAGAAAATTGTCTCTGGGCCGGTACCAGGCGATTGATCCTGGACGAACAAGGAAGTCGGATGTACCGGAGCCAATAGTGTAACCCACATTGCCGACGCAGGGGCGCGGCTGCGGCAATTTCCGCGCTGCATCCTTCCCGCAAATAAACGACCGGGCGTCAGGAAATCGGAAGGTCGTCCTGGGGAAGATCGGTGGCCTGCGGCTCGAGTGGCAATGGATGAATCGCAGGCGCCTGCGGGGTGGCCATTGCTCCGCCGACAACCGCGAGGCTACCCGGCGGCAACGTCGCCGTGGGACCGCCGAAGTTTTCCTTCCGCACGCGCAGATCGAAATAGCAGAGTACAAATCCGACGCCCAGAAACACGGAGACCACCCAACCGACAAGGAGGCGGAGAAGCGTTATGGCAAGAATGACAACAATACCGGCCGTCGAGACCGAGTGGTACGTGGCGGCCGCGGCCGTGCCGCGCATGGAAAGCATCTGGACCGGAAGCGTGACGATCGCCAGCGCCAGATTGATCCCAAACGCGAAAACCAGCAGTGCGATGACCCTTCCCTTGGCACCGTGCGTCAGCGCAATCGAGCGGCGGATCGCGTCACCAGCCGGAACGCCCTCTTCCATCGCAGCCGGAACGGACAGGGCATAGCGAGCGATAAGCCAAACCAGAAAAAGCAAATAAAGGACGAAAAATGTAAGTCCGAGGAGAAGCAGAAGAAGGATGGCCCCGGAGTTTGCCATATGGCCGGGACTGAAGGACGCCAGCACGCGCATGCCACCGAGAGCCGCGATCAGAACGCCGAAAACAATCGCGCAGACCAGATAAAACACGAGCAGATAGCCGATGATCCGCAGGGCGATCAGAATCGCAATTCCAGCCAGGGTTCCCAGCCGCTGTGCGGCCGCGCTGCATGCCTCTCCGACGGACGGGCGGGCGCCTTCCAGTTTCTGCCGCGCAGCCACGAAGAAGGCGCCCTGCGCGATCTGTGCCACGACAAAGGCTGCGCCAAAGCAAAGCAGGGCCAGCGGAGCCAGCGCCAGCGCCCGGGCCGCCGGGCTGCCGTCTGGATTGAAATGGCGGAGCAAAAATTCTGCGAAGACAAAGACCAGGCCCGCCACGGCCGCGGCGGCGATTGCCAGAAAGCCGATGCCGAAGAAGACCATCGGGCTTTCGCGGATCAGGTCCGCCGTGCGTTCCAGAATTTGTCCGGCGCGAAACGGCCCAAATCGGTTGGTTCCAGGCAGAGTGCTGACAGGTTCGCTCATCGTCCAATTCCTCAGTTGAGACTGGTTCTAGCACAGCCGAGGCAAGGCGGAGAAAAAATAGTAGGTCATTGCCGCTGAGATGGCCCTTAAGGCCTCAAGTCGCTGATCCGGTAAATCTCGATGGCGCCGTTCCGCAGGATGGCCACCCGAGTTCCATCGGGGGAAAAGTCCGCGTTACCCCCCGCGGTGTAAATGGGCGTGAATTGAAGCTCCCCCATGGGCTTTCCCGTCGACGTATTAAAGATGTCGAGAACCTGGCTATCCACGTCATCCTTCGTCAGGGAACCAATCCCGGACATTGGCCGGGTAAGGTGCAGCGTCTCAATCCCAAAAAGCGAGCCATCGCGGCTCAGCAGATATTGCGGCAGCAGATGCATCTGGTCAAAGGCCATGCGCCACATATGGCCACCCTGCAGGTTATAACCGTCATACTCCAGGTTCTGGGGACTGGGGCAGAGCATTGAGAGGAAGATGGCCCGTGCCAGCGGGACCGTCTGCGGGCGGCAAAAAGACGTTACCGAGACGACTTGCCTGGGCGCCCCCGCAAATGGAAATAACGTATACAGCCAGTGCGAGCTCTTTCCTGGCAACGGTACAAGAATTCCTGAGTTCATCAATGGAATGTCGCCGGGGGTTTGTACGCGTGATCGTGCCACCACCCGCAAGGGCTGCAGCCCGATAAATTGCACCGAAATCGGCTGCAGTGGCGGCTGCGCGCTGTGCAACTTAGCCTTCGCAGAAGGCATTACAGGTGGCGGCTCTTCCTCCAACGACATCAGAGAACGGTCTGGGGCAAACGTTATGTCGTCGATTTTGCCGGCAGCGGCAATCAACGGCTTTGGCGTCAGGGTCGCGTCCACGCGCTCCAATTGCATGCAGCGCCGCATAAGAAAGGACCCATCATTGAGACTCCACAAATAGTTTGTGAGGTCATACAGGTTCCAGTCCGCCTGACGAATTACCTTGCCCGTGGGCAGTTCCAGAACTACGGCGCGGACCACCCGCTGCTCCGCATCCGGTAGCGGGCAGCTATTGTCGCGGCGAATCAGGCCATGCCGATTGAACACAAACAGCAGATGCGTGGCGTCGATGTAGTAGAGTTCGGTCAGCGCGTATGCGTACAACGACGGCAGTACCCCCGGAACGGTATAGCCCAACGGACCGACTGGAATATGTATCTCTGGCTGGGCGCCGGCAGCTCGGACCGGCCGGGCTCCGGCCGCATAACCCGCACCCGCCGGGAGGGTCAGAATTCCCGCGAAAAGAGCCAGCAGTTTGCTGGCATACACATAGATACGCTTAGGGATTGACTTCCCTGCTTTTCCCTTATCAGATGGATGGTCATGCTGCATGACATTCAAAGGTACGCTTCAGACAAGAGAGGAACCAAGCTGATGGAAGCAAAACCCGTGCCGCGAATCCTCGCGGCTACCGTCCTGTCTTTTGTGGCGCTGGGGGGTGCCGCTGCGCATGCGCAACGGCCCTCGACCGGCGTAGCCCCTCAACCGATGCACAAGATTTCTCCCATCCCCGGCTTTGACTCTTCCATCATGGATACGTCAGCAGATCCGTGTACGAATTTCTACCAGTTCGCCTGCGGAAAATTCGCACAAAAGTATCCTATCCCCGCCGACCTGCCGCTCTACGACCAGTTCGAAAATCTGAACGAGTATAACCACCAGCTTCTGCACGGCATTCTGGAAACCGCTGAGAAGCAGACAGCGGGACGCTCCCCCGATGAGCAGAAGATCGGCGATTACTACGGAAGCTGCATGAATACGGCTGCCATCAATGCGGATGGTCTGAAGCCGCTGCAGCCGGAGCTGGCGAAGATCGCTGCGCTCAAGAACAAGAGCGAGCTGCCAGCGTTGCTGGCGCAGTACCAGAAGATGAGCGTACCGGCGTTCTTTGATATTGGCTCCATGCAGGACTTCAAAGACGCGACCAAAGAGATTGCCGTCGTGGATCAGGGTGGCCTCGGCCTCCCCGAAAAGGACTATTACCTGCGGACCGACGCAAAGAGCGTAAAGCTGCGCCAGCAATACGTGCAGCATCTCGCGAAAATGCTGCACCTTGCGGGCGACCCACAGAGCAAGGCGGACGCGGAAGCGCAGTCCATCCTCGCGCTCGAGACCTCGCTGGCAAAAATCTCAATGGGCGTTGTAGATCGCCGCGACCCGTACAAGACCTACCACATCGAGCCGCTCACCACGCTGGCCTCAACTGACCCGACCCTGCAGTGGCCCAAATTGCTGAGGGACGCGGGTACGCCGCCTATCACCACGCTGAATGTCGCCAATCCCGCCTTCTTCCAAGGATTGCAGTCCGTGCTGCAGCAGACGGATATGGCGACGATCCGGAACTATCTGCGCGTTCACCTGCTGGACTCCTACGCCTCGCGGCTGCCGGCAGCATTCGATGATGAACACTTCGACTTCTATGGCCACATTCTCTCGGGAGTACCCACGAAGCCGGTGCGCTGGAAGACCTGCGTCTCGGCGACAAACGCTTCGCTCGGCGAAGCGCTCGGCAAGGTGTATGTCGAGAAGTATTTCGCCGGTGACAGCAAAGAGCAGACCCTGAACATGGTGAAGGCCATTGAGTCTGCCATGAACACCGACCTGACCAAGCTGACCTGGATGAGCCCGGAAACGAAGGTGAAGGCCATTCAGAAGCTCGATCTGATCACCAATAAGATCGGCTATCCCGACAAATGGCGGGACTATTCCAAACTCGAGATCAAGCCTAATGACGCGCTTGGCAACGCCATTCGTGCCCGTGAGTTCGAGTCCGCCCGCCAGCTGAACAAGATCAACAAGCCGGTGAATAAAGAGGAGTGGGATATGTCGCCGCCCACCGTCAACGCGTACTACGACCCGAGCATGAACAACATCAACTTCCCGGCGGGAATCCTGCAGCCGCCATTTTATGACCACTCAGCACCTCGCGAGGTCAACTACGGCCACATCGGCGCCGTCGTGGGTCATGAATTGACGCACGGCTTCGACGACCAGGGATCCCAGTTTGACGGCTATGGCAACCTGAAGAACTGGTGGACGCCGGAGGACAAAAAGCAGTTCGACGCCCGCACAGAATGCATCGCCAACGAATACTCGGGCTTCACTGCCATCGACAATCTGCATATCAATGGCAAGCTGACGCTTGGTGAAAACACGGCTGACAACGGGGGCATCCGTCTGGCCTACATGGCGATGGAGGCCTGGGCGGCGCACCACAATATTGACCTGTCGAAGAAGATGGGGCTCTACACGCCGGTGCAGCAATTCTTCATCGGCTATGCGCAGAACTGGTGTACGAATGACCGGCCGCAGTTCATCCGGTTGATCGTGCAAACCGATCCCCACTCGCCCGATCAGTTCCGTGCCAACGGCGTGGTGCGCAACATGCCGGAGTTTGCAACGGCGTTCAGTTGCAAAACCGGCCAGCCGATGGCCCCCGCGAACCGCTGCCGCGTCTGGTAGTTCGACACGCGCACGCCGCAACCCCGCGGGATGCAGCTCACACTGCATCCCGCTTTTTTATCGTTGACGGGGCTGCATCTGTTCGATCGCCACGGAATCTGCGATTCTGAAACCAGCCACCATTTTCAGCGCAGCCACCAACTCCCGAATGAGCCTCCAGGTATCTTCCAGCAACCGCCGCTTTACCGCTCTTGGCTACGGCTCCTGCGCACTTGCCGGAACGTTCTGGGGCACAGGCTTTTTCTTTGGCAAAATCGCGCTGCGCGAAATGAGCTCCGCGCACATGGTGCTCTATCGGTTTTTGTTTGCGCTCGCCGGTCTATCCCCGGTCTTGCTGCGTCACCGGCCGCAGCTCAACCGTCAGGAGTGGCGCATTCTGCTGCTGGCGTGGTTCCTTGGGGTCCCCTTGCAATTTCTGCCGCAGTTCGCCGGCCTGGCGCGCACCACAGTCTCCCACGCGGCGTTGATGGTCGGCACGCTGCCCGTTGTTCTGGCGCTTGCGGCGACTGTATTCGCGCATGAGCGTCTGGATGCCGGCGGGTGGCTGCTGCTCGCAATCTCTACAGCGGGCGCTGTATTAATCGCATTTGTCAGCGGATCGGCGGGCCGCGGCGGCGACCGTCCAAGCATCGCCGGCGACTCGATGATCGTCGTTTCCCTGCTGATCTCCGTCGCTTGGATTCTGCTGAATCAGCACTTGCTCCGCCGCCATTCTCCGTTGGTCATCACGGCGTGGGGTCTGCTATGCGGAACCGCGATGCTGGCCGTATGGGTCTTCGCCGTCGACGGACCGCCCCCCATTCATATTTCGCTGACAGCGTGGCTGGCTCTGGCTGCCAGCGGTCTGCTCTGCACCGCCAGCTCCAGCGTGCTGTGGAACTGGGGCCTCACGCGTGTCCCCGCCTCGCGCGCTGCGGTCTTTTTGAACCTGGAACCGATCCTCGGCTCGGTCCTCGGCATCACCCTGCTCGGTGAGCGGCTGGGCGCTGCGGGATGGGTAGGCGGCGCGATGATCATCGTCTCCGCCGTCACCATGACCGTGCGCCAGCATGGGAATCTTGAGCCGGACCGGGCAATCGTCTAGCGGTCATCTCTGTTATTCTCGCAGCCAATCGGCGTCGAGTTCGCCGGGGATACGCTACCGGGCCGGCAACGCTCCAATGTGCGCCAGATCGATCACCATCCGCTCCAGCACCATCGCCTTGTCCGGGGGTGAAGATCGAATCTCAACATCGGCCCGCGCCACGCGCTCGAGCATCCGCATCAGGTCCTCTCGCGATCGATATCGCCGCGCCTGACGGATCAGATCATCCACGGCGAAGGGCGCCACGCGAAACCCGGGCCACAATGCCTGCCAGATAGCCCGCGAATCCCGCACATTCTTCTCAAGGATCACCAGCATCTGGCGAAAGGTTCGCGCCAGCATGTGCAGATATCCAATCGCTCCATCTTCGCCGGCGTCGCTTGCGTTCAACAGCCCGTGCAGCAGCGACAGCGCGCGCGCCGCGTCGTGCGCGGAGATTGCATCCGTCAGCTCATACAGCGACCGCTGGCGCGCCGCCTCCACCATCGCTTCAACGTCCGCCACATCGATTGAGCGCTTGTCGCCAACATATAGCCGCAGCTTCTCAAGCTCCGATGCCATCTGCATCAGGTCAGCATGCAGCGCATCCGTCAGCTCACGCGCCGCGTCGGGAGTCAGCGTGCATCCGGCAGCCGCGCAGCTTTCAACGGCCCAGCGCAGCGCGGTGGCTTCATCAGGCTGCGCCAGCTCGACCAGGCCGCAGAGCTCGCCCAGCGTCTCGCGAATCCTCTCGTAGCGATCCTTCTCCTGCATGTCCATGCGGCGCGTATCAGCGGGAATGTGCAGATGATCCGCGACAAAAACCAGAAGCGCCTGAGGATTCGGATTTCTCAGATATTTTTCAATCGCCGCAAACTCGTCCTTCTTTGCGCCGCGCTGGTAGAGCAGCTTCACGTTGCGCACGAATACGATCTGAAACGGCGCCATCAGGGAGGGAGAACTGACGCGGTCCAGCGCCTCAAACACGCTGGCTTCCGCCAAATCGACCTCCGACAGGCAAAAGTCCATCAGCGAGGGGTCGAGCAGCGCACGGATCAGCCCGCGGCGGGCCTCCTGCTGCAGATACGCCTCATCGCCCACCAGCACATAACCGGCACGGCGTGCATCCGTGCGGGCTTCGCGCAGCAACCGCTCGACGGCCGCAAACCCTCCGCCGAGATCTTTCCGTTCCGCCTGCACGTTAGAAACCCTCCAGCATCTCGTTCACCAGGTCGGCGGCAAATTCATGGGCCATGCGCTGCACAGCCGGCGAGTCTTCCTGAATAAAGGTCGCCAGATCGGCCGTCGCCTGGTACTGCGCGCGGTAGAGGAAATGATCGTTCTTATAGAGCACTGTCCCGTCGGCAGCGGTCAGTGTAACTGCCGCTGTTATAGCGATCAGATAGCTGGAGGACTGGCCGGTCTCGGAGTTGAAGGTGAGCGGGGTGTAGGTCTCGGTCAGAATCGTTCCGCGCAGAACCGCATCGGCGGCGTGCGGTTTGTCACTTTCTGTAATGCGGTCCTTGGTCCGCGTTGTCAGCTCCTGCACCACGGCGCGGGTAAACGCAACCTCCGTGTTGTAGTTGGTCACGTTCGTCTTGAAAATCGGCACATCGATGGACGTGATGCTGGGCGGCAGGTGCTCACTGCTCTGCGGCGTGTGGTAGCCGCAGCCAAGCAATACGACAGGAACAAGAAGGATTGGCGCGCGCAGCATCCGCATGGAATTGGAAGACGACCCTCTTATTGTAGGGCCCGGCTCGCCGGCAGGCAGCACGCTACTTTCCGGCCGGCATCACCTGCAGTTGCGCCATGCCCTTTGCATCCGGCGTCAACGTCACCTGCAGCATATGGCTGGCTGCGTTATAGCGCTGCGACTGGATCTTCCCTGCCGTCACGCGAACGCCGGGAGCCTTCGCCGCGTAGAGCACGAGAGCCTGGCTGCTCTCTCCCGGGGCAAAACGAAGGTCAATCGCGAGACCGCCGCTGGCCGAGATCGGACGCGCTGCCAGCCGCTGCCTGCCCATCGTCGCAATCATCTGCGGATCGCCGACCAGCGCCAGGCCCGCGTTTACCGGCGCCACTACGGCATAGCCCCAGCCATCGGCGAGCGGTAAGCGATCGGTCACACCCGCGTCTTGAATGGTTCCGTCCCCGGTGCGCCAGTTATAGACGACCACCTGTCCCTTGTAGCCCAGCTCAGCAGGCGTAAAAGCGGCCGCCGTCTCCTGGTGGCGCGGATACGCAAAGACGTAGGAAGTGGTCCCGGCCGCCTGCTGCGACTGCGCCACCGCGACCATCGCTGCCGGATGGCCTGCTGCATCCGCCAGGTATATGCGGTCCAGGGGGCGGATGCCGTGATCCGGCTTCACCAGGACGCCATCGGCGCGCGCTGCACGCAGCAGATTTTTGGCGTCGATTTTGTCGATGGCGTCGCCCACGCCGACTGGACCGGACGACAGCGTGGACAGCACCAGATTCGCCGTCTCAGAACTCATAAACACATCGCTCCACGGCCAGATGCCGAGCGCGTAGGCGATCTGCGAATCGTAGAGAAACTCGTCCCACCGGGCGGGCTCAAAGCGGTCGTCGCTGGTGCGGATCGTCGTCAAGTTGGGATAGCGCACGCCCTGCAGATAATCCGCTGGCGCGGGCATGCAGTATTGCAGAGCAATTCCCTGCTGGCGCATCGCATGTGCCATTTCGTCGTGGTAGGCCTCAGGCGCGGTGAAGTTTGCCTCCGCCTGCGCGAAGGTCCCCAGCCAGTCCTGCTCATACACCACAACGTTCGCCGCGTGCAGCCACGCGGCTGTCTGCTTCCAGTACGCCGGGTCGATGATGACATTCCCGGACATTTTGTACATATGGCGATACGGGCTGCTCTGGTCGATCCAGCGACCATGCACGGCCATCGGTAAATCCAGCTTGCTGGCGAATGCATTGATGCCGTCCGGGAATAATTGCTTGTCCGGCTCGTACCGGTAGGCGCCGCCCGCGCCATGCTCCCAATGGCGCACCTGCCACTGCTGCTCCGGCCCCTTGGGATAGAACCAGCTATCCAGTTGCATCAGGTGCAGCGGCACGCCTTCCTGATGAAACCTGTCGGCCACCGCCAACAGCGTGCCGGTGTAGTCCAGCTTCGGATCAAACTTGTAGTAGTAGTACGCGCCATTGTCCGTCCAGTAGCTCAAGCCGCGCAGCAGCGGGCCGGCGTCATTGCGCACCACCGGCCGCGCAGCCCAGGCCTGCATGGCATGCCCCCATGCAGTAAGGGTCGCGTGGATACCGTCGCCGAATGTAATGACAGTCGTATGCAGTGTGTGGGCGGGTGCCTCGGGTGCGGAGGCAAGAAATCCGGAACGCAACTCGCCGTTCTGCAACTGGAGATCGCTGACAAAAAAGTGGTCGGCGGGTGACACCACAACGGTGTCAAACTTGCCGTCGAACAGCACCCACGGACCCTGATGATGCAGGTGGTTGAATGTATACGGGCCGAACGGGGCGACACCAAAACCAAGCGGGTGCCAGTCCATGGAAACGCCGGACAGACGCGGAAACTGTGGACGCTCCGAGGCCGTTCGCACCGTCAGCGTCACCACTCCCTGCGCGGGATAGACGCGAATTGTGTCGACCTCATCCGACTTCTCGCCCTGAAAGCGCAGGCCGCAAGAGTCGCCCAGGGCGTCGTGATCAGAGAATTTCCGCACCCGGCCCGGCTCCGGCAGTTTTCCCGTCCAGTGGATGTTTCCTTGGGCCCTAGTAATGGAATAGGTCCCGTCCGCCGAGAAATTTGCCTGCAGCGCATGCGTTCCGCAGGTCTCCGCCAGCAGCGGCGTGACCGTCAACAGGCATGCCAACGTCATAAGACGGGAAATCCGCAGAGCAGAGAGCGTTGACGGCATAGGTGGCAAACCTCCGTGGCTGCGGGCGATGGGCAGACGCAAATTCAAAAGCAAATGCCCTGCGTCAGCAGCGACACAGGGCATTCTAAAGCGTCAGACAGTTTTCGCTTATGCGGGGGAAGGCTGCTCGCCCGCAAACCCCGGCGCGCGGCCAGCTTCCGGACGCAACACCTGCTGCACGTCGCCACCCGGTCCATCCGGCGGCGCGCTCATCGGCGGCAGGTCTTTGCCCTGGATCAGCATGCGAAGCTCTTCGGCATCCAGCGTCTCCCGCTCCAGCAGGGCCTGTGCCAGACGATGCATCAGCGGGCGGTTGTTATCGAGCAGCGAATAGGCTGACTTATAGCCGCCATCGACCAGCATGCGAACTTCCGCGTCGATCTGGCGGGCCGTCTCTTCGCTAAAGTCGCGATGCTGCGAAATCTCCCGGCCGAGGAAGATTTGCTCTTCTTTTTTGCCGAAGGTCAGGGGACCCAGCCGGCTCATGCCGTACTCGCAGACCATCTTGCGAGACAGATCGGTAGCCCGCTCAATGTCATTGCCGGCGCCGGTCGTCATCTGGTTCAAGAAGATTTCTTCGGCGCAGCGGCCGCCCATCAGAATGGCGAGCTGCGTCTGCAGATAATCTTTGCTGACGGTATGCTGCTCATCCTCCGGCAGTTGCATGGTCAAGCCCAGCGCCATGCCACGCGGAATGATCGTCACCTTATGCAGCGGATCGGCGTGATCCCGCAGCGCCGCCACAATAGCGTGGCCCGCCTCGTGATACGCCGTGGTGCGCTTCTCTTCGTCGGTCAGCAGCATGGACTTGCGCTCGGCACCCATCAGGACCTTGTCCTTGGCCGACTCGAAGTCATACATCGCCACCACTTTTCGGTTGGCGCGGGCTGCGTTGATCGCCGCCTCGTTGACCATATTCGCCAGATCGGCTCCGGTAAAGCCCGGCGTACCCCGCGCCAGAACGCGCAGATCGACGTCGTCGGACAGGGGAACCTTCTTGGCATGGACGCGCAGTACTTCTTCGCGGCCACGGACATCCGGGCGCCCTACCACCACTCGCCGGTCGAACCGGCCGGGCCGCAGCAGCGCCGGGTCCAGAACATCAGGCCGGTTGGTCGAGGCGACGAGGATGACACCATCGTTCGACTCAAAACCGTCCATCTCGACCAGCAACTGGTTCAGCGTCTGCTCCCGCTCATCGTGTCCGCCGCCCAGTCCAGCGCCGCGGTGGCGACCGACCGCATCAATTTCATCGATGAAGATGATGCACGGCGCATTCTTCTTGCCCTGCTCAAACAGATCGCGAACGCGGCTGGCGCCCACGCCGACGAACATCTCGACAAAGTCGGAGCCAGAGATGGAAAAGAAGGGAACATTGGCTTCGCCGGCCACAGCGCGCGCCAGCAGCGTCTTGCCGGTTCCCGGAGGGCCAACTAACAGAACGCCCTTCGGAATGCGTCCGCCCAGCTTCTGAAATTTCGGCGCATCGCGCAGAAATTCAATAATCTCTTTGAGCTCTTCCTTGGCCTCTTCCACGCCGGCGACGTCCTTGAACGTCACCTTCTTTTGCTGCATGGAAAGTAATCGGGCCTTGCTCTTGCCGAAGGACATGGCCTTGTTGCCGCCGGTCTGCATCTGCCGGAGCATAAAGAACCAGAGAGCGCCCAGTAGCAGGATCGGAAGCAGTTGCAGGCCAATGTTGAACCACGCACCACCCTGCGAGTCCTTGATGGTGACGCTTACCTGGTGATCTTCAAGAACCTTGTACATGTCGGGGTAGTTGTTCGGAGCGGTCGTATGGAAGACCGCCTTCCCCGTCCGGTAGTGCCCGTGAACTTCGTTCCCAATGACGGTCACATCAGAGACCTGGCCCTGCTGTGCATCTGACAGGAACTTGGAGAACGGAATCTCCTGGTCACGTCCCATCCCGGCTCCGCTCTGCATGACATGCCACAGCACAACCAGACAGGTGGCGATTAAAACCCAGAAGACAATGGTCTTAACTGTTGAATTCACGAACTACCCTCGATTCCGAAACCGCTGCCGTTCTTACGAACTTTATGCCGGGCCAGTCGGGAAAACCACAAAAACCGACCACCCCGTTACCGCCGGGTTACCCTGGCGAGGCATTTACCGATTAGACGTTGCCCGTAACCTATTGGTCGCATCCGTCACGCGCCCTTACCTTTGCCAGATGCAAAAGACGTGCCAAAGGAGGGGGTAATTCGCCGGGACGACACAAATTTTGCCAATCGCTCCGATTTTACTCCCAGTCAGCTCCCGGTTTGCGTGGAATTCTCGGCCTCGCCGCCCGCTCTCGCTGCATTTTCCGGGGTGCGCGGCTCGGTCCCATCTGCCAGCCGTTCTTCGATCTTGATTTCGGCCAGATTGGGACGCAGCGGTACCCCCCGCATCCAGACGATCTCTCCTTGCCAGGCCACCACCGGCCAATGCCCACGGGCTCTGGCATCGGCGTTCATCCGCTCCAGGATCTCCTTCGGGCGCTTCCACCGCATGCTATCTAAAGGACGAATCCGATCCCCAGGCTGGATTGCGCGAACTTCGGCCGGGGGACCTGTCATGCCATCGGGGACAGTTGCATGGAAGGTTGCGCCGAATGCCTCCGCGACGACCGATCCTGGGATTGGCAGCCGATAACTGGGAACAAGCTCTTCCGCAGGCCGGGACAAGCTGGAGAACTGCAGCTCCCGGGGGGTCCGTTCCACCTGCACGCCGCCCGCCAGGCTCAGGCGGCGCGGTTCCGCGTGGCTCCCTCCGGCTGTCATGGCCGCCAGCCGCTCGGTCGCGTCAAAGTCCAACGTCGCTCCACAGCGCTCCGCGGCCGCCCGGAGCACCCGCCGTTGCAGCGCGGGTTCCAGCTCCCGCAGCCGCAGAATCTCAATCGCCCAGGCAGCGTCGCCGGTCTCTGTCGTCGCGCGCCGGCCGCCGCCACGCACCGGGCGACCCGGCAGCAGCAGCCGCGGCAGAACGCGCTCCAGCTCCGCCGCCCAGAATCGCTCTTCTGTGCGAGCACATTCAGCCACGTGGGCCAGCGCTTCGTCGGCCTGCGGATTGAACTGCCGCAGCAGCGGCATCAGCGTATGGCGAACCCGATTGCGCGCATACTCGTCGGTCGCATTGCTGGCATCTTCGCGCCACGGCTGACCAATCGCCCGCAGGTAGGCTTCGACGTCTGCACGACCCGTCGCCAGCAATGGCCGGACACACCAGCCGCGCCGCCCTGCGGCCTCCAGCAGGCGCAGTTCCGGCGCAATGCCGCTCAAACCCTCCGTCCACGCGCCGCGCAACAGCTTCATCATCACCGTCTCGGCCTGGTCATCTCTGGTATGGGCGGTGGCGATGCGGTCGGCGCGGTCTTCCCGCAGCAGTGTGCGAAACGTATCGTATCGCAGCCAGCGTCCCGCCGCTTCGATGGACTCCCCGTGCAATGCCGCCCGCGCCCGTGTATCGACGGACACCGTCTCGCACGGTAGGGCGAGACCGTCTGCGAGTTGCGACACGAAGGCCGCATCCTGCTGCGCCACCTCGCCTCGCAGCCCGTGCTCGACGTGCAGCACAGAGAGCACCAGCCCCAGTTCCTGCTGCCGCGCCGCCAGCGCCCGCAGCAGCGCCGTCGAGTCGGCCCCGCCGGAGACGGCGACGCAGACGCGGTCACCGGGCGCGAACAGGGCGGTGTTCAGCGCAAGAGCCGGCAGTGCGGATTGTCTTTTGGCGTTCACGCGATCGTCATCCCAGGCAGTTTGCCGTCTGTGGAGCGGCATCGGCCGCAGCCGGTCGGGTGGAAGCCGCCATGGCACTCCTCGTATACTTGCCGCATGGTTCACGGACCGCTTTCCACACGCCAGGCTACCCCCGAGGATGCAGCCATTATCGCCCGCCACCGGCACCGCATGTTTGTGGATGCAGGCCGCGCGGATAACAGTTCCTTGCGCCGGGTAACGGAGGCGTTTGAGCAATGGCTGCCGCCCATGATGCAGTCGGGCCGTTACATGGGCTGGTTTGCGTTGCAGGAGGGCAAGATCATCGGTGGCGCTGGGCTGATGATTATGGACTGGCCGCCGCATCCGCTCGATCCGGGCTCGCACCGCGGGTATGTGTTGAACGTCTACGTTGAGCCCGAGTTCCGCCGCAAGCGCATTGCCAGCAATCTGATTGAGCTGGCACTGGCCGAGGCCCGTCGCCGCAAGATTCGCGTCGTGAGCCTGCATGCGACCGAAGAAAGCCGCCGCATGTATGAAAGCAGCGGATTCCGCCGCACCAACGAGATGTTTTACGTGGAGCCGGTCGAGGGATAGCGAGCCCCGCTGCTTCCGGTATACTTCACTGTTTATGCAGGTATTCGTTATTCTTCCCGCCGCTGGGCTGGGTACGCGTATGGCGCCGGTCTCGGCCGGCGGTCAGCCCCCCAAGCAGTTTCTGGAGCTTGGCGGCCAGCCGATCCTGATCCTTTCTGTCCGCGCCTTCCTCACCGTTCCTTCCATCAGCCACATATTTGTTGCGGCGCGAGCTTCGGAGATGTCGCGCGTGCAGGAGCAACTGCAGAAGCACGGCCTGACCTCTCGCATCTCTCTGGTCGAGGGCGGCGATACCCGTCAGGAATCCGTCCATAACGCGCTCGAGCAGATTCCCGCGAACGAAGACGACATTGTGCTGGTGCATGATGCGGTGCGGCCGCTGATCGAGCCCGCGCTGATCGAACGGACGATCGAGGCGGTGCAGAAGCATCAGGCGGCCATCGTTGCTCTGCCGGCTATCGACACCATCAAGCAGGTAGAACGCACCGCCGACGGCGCCATCATCACCTCGACGATTCCTCGCGAACGCATTGTGATGGCGCAGACGCCGCAGGGCTTCCGCTACAGCCTGCTACGGCGCGCCATGGACTCCGCTGTTGCCGCAGGGTTTGTCGGCACCGATGAAGCTTCCCTCGCGGAACGGCTGGGCGTGGAAGTCGCCGTGGTTCCCGGCTCACCGCGGAATTTCAAGATCACCCAGCCCGGCGATCTGGCGCTGGCCGAGTTCTATCTGAAAGGCTGAGGTGCGCTCTATGCCCGTGGCGGCCTCAGGGAAGCTCACGCTGTCCGAAGAGCAGGTGCAGCGCATCGCAAAAGCGCTGGCGGATGCCCGCCGCTACGAGATTCTGAAGAAGCTGAGCGCCCGCAAAGCCGCCATTCCCTGCTCGGAGATGCTGGCTGGCGCCGGGATCAGCCCGGCAACGCTCTCCCACCACATGCGGGAGCTGGAACTGGCAGGCCTGGTGCTCGCGGAGAAGGATGGCAAGTTCGTCCGCTATTCTCTGCAGCAACCGGTTCTGCGCGCCTACCTCGATCGCCTGAAGGCTGACCTGGCCTGACGGATTTCCACAACCGGCCGCTGTTTCTTGAATCTTCCATTTCCTTCAGACATCTTTTTGATGGTTGTCGAATTATCGAAACATCAAATTCGACGCACAAGGAGATTTGAAAAATGAGCAAACTGCAAGGAAAAGTCGCGGTCGTTACGGGCGCCTCCAAAGGTATTGGTGCAGCTATTGCAAAGTCGCTGGCTCAGGCCGGCGCAGCGGTGGTGGTCAACTACTCCACCAGCAAGGCAGGCGCGGAAAAGGTTGTCGCGGCCATTACGCAAGCGGGCGGCAAAGCCGTGGCCGTTCAAGGAGATGTCGCGAAGGTGGAAGGCGCGCAGTCCATTATTGACGCAGCCATCCAGAAGTTCGGCAGGCTGGACGTTCTGGTGAACAACTCCGGCGTCTACGAGTTCGGCCCTGTCGAAGCCATCACTCCGGAGCACTTTCACAAGCAGTTCGATACCAATGTCCTGGGACTTCTGCTGACTACACAGGCGGCGGTGAAGCATCTGCCAAAGGGCGGAAGCATCATCAACATTGGCTCGCTGGTCAGCCGTGGAACGCCCGCTGCTTCGGCCGTCTACACCGGCACAAAAGGCGCCGTGGACGCTATCACTGGCGTGCTGTCGCAGGAGCTCGGCCCCAAGGGCATCCGCGTCAATGCGCTGAGTCCTGGCATGGTGGAGACCGAAGGCGCGCACAGCGCCGGCTTCATCGGCTCCGATTTCGAGCGTGAGCACGTGAAGAGCGTTCCGTTGGGCCGCATTGGCCAGCCGGACGATATCGCCGATGCCGCCGTATTTCTGGCTTCCGACGACGCTCGCTGGATCAGCGGACAAGTGATCTACGCCGCTGGCGGAGCACGCTAACCGGCATTGCAATGCTGCTGCAAGCCCGCTCCTTTCTTTTCGGGGAGCGGGCTTTTCTTTTGCCAAAAGAGGAGAGTGGCCGCTGGAAGTGCGCGCGCCGATTTAGAATCATCTGCAATGAATATGCGCATAGGGCTTGGCTGGGACTCGCACGCATTCAAACCGGGAGTTCCACTGCGCATTGGCGGCGTCGCCTTTGACCATCCTGCCGGCCTCGCCGGCCACTCCGATGGCGACGTGCTGCTGCACGCGATCACCGATGCGCTGCTGGGCGCAGTCGCTGCCGGTGACATTGGAACATTCTTCCCGCCCGGGGACCCGCGCTGGAAAGATGCAGACTCCGCCTTGTTTCTTCGCACGGCGCTGGAAGAGGTGCAGAATGCCGGCTTCCGGATCGCCAACGTGGATACGACCCTGGTACTGGCGGCCCCCAAGATTGGCCCGGTCGCCGAAAAGCTGCGTGAGCGCGTCGCCGAGCTGCTGGGGATCAGCCCGCGAGCCGTCGGCATCAAGGCCAAGACACCGGAGGGCCTGGATCAGGACGATGTCGCTGTCGCGCACGCGGTGGTGCTGCTCGAAAGCCTCGACGGCCAGGAATCTGCCGCACAACTGACAGCGGCTGCCGAACCGCAGACCGAAGAATCGACGGCACAGACCCGGATGGACGATGTCGTACGGAAGCTGGTCGGCGACAGCAATGCGGGTCCGGTCCGAAAGCCGGCCTTCAACACGGACGACATCACGTAGGCTCTTCGCTGGCCGCACGGCACTTCAATTTGGGAGGTGGATGAATGCACCCTCAGTCTTTTCTGCGTTCGCAGGCAACACTATTGGTGCTGGCGATGATCGCCGGCGTAACCGCATGGGCCGCGCCCCGCCCTTCAGCGAACACTCCCAACTTAAACGGCGCCTATCGGTTTGAGCGGGCAAACTGGATCTATGTTCATCTTGCAGGCACGCCACACCAGATGGGCTTTGAACACGGCTATCTGCTGGCGCCCGAGATTGAAGTGGCCATGGCCGCCGTCCGCAAGGACAGCACCCACGACACCGGCCGCAACTGGCAGTTTTTCCGCGACACCGCCCGCAACGTTTACTGGCCGCACATTGAGCCGCAGTACCGCGAAGAGATTCAAGGCATTGATGACGGCCTGAAAGCCCACGGCGTGCGTGG
>JAKAUB010000252.1 GCA_021827845.1 Acidobacteriota bacterium | reverse complement strand
CGCAGGTGATTCTTGAAGCAGCGGGCGCCGTGGTGGGCAACAACCTGCAGCGCAAGGGAAAGAAGCTGTGGACGGCGCGTGACGGCGGCAGCCTGATCGGCATGTATGAGGCGCTGGATGGCGAGGGTGAGGCACTGTTCATTGCCGATCGCATCCAGAAATTTCTGCGCGAGACCGGCAATGAGCAAGAGCCGCCGCGGGTCGCCGTGCTCTACCGCACCAATTCGCAGTCGCGCCTGATTGAAGAGGCGCTGCGCCGCTACGGCGTGAAGTACACCATGGTCGGCGGCTTCAGTTTCTACGAGCGCGCGGAGATCAAAGACCTGCTGAGCTATTTGAAGCTGGTGCTGAACCCCAGCGACTCAATTGCGCTGCAGCGCGTGATCAATACTCCGGTGCGTGGCATTGGCAAGGCGACGCTAGAGACGCTGGAGCGGATGGCGCTGGAGACCGGCCGCAGCACCTGGGAGGCGCTGCGGGATGCCGTGGAGCAGCGGCTGGTGCCGGCCCGCGCCGTGGCAGCCCTCGAAACGTTTCGCACGCTGATCGACGATGCGCGCGCGATGTTGCACCCCGGATTCGCCGAAAAACTGGCGGCCGACGCCGGAGCGGACGGCGTGCCGGCGGATGCAAATGGGGATGCGACCGAGGATGCGGCGATCGCCTTCGACTTTGGGGCAGCGGCCGACGAGGACTCCGGGCAGGCGGATATCGCCTTCGATCCAGCGGAGTTTTCGCCATTTGCCCAGCCCACGGGCGAGCGGCAGAAGCCGCTGGTGAGTGCCGCCCAGATGCGCAGCGGCGCGGAGGACGTTTCAGAGCGGCCCGCGTTCCGCGCACCCGGCGAGGCCGCCACGTTGCCGGAGCTGGTGAAGTTTCTCATCGATCGCAGCGGGTACATCCGCGCGCTGGAGATGGAGGCTTCGCCGGAGTCGCTGTCGCGGATTGAAAACCTGCGCGAACTGGTGAACGCGGCCCAGGATGCCCATGAGCGCGGCGAGAGCCTGATGGAGTTTCTGGACCACGCGGCACTGGCCAGCGATACGGACAAGTACGATCCGAATGCGCGCGTCACGCTGATGACGCTGCACGCCGCCAAGGGGCTGGAGTTTCCACTGGTGTTTCTCGCGGGCATGGAAGAGGGACTGTTTCCGCATTCGCGCACAGCGGGCGACCCCGCAGGTTTGGAAGAGGAGCGGCGGCTTTGCTACGTCGGCATAACGCGAGCGATGAATGCCCTGCTGGTGACGCGGGCGCGCTTCCGCCGCCGCTATGGCAATGATTCACCGGAACCCTCGACGCCCTCACGCTTTGTCGGTGAGATTCCGCCGAACCTGATTGAAGACCTGAGCGCGCCTGCGCCAGCCGAAAGCTGGGGCGGTTATGCGGCGCAATCCACGCGGCCGTGGCAGGGTGCGCGTCAGCAGCGGCCCGCCGCCAGCCAGTGGTCGTACGAGGATGAGGACCAGAGCGCGGAATACAAGCCGGCAGCCGGAGCAGCCGGACGCGAGAAGAATTCCATCGACAACGTGGCGGAGTTTTTCAAGGTACGCGGACAAAAGTTTCCGCGGCCGAAGCTGCCCACACCTGAAACCTCCGGCGCGACGGGCTTTCGCAGCGGGCAGCGTGTGCGTCATCCGAAATACGGCGAAGGCGTGGTCTTCCGCCGTGAGGGTGAAGGGGAAGATGCGAAGGTTACGGTACAATTCTCTCGGTTCGGCATCAAGAAACTTGTAGAGAAATTTGCGCAACTGGAGCGGATGTAGTCCGCCCGGCGACGGATGTTTCTGCGGACCGCGCTGGCATAACTTTTTTGGAGAAGTACGGAGCACTGACAACGAATGGCAAATACAAAAGCAATCTCTGACCGCACGGAACGCAAAAAGGTGAAGCGGACCGCACGCAAAAAGGCCACCCCCAAGCCCAAGCGGACCACCCCTCGTGGCTCCGCCAAGAAGAAAGTCCGGAAATTGACCCGCGGAGCCAGCAAGCGCTAGCCAGCACAACGGCGAAAACCAACCGGCGCCTGCAATCCCCGCAGGCGCCGGCGACCGCAGGAGCCAGACTCTGTCGAAACAGATCTTCGCGACCAAATCCATCGACAAGCTGGTGCAGGATTCGGAGAACCCCGAGACGCGCCTGAAAAAGACGCTGGGGCCGGTTTCTCTCACGGCTCTCGGCATCGGCGCTGTCATTGGATCCGGCATATTCACCGTCATCGGCACCGCCATTGCGGGCGAGAGCGGCTCCGGCGCTTCCCTGCTGGATACGCCGGTTCTCGACTTTCTAGTGCGCCACAGTGCCATGGCCGGCCGTCCCGGCGCGGGGCCAGCGCTTGCCGTCTCACTGTTCCTCGTCGCCATCGTCTGTGGGTTCACCGGCCTCTGCTACGCGGAGCTCGCCTCCATGATCCCTATTGCGGGCAGCGCTTATACGTACACGTACGTGATCATGGGCGAGCTGATCGCGTGGATCATCGGCTGGGATTTGATCCTGGAGTACGCGTTTTCAAACATGGCCGTGAGCGTCGGGTTCGCGGCGCATACGGTGGCGCTGCTCGACTGGTTTGGCATTCATCCCGCGCTGCGATGGATTACGCCGGCCTACCTGCCCAGCGGCCTGCAGAGCCTGAGTGGCGCGACGCTCTACCTGCCTGGATGGCACTTTGGCTTCAACGTCCCGGCATTTCTAATCGTCATGCTCATCACGGTGGTGCTGGTGCGTGGCATCCGGGAGTCGGCCGAAACCAACAACGTGATGGTGCTGCTCAAGATCGGCGCGGTGCTTTTGTTCGTCGCCTTTGGCGCACAGTTTATTCACACCAGCAACTGGCACCCGTTTTATCCGAATGGCTGGCCCGGCGTTCTGACCGGCGGATCGATCATCTTTTTCACCTATATCGGGTTTGACTCGGTCTCGACGGCGGCCGAGGAGTGCCGGCACCCGCAGCGCGATGTTCCCATCGGAATTATTGCCACGCTGATCGTCGCCACCCTCCTGTACGTTGCCGTCGCGCTGGTGCTGACCGGCCTGGTGCACTGGAAGCTGCTGACCGATGACGCTGCCCCCGTCGTGAACACGCTGCGGCGGCTGTATCTGCACAACCATAGCAACAGCCTGCACTGGGTGGAGCTGGTTGTGATCTTTGGCGCGCTGCTGGGGATGATCTCGTCCATTCTCGTATTTCAGATCGGCCAGGCGCGGGTGTGGTTTGCCATGTCGCGCGACGGTCTGCTGCCGGCGCTGTTCAGCCGCGTTCATCCGCGTTTTCGCACGCCGGCGGCCGCCACGTGGATTGCTGGAGTCTTCGTTGGGGTTCCTGCGGGCCTGCTCGACATCGGCACGTTCGCCAATCTCTCGAACATCGGCACCCTGTTCGCGTTTGTGCTGGTATCGGCGGGCGTGATCATTCTGCGCTATAAGGATCCCAACCGGCATCGCGCGTTTCGCTGTCCGGGCGGCGCGATTATTCCGCTGCTGAGCGTCTTCTTCTGTGGATTACTGATGGTTGGGCTGCCCATTTTGACGTGGCTCAGCTTTTTTGTCTGGCTCGGGCTCGGCCTGCTGGTCTACTTCCTGTACAGCCGGCACCACAGCGAGTTTGCTGCCTCCGCACGGAAGCGGGCGTGATGCACGCGCGTCCGCACTCCCCGTCGCAGGCAACCGATGACGCAGCGTTGGCGCAATGGGTGCGCGGGCTGCCCAAGGCGGAGCTGCACCTTCATCTGGAAGGCACCGTCACACCGGAGACGCTGGTAAGCCTGAGCCGCCGGAGCGACGCGGAGCCGCTTTCCCTAGAGGCCGCGCAGTCGCTGTATCACTACACCGACTTCACCGGCTTTCTCCTCGCGTTCAAAGCGATTACGGAGCGGCTGCGCACGCCCGAGGACTACGAGGAGATTACCTACGCAATGATGCGCGGCCTCCGAGCCGCGGGGGTGGCGCACGCGGAAGTCTACGTCTCCGTCGGTGTGGTCTATTACTGGAAGCGCGTTGCCTTCGAGCCGCTTTTTGCCGGTATGGAGCGGGGCCGGGTGCGTGGCGAGCGGGACTTCGGCGTCTCGGTACTTTGGATATTCGACGCGGTACGGCACTTTGGCGCCGAAGAAGCAGCGCGCGTCTTTCGCAAGGCGGCGGAGATGCAGGCCGAGCATCCGTCGATCGCTGGAATCGGCATCGGCGGCGATGAGCGGCGCACCGGGGCCGAGCCATTTCGGGATCTGTACGCTGAGGCGCGGCAGGCTGGCCTGCACCTGACGGCACATGCCGGCGAAACAGTCGGGCCGGAGGGCATCTGGTCAGCGATTAACATCGGCGCGGAACGGCTGGGACATGCGCTGAGCGCGGCGCAAGATGAAGATCTGCTCGAAGTGCTGGCACAGAAGCAGATTCCGCTGGAAATCTGCATCACCAGCAACGTTCGCACCGGTTGCTGTGTGAAAGTGGAGGACCACCCCGTCCGCAATTATTTTGACCGCGGCCTGATGGTGACGCTGAACTCCGACGACCCCGCGCTGTTTGGCAGCGACCTTGCGGAGGAGTATCTACTGGCGAGCCGCGTCTTCGGTTTTACGGCCGAACATTTGCGGGAGCTTGCGGGCAATTCCGTAGAAGCCAGCCTGCTGCCGCCGGCACGCAAGCTGCAACTGCTGCGCCAAATCGAGCAGTATCCCGACCTTGAAGATCGCGCCCGGTAGAAGATTTGCGGGACGGACCGTCGATTATTATTCCGGGATGAAACGTTCATGGAAATTTGGCGAAGCCGGGCCGATTTGCGGTAAGATTCGGCCATGAGAAGCCTCAGCATGCGCTTCATCACACGAAGCACTTCAGAACCCCGGAAAGAACTGCGAGCCATCCAGAAAAAGCTTCCCGAGCTCTCCGACATCCCCTGGGTTCAAATCCTGGGCTGGGGATCGGTGGCCACCGGCGCGCTGGCGCTGGGATTTTTTGTGGGCCGCAATCTGCGCGACCGCTACCGCTTCAAGCACAGCACCCCGTACGATTTTTATTCTCACGCGGGGGACAACGGTGGTCCCGTCGAGTACGGCGTCGGGGTCTAGGCAACCGTCTTCTGCCCATTGCCACGTAGACTTCGCCACAGGTCCGCGGGTGCGATTCAAGCTTGGACGGACTGGGCGTTACAGTACCCCCTGCCTCTCCTTTCGACCCATTTTGGCATATAGACCTTTGAGCTTTTTTTCGGTCCACTGCCGGACTGTGGGCGTTCGCGCCTCAAAAAGGCGATATATCCCGCGGGCGTAGAGCCAGTCTGTATACACGATTCCCAGAGTCAATACCAAATGCAATGGCGTGGGCACCCAGCGCTTTCCGATCCAGACCTCGAGAAAAACTAGCAAGGGAAGGTGCACGACGTAGAGGGTATACGAGGAGGATGCTAGACCGTGAGACAGCCGACTATAACGCTCGCCAATCGTCGTCGTTCGATTCAATAGGGAATAAAGGAATAACGCAAAACAGCCGGAGAGAACATAATCGGAGGCGATGGAGTTGCTCCAGTATTGCTTGGTGGAAAGCAAATCAAGACAAAATAGAACGGAGGAAGCTATTAAAAAAGCGCGCTTGATGCTCTTAGGGTGTTTCGTTTTCGGGAGGTAATAGGATAAGACACCAATTAGCCAGATAGGAAAATAAATCAAGATTGATTTCCGCACAAGCCATACGATTAGAACTCCGGCACCCCCGTACGTGGAACGCACGGCAAGTTTTTTTCTGGATAGTAATGCCAGCGCGGTGCATGGAAACAGGAGGTAGTACCAGAACTCGTTCGCTAAGCTCCATAGTGGGCTGTCACTTCCTAGCGGAGGTACCTTGATCATTTGCAGGAATGCCAAATTGCCAAAAAAGATCGGCGCCGAAATGCATGCCTGTATGTTGTACGCCACCGGATAAAAATCTGCATGCCCGCCATAAATCGATTTCAAACCGAAAATGTGAGACCCGCTTAAATCCCAAAATAAGCAAAGCAACAACGCTGGTAGCAGAACAATCTCAAGACGGATGAACCTCTTGACAAAATATGCAGTGAAAGACCAGCGTCCAGTATGGATGTCGCGCAAGACTCCCGGACCGATGAAAAATCCGCTCAATATAAAAAAAACGATTACGGCTTGATGGCCAAACTCAGTGATACCGTAAACGAACTCGAGACCGAGGTTGTGATGGTGAAGATCCGCCCAATCCCTCAGCAGTAGGTGACGAGCGTGCATAAGTAGAACAGCGATCGCGGCTAGCCCGCGGATTGCGTCCAAATGGGCTGAGACCGCCGGGGTGATCCCTTTTTCATGCGCTTTTTTAAAGGACTGCCTGAAGTCGACCATAGAGTACGGCGAGGGCAACAAATGGCGCGACGGGGGGCGCGGGCTTTATTGTGTGCCCGATTATACCGTTTTGCAACGCATTAATGCCAAACGCCGGCAGGGTTGTCCGTATAGTTAGCGACGCAGCGCTGTTCCTTCAGGATCTCGGACTCCTCACTATGGTCGCGTTTGAAGAGCTCAGGTGTACTTGCGAGCCATCCAGAAAAAGCTTCCCGAGCTCTCTGACATTCCCTGGGTTCAAATCCTGGGCTGGGGATCGGTGGCCACTGGCGCGCTGGCGCTGGGCTTTTTTGTGGGCCGCAACCTGCGTGACCGCTACCGCTTCAAGCACAGCACCCCGTACGATTTTTATTCTCACGCGGGCGACAACGGTGGCCCCGTCGAGTACGGCGTCGGGGTTTAGGCAACATACCACGCCGCAGCCTTCACAAAGCCGGCTGCTGTTGGACCTTTTGTGCCCAGCATGGAACGGTTTCACACGATTTTGCCTTGAGTCGGATGCGTATGTCCTCAATCAAAATTCCAGCTTGTGGTGCCACCGTTAACGTAGCATTGGTCGCGTGAAGCGGAACGTTCGGTTTAGCAAACGAAATGGAAAATAGATTGAACGTCAGAATTCCGCCGAGCACTAAGAGCGCAGAGGTGCGTGAATCATTCAAAAATGTAAGTCCTGCCAGCAGCATAAAGAAGAACATGCCAGGAAGCAGATAGCTGACTTCGACCGGAAATTTCGCGAATAGTGCAATGTTCGCCAAAAATGCACCTAGAGCTATCGCGAATCCTCTTCGCCTCACATCCGAATTCTTAGGAAACTTCAAGTGCAACCGATTGCGCACTAGGAGAAACAGCATGATTATGGTCGCTATCGGTCCGAAAAGATAGATTGTTTTGTAGATGAATCGTCCAGCGTGCATTTTGAACGTCCACATCGCTGCTGGCCCAATTCCAGGCGTTAAGAAACCTAAGGTGCCATGCGCCACTATCCATGAGGGTAGGAAAAATAATGCGCCGAGAGCGGCTGCGGCAAAGCCTGAGCCAAGGATCGCCGCGATCCGCCGCCCCCCCCAGCGGACGTAAATTCCGTATATCAGCAGCCCGGCATACGTCCCGGCGACGATGATCGAATTACTGGCGCGAAACCCTACGGCTATTGCGCCAGTAAGACTGGCCAATGCAAGCCGGTCATCGAGAAGTAATTCTGCCGTCGCGACGAGAAAGGCAAGCGACCACAAATAGTCGATCGTCGAGCTGGCTGCGATCAAAAATGTGGGAACGAACAGTACGCAAAAACCCAGGATGTATTCATTGGGAATCCGGAGCTTACGGCACAGGGAAAGAAAGCGCCAAAGGATAAAGGCCCCAGCACACATCGAGGCAATGTTGGTTGCCACATAGCCGCCCAGATGTGCTATTGCGTAAACAATTCCTTCATACAGCCAGTAGCCTGGATTTCTCGATGTGGCGAGGTGACCATCGCGCCATGTCGATTTTCCTGCCTCAAGTACGCCGTATGTGTCATTGTCGCTTCCATAACCAAGGAAGCACAACGGCAGAACAATCGCGACGTATACCGCCAGAAATATTATGGTTTTGCGAGCTGAGCTAATTGAGGCCATGAGTGAGCAGATCGTAGGTCGAATAGTTCACGTCTCAGCGAAATCCACCTCGACTGCGACCGAGCGGCTATAGGATAGCAGGACTTCCCAGCCGCCCCTTCTTTCGTCTTAGCATTCTACTGTTGTGCGCTACGCCTTACCCGCCAGTTGCCGCAGCACGTAGAGCAGGATGCCGCCGTGCTGGTAGTAGAGGATCTCCTGTGGGGTGTCGATGCGCACGGTTGCGTCGAACTCCCGCACTTGCCCCGACGCAGCTTTCGCGCGCACGCGGATTGTGCGGCCACTCGCGAACTTTGCCGCCAGCATGGCCTGCAAGCCGGGGATGTCGAAGGTCTCCTCGCCGGTAAGCCCGAGGGACTCGGCATTTTCTCCCGCCGAAAACTGCAGCGGAAGAATTCCCATCCCAACGAGGTTCGAGCGATGAATCCGCTCAAAACTTTCGGCAATTACAGCGCGCACGCCCAGCAGGCGCGGTCCCTTGGCCGCCCAATCGCGGGATGAACCCGAGCCGTACTCTTTACCGGCCAGGATGATCAGCGGCGTCTTCCGCTCGGCGTATTTCAGCGAGGCATCGAAGATGCTCATGGTCTCGCCCTCGGGCAGCAGCCGCGTCACGCCACCCTCGGTGCCTGGCGCGAGCTTGTTGCGCAGGCGCACATTGGCAAAGGTGCCGCGCACCATCACCTCATGGTTGCCGCGCCGCGAGCCGTAGCTGTTGAAGTCCGCGGGCTTTACGCCATGCTCAGTCAGGTACTTCCCTGCCGGGCTGTTCAGCTTGATGGAGCCCGCAGGCGAAATGTGGTCCGTGGTCACGCTATCGCCCAGCACCGCCAGCACGCGCGCATCCGCAATATCTTCAACCGGCGCGGGCGTTGCTCCCATCCCGTCGAAATACGGCGCTTTACGGATGTACGTGGAGTTCTGCTCCCAGCCGTAGGTCTCTCCGCCGGGAAACTTCAGGTTCTGCCAGTTGCTGTCACCGTCGGATACGGTCGCGTACTGCTTGCGGAACATGGAGGAATCCATAGCGCTGGCGAGCGTCTGCTCCACCTCGCTCTGGCTCGGCCAGATGTCGCGCAGGTAGACGGGATTGCCCTGCTTGTCCTTGCCCAGCGGATCGCGGTCAAAGTTGTGATCGATGCTGCCGGCCAGCGCGTAGGCGACGACCAGCGGCGGCGACATCAGATAGTTAGCGCGAACGTCGGAGTTGATGCGGCCCTCAAAATTGCGGTTCCCGCTCAACACCGAGACGGCGACCAGCGAATGATCGTCGATCGCCTTGGAGACATCCGGCGGCAGCGGGCCAGAGTTGCCTATGCAGGTGGTGCAGCCGTAGCCGACAACATTAAACCGCAGCGCATTCAGAAACTTCGTGAGACCGGCCTTGTCGTAATAATCCGAGACCACGCGCGACCCCGGCGCCAGCGAAGTTTTTACCCACGGCGGAACACTCAAACCCTTCTCCACGGCCTTCTTTGCCAGCAGACCGGCCGCCAGCATAACCGATGGGTTCGACGTATTGGTGCAGCTGGTGATGGCGGCGATGACGATCGAGCCGTCGCCCAGATACTGATCCACGTCCACGCCGTCCCGCTCTTTTACCGACGCCGTATGCCCTTGCTCCGGCGCGCCCGTGGAGCTGGTGATGCCGTTGCCCGACGCGTGGCCGCCTTCGCCGGTCCAGCGCAGCAACTGCCGCACGGAGCCCTTGTTGCCGTCCGGCCCTTTCAGCGCAGGAAGCTGCTGCTGAAAGCTGCCCGGCACATCGCGCAAGGCGACCCGATCCTGCGGACGCTTGGGGCCGGCGACGCTGGGCTGCACGGTGCTCAGATCGAGCGACAATGTGGAGGAATATTTTGCCTCCGGCGCGTTGGGCGTATGGAACAGCCCCTGCTCCTTGTAATAGGCCTCGACCAGACGAATCTGCTCCTCACTGCGGCCGGTGAGCCGCAGATAGCGCAGCGTCTCGGCATCCACGGGAAAGATGCCGCAGGTCGCGCCATACTCCGGCGCCATGTTGCTGATGGTGGCGCGGTCGGCAAGCGCAAGTTCGCTGATGCCCTCGCCATAAAACTCCACAAACTTGCCGACGACGCCGTGTTTGCGCAGCATCTCGGTCACGGTCAGCACCAGGTCGGTCGCAGTGGTGCCCTCGCGCAGCCGGCCGTGCAGCTTAAAGCCCACCACCTGCGGAACCAGCATGGAGACTGGCTGGCCCAGCATGGCCGCCTCCGCCTCAATGCCGCCGACGCCCCAGCCCAGCACACCCAGACCGTTAATCATCGTGGTGTGGGAGTCAGTTCCGACCAGCGTATCCGGGTACGCCTGCGCCACGCCCTTCGCGTCGGGGGATGTCGTGAACACAACGCGCGCCAGATATTCCAGATTCACCTGATGGCAGATGCCCATGCCGGGAGGGACGGCGGAGAAGTTCCGGAAGGCCGACTGTCCCCACTTGAGAAACGCGTAGCGCTCCACGTTGCGCTGATACTCGAGCACCGTATTGATTTGGTACGAGTCCTGCGTGCCGTACTGATCGACCTGCACGGAATGATCGATGACCAACTCCGCCGGCTGCAGTGGATTGATCTTCTCCGGATCGCCGCCGAGCGCGCGCATGGCGTCACGCATCGACGCGAGATCGACCACTGCGGGCACGCCGGTAAAGTCCTGCATCAGCACGCGCGCCGGCATGTACGCGATCTCGCGCGAAGGCTCGGCCTTGGCGTCCCACTTAGCCAGAAACTCAATATCCTCCGCAGTGACGCTCTTGCCGTCTTCATGGCGCAGCAGATTTTCAAGCAGAATACGGAGGGCGTACGGCAGGGCTTCGAGGGACACGCCGCGGCTGTTCAATGCCTGCAGGCGGAAGATTTCATAGGTCCGGTCGCCGGATTTGAGCGACGCGCGGCTTCCAAAACTGTTCATCGATGGCTCCTCATCAAATGGCATGAGCGGGCAGAGCTGCGAAGACCCGCGATTGTAGACGGAAATACCGGCATCGATTGCACGGCGACGATACCTGACAGGAGGCGAAACGGAGGCTTCAGCCGCGGTCTGGACGACCGCGCCGCCAGCGCTTCAGCAGTATGGGAGTAAACAGCCAGTACATGGCGTCGAAGGCAGCAGCTTTCCGAGACCATTGTACGCCGAAGCGACACGGGGAACGTTCCGGCACGCCGTGCCCGGAGCCATCATGGATCCCCATTAAAGCCGCTCTTTGAGGATCGCTCTGGAGGATGAGTTCCCTGCTTACCATTCAGACCGCGGCCAGCTTTGTTCTGCTGGCAGAACCTGACCGCCTGGCGCACCTGGGAGTGCTGGATCTCGCGATCATCGCTGTCTATTTTGCGATGGTGCTGTTCATCGGTTTTTATCTGAAGCGCCGCGGCAGCGGCTCGAGGAGTTGCTGCGATCGAAGAAGCGGCAAGCGGGGAGAGATCCCACATCTCAAAAGCGAGATAGGGGGCACCCAGATTTCAGTTGTGGAGCATCCGCGGTAAAACCCGGCCGCCGAATCCGTTTCCTCGGCGGCTGGGTCTCACACACATAGGACGCCTCTATTGCACCGCAAAGCTGGCGGTGGCGGCGTTGTTGTATTTGCCGTCCACGCCGGCAAAGGTGACTGCGTAGGTCCCCGGAGTCGTGCCCTTAGCGAACTTGACTCCGAGATTGAGAACGATCGTATTCTTTCCGTTCAGGTTGAAGGTAAGCGGCAGACTGGTGCATCTTGCTCCCGCAGGCAGGCCGGAGCAGCTCAGCGTTACCGCTCCGCTAAACCCATTCACAGGAGCTAGAGTGAGCACCACTGGAGCGGCTGTCGGAGGCGTCTCCGACTGTAACGTTGGCGTCACCGCCAACGTAAATACGGGAGTCACCGTGAAGCTCTGCGTAACCTGCGGAGCCGCAGAGTAGTTGGCGTTGCCAAGTTGGTTGGCCGCAATCGTGCACGTTCCGGGTGCGCTCAGTGTGGCCGTCGAGCCGGAAACTGCGCAGACCGAAGGCGTCCAGGACGTGAAGGTAACGGGATTTCCCGACCCTCCTCCGGTCGCCGTCAACGTGACCGTTCCTCCCTGCATCTGCGTGCCGATCTGAGCGAAGGTGATGGTCTGGGCCGCTTGCAGGACCGTGAACGTGGCCGTCTGGGTGCCGGCGGTGTAATCCCCTGCGGCCGCCTGACTGGCCTTGAGCGTGACCGTCCCGGCACCAGTCAGCGTGACCGTGCTGCCGCTGATCGTAGCCGGGCCGCTGACCACAGAGTAGGTGATCGCGCCGGTTGAATTGGATGTGGCGCTGACCGCGAACGGCGCTTCACCGTAGGTTTGCGTTCCGACTGCAAAATTGATCGTCGGTGCGCCTGGGCTCTCCATCACGCAGCCGCCTGCGTCACCGTTGAAAGCATTGCTGTAAAGCGACTGCACCGGGTAGGTGCCATCGGAGAAGGTCACGTCTGCCGCCGCTCCCTGGCCGCTGGAGAGCCATTCGCATTTGTCGCCGATCTCGTAGCCGTTGGAATCAAACCAGGCGCCGCCGGGGTACAGGTTTGGGTTCGGGTCGGTGATCGCCTCCGCGAGCTCGTGACCTTCAACGATTGTGATGCCGGCATCAGGCCCCAAGCCATTGAAGTTGGCACCGCAGTCTGCACCGGCGTCAGTGATGTAAGGCAGGTTGGTATAAGCGATAATCCCATAAGAAGAAGACGTCCAGTCGTGATAAGCGCAGTAATTGATTGGGAAACCGTACGGACTGTTTCCTGTGGCAGTTGCGATGACGTACTGCGCGCTGGCATTGTCTGCGGCGCTGGTTACGCCGAAGTGCCCGGCAGCATTCACGGCTTCGCTGGCAATTTGTGACTGGGTCGGATGCGCCGGCGCCGCAGAGGCATTGTCATACCAGTAAGAAACATACTCGCCGGTCGTATTGCCGATAGGGGTGCCTTCGCCATTACAGAAGACGGTGCCGATGTTGACTCCCTGGCAATACTGCGTCACTGTATTCAGCCAGGGACTGCCGCTGGCGCCCTGGAGGAAGCCCTCTAGAATGCTCGCCTCATTGCTCGGATCGTTGTTGTCCCACTGCGAGCCCCAGAACACCAGATAAATTCTGGGAGCCGTCTCCACGTCTCCTCCGTTGTAACTCAGGGGGCCCGAAGGGCCGGTGCCGGCCGAAGTGCGGGCTCGCTTCGCTGCTTCTACCGTCGGAAAGATGGAGGCAGGCGGTTGGCCAGGCTCCAGCTGCCGCATATTTCCAAAGGTGCCATTGTTGCTGGGTGGTACCACGGAAGAATTCTGCGCCCATGCAGGAAAGGCACATGGGACCGCCAGACCTAGCACGGCAATGCTAAACGTGCTGATCGCCAACAGCTGAAATTTCTTGATCACGGGATCATCCTCCTGATTATCGTTTGAACTGGCAATCTACGTAGCCCCTGTGGCTCGTCCGCTTACAGGATTTGCAGGAAATCCGTTTTGGATAATGAGGTCCCACGATCGGCTAGGCAGAACTGGCTGCTGATGAATGCGTTAATGTTCGTCACTGACCCAAATGGAATTGGAACGAAACCAGGGGGGGGGTCCTGAAGCAGTTGCTACAGGTTGATTGCTTTTGTTTCATGCGCCACGACTTCTGGGAACAAAGCGGAGGCAAATTCCATGCAAATTTTTCACTAACCGCTAACCGGCTTTTTATCTAGTAGATAGGATCACCACAAGTCCTCTTGACCAGCGGGCGGCTCGAACTGCTACACTGCTCTGCTCGACGGATGTCGAGTAGCAAAAGGGCAAGAGAGCATCGTCGTGACTGGAAAAGTGCGCTTTGCCGACTTTGAAGTGGACTTTCGCACGGGCGAGCTGCGCCGCCGCGGCATCCTGATCCCTGTCCAAGGAAAGCCGTTGTCGGTGCTTGCGATCTTAGTGGAGCGACCGGGCGAACTTGTCACGCGAGACGATCTATATAAAGCGCTCTGGCCGGGGCAGACCTTCGTCGATTACGACAAGAACCTGGGGGTTGCCGTCGCAAAACTTCGAGAGGTCCTCGAAGATTCTCCGGTGCGGCCGCGTTTGATCGAGACGATTCCCCGGCGTGGTTATCGATTCGTGGGCGGACTTCAACCGGACCCGGCCGCTGCTCCCGATCCAGGGGTCCCGCAGCAAACTGCAGCCCAACCGGCCTCGCAGAGCAGCACGCCAACGGTTTTCGCGCGGGTTTCCCACAATGCCCCGTCCATTGAACCAGACCGTGACGCCCCGCCGGGACTTGATGGCTTAAATACCCGGCAGCGTCGCGTGCCGCGCAGCCTATGGGCCGGCGCAATTGCAGCCACAGTTGTGATCTCTGCCGGTTTATATCTTCGTTCACGGGCGCAAGGAGGGAACATCGTCTCTCCGCCGACGGCTTCTCTAAAAGTCAATCCAGAAGCGCAGCAGGATTATCTCAAGGCGAAAGAATTCAGCCAGCGCTGGATCGTGGACGATGTAAAAACTGCGCTCATCTTCGACGACCGTGCGATCGCCATCGAGCCAAAGTATGCTCCAGCTTTTGCCCTCCGCGCCTCCCTGCTTGAGCGGCTTGGCGAGATGGGCGTCATTGAAAATGAGGAAGCCTGTCATCGAGCGCGGGCCGACGCGCTCCACGCCATCGAGCTGGACCCTCATCGCGCCTCGGGATATATCTCCCTGGCGTACATTCAGATGAACCACGATTGGAACTTGCCCGGAGCGGAAGCGACCCTTGCCAAGGCGCGCCACCTTGCGCCGAGCGACGTGAGCACACTGAATGCGCTGGCTGTCCTAAGCAGGGCCCGTGGCCGACTCGACCGGTCCATTGCATTGCAAAGGCAGGTTATTGCCCTCGATCCTCTCAACAGTGCATCGTACGGAGGCCTGGCCGTTCGCCTCTTCGCTGCCGGCAAGCTGGATGAGGCCCTCGCCGCCCACCGTCGTGCCCTGGAACTTGATCCGCAACTGGAATATATCCACTTGAACCGCGCCGAGATCCTGCTGGCGAAAGGCCTTCCCACCGAAGCTCTCAAGGAAGTGGAGCTTGAACCCGGCGAACTCTGGCGCCTATTGGGGGAGGTTCTCGTGCTGCATGATCTGGGACGGACAACCGAATCGGATGCAGCTCTCCAGCGCCTCATCGCCACATACCCGTCCGAACCTTACAGTATCGCGTGTGCCTACGCATACCGCGGAGAGATGGGTGAAGCGTTTACTTGGCTTGACCGTGCGTTGGAACGCCGCGACGCCAGCCTCATTGCAATCCAGACTGACCCTTTGTTAACGAAACTGCATGCCGACCCGCGCTTCGCCAACCTGCTCCTCCGGATGAAGATCTCGCCTTAGCTATTGCCGGTAACCAAGCGATTTGCACCTTCCGACCGGATTCAGCGACTTTCATGGGCACTCGGATCGCTGCACGGCTACGGAAAGTTTCAAGGCCTGGAGTGCCTTCGTCAGCGGTCTTTTTTCGATGCGCTGAGCAGGAGATGCACATGCTCCGGCATGACCACGTTGCCGCTTACGAAGAATTCGTACCGTAGCCGCATAATTTCAAGCGAGTGTTCGAAGACTTCCCTGGACGCGGGGAGTTCAGGAATCTGCTGGCTTCGGTAACAACTGAAGGGGACAAAGTGGAGGCCGCCGGACGGGTGGCAACCGCTGCTGCATTTGCAGGTCTCCGGCAGATTTTGGGGTAAATGGCGGAGAGGGAGGGATTCGAACCCCCGATACCCGTAAAGGTATGCCTGATTTCGAGTCAGGTGCATTCAACCGGGCTCTGCCACCTCTCCGCAAGGCATCAGCCCTTTCGAGTCTACTGGCAAAGCCGCAGTGGTTGCAACGGCGCAGCGCGCATTGCCCAAGAGAGAGCAGGCGGGATGTAGCGCACGCTTAGGCCCGCCACGCGCGCGTACAAGCAGGCCAACGCTCAAGCCAGCGAGTGAGTCTACGAAGCTCCAAGGCTCGCTGCTCATCGCGATTTACTTTGTCCGTAGGTGAACGCGGATAATGACGCGCCGGTACGCGGCCGCGGCCAGATCAGGCGGAATGGTCAATCGATAGTGGGCGTCGCCATCCGGCTTCCACTGTGCGCCGTCAACAGCCACAATTTGCGAAGGCGTGAGCAGCGAGAGCGTCGCGCCATACCTGGAGCTGGCGTCAACGGTCAGGGTGTATTCGCCGCCGGAGAATTGCTCGCGAATCAGTTTCACGCCGCGGCTGGCATCATCCAGCAGTGGGTTTGTCCGCGGAACGACGACCGCGATTCCCCCCGCGATCCGAGCGCGTATTGTGGTGGTGCCGCGAGGAATGGACATGTGGACGCTCGGAGACTTCCCTGTCCGATCGGCCTGAACCGGCTTGCCGTTAACCTTGATGCTCTGCAGTGTTGCGCCGGATGGTAGGGCGATGGTGTCGTTCAACGTGAAGGGTGGGCCTGCATTGGTGATGGTCAATTGCTCACCGTCGTTGGTTCGCTGCCAGGCAAGCGTGGCAACCGAGTCGCCGATGGAAACATTGCGGACGGTAAAGAAGTTCCAGTCCGCGGGTGGCTGCGGCGTCAGGGTTAGAGTTCGATCTTTCGAGTCGATGGTGATCCCGAGCAATCCCTGTATCGCTGTCCGCAGGAAGCCGGCTGACGACCAGGTCTGCTCGGGCACGGATTCCATCTGCTCATGGAAAGTATCGCCGGCGAGAACCTCATCCATGTGGCCCAGTGCATTCATCCGAGGCCACACTTCAAGGCTGCTCCAAATCTGGTTGGCGGTGCTGGCGCGGCCCGCGCTCCAGAAGGCGCGCGCAACGTTCGCAGTATTCACCGCCCAGACACTCCCCGTGGCGTAAGAGCCGGGCTGATAGGCGGGGGAGTCCGTCGGAACGCTGCGCGTTCCCCAGTCGGTCTGGAAGGTAGCCGCGGCGAGAGCATCGAGCGCAATGCTCTGCTGCGACGCTGAAAAAATTCCATCGCGGAGCGCAACGTTGCCGTTGCTGCTGCGATGGAAGATCGGCTTGCCCTGCGCCGTGTGTCCGTCCACCCAGAAGTTTGCGTGCGGATCCCAATAGCGCGCGGCGCTCGCGCGGCGCGCACGCTCACTGGCGGTGTGGGCCGCCGCGCTTTCGGCAGGCTTGCCCATCCAGGTCGCCATCTGCGAATACGCCTGCGACGCAGCAACCCAGGCGGCGGACAGCGTCAGCTCATCCTGCATGCGATCCTGCTCGTCCCCGCCCTCCTTGTCGGCAGGAATTTCTGGCAATCCGTCGGTGCCGATCAGCGATGAGCAGTAACGGTATGCCGCGGCAACGGAGTTCCAGTGCGCGGTCAGAAACTCCGCGTCACCACTGGCCGCCACATAATGCTCCACCGTTTGCAGATACTGAAAGCTGATGTCTACATGAACGAACATGTAGGGATAGCCGTGGACCCAGTCGATCAGACCCGCGCTCTGCGACATCTCATGCCAGATCATGCCCGTCTTCGGATCCTGATAGCGGGCGATGAAATTCAGCGCATCCCGCGCGCGCGAGTATTCGCCTTCACTCAGCAGCGCATCGACAGCCGTCATGGCATCGCCAGCAAAGAACCACGCATATTGCGGCCGTCGCGCGCCGCGCGAAGGTCCGTAGCCGGCTACTAGACCGCAGCCGAGCTGCGGATTGCACACCCATGCCTGATCGAGGGCGATCTGCGACCAGCGGAGTTCCTGGTTGAGCGCAGCATCGGGCGTCTCGACAGCAATGGAACTTTGCAGCAGAGACCGATAGTGCTCGAGGGCTTGCTCGTAGAGCGTTCCGCGAGACGCCGTCAACGCTGCGACTTTGCCCGAGGTGGCGGCGATATCTCCGGTTCCCGCTGCGATCACGACCGTGGCGTCGGCTTCGGGCGCATTGGCCTTTGCAACAATCGTGAAGCCGGAGCCCGCGTCGGGTGAGCTGTGCGGCCGGTTGTAAACAGGGTCATGCGCAACGACGGCCGTCGAGCCGATAACGGCAGAAAAACGGTGCGTCGGCTCCGACAGAATGTAGCCGTGGGCCTGCGCATTCCAGGATATGTCCTGCCCGCCAATGCCCGCCGGCCACATCAGGTTCAGCACTAGATGGAAGTGAACGGCGATCTGCAGCGAAGGCACGCCGGTCACCTGATACGTGAGGATGGCGGCGGAATGGTCGAGCGGGACGAACAATCGTTCCCGCACGATGAAGTCCGGTCCGATGTAGATACGGGTGACGGACTCCGGCCGATAGATGACGCGCCGCAGGATCGAAGGCCCCGAGATTGCCGACGTGGTACCGGGTTCGCGAAAGGCGATCTGGTAGCCGTCGAGAACTTCGAGCGGATATGCCCACATCTCCAGTCCGCCGGTGGCGTAGCCATCGAGCAACGCTTTGCGGCCATGCACTGCCAGAAAGCGGTCCGGCGAGACGGCGCGCGTGCTTATCGATAACGGCGCGAGTGAATCCTTCGCGATTTGAGCATGCGAAGTGGATTGAGCGCGCAGTGGGAACAGCGCCGCTGCGGCGAACAGCACGCCCATCAAAAAAGCAGGCTTCGCCCGCTCCGTGGAACCACGCTTCGAGAGATAGGCAGAGGCTCGGGGCATTCGCACGCTGCCTGCTTAGTGCGCGTTCCCGCCGGATGCCGGGATGTCTGCCAGCAGCGCGGAAGCGCGATCGACCTGATGGTTATAGTCCGCCAGATGCTTCGCAATCTCCTGCGTCCAGTGGCTGCCGAGCATCTTGCCAATCTTTACCTGATCCTGCTGCGTGATTGCATTGCGCATTGCCCGCACATCCGCAAGCGCGCGTGGCAGCGTGCTTTGGAGATGAGCGATCTCGGTTTGCGCAGTCTGCGGACGGTAGGTAAGCCGGTCGCCGGTCTGCGCCGCGTCGATCAATGAATCCGGCGACCATGCTAACGGGAATGTTTGATTGAGCGTGTCATAGGCCTCGCGCAGGCGCGTCATGGTGCCCGCAAAGCCGTCGAGCTCCGCGCGGCGTGCGACAAGGGCGGCCGAGCGATGCACAACAATATGTGCCGGCTGATTGACGGCGGTGCGCGGCAGCGTGATGACAGTTGTCAGCGTGTTTCCTTCAAATCGCCATCCGACCGTCCCGGCTTGCGCGTGGTACGGGACATCATGCCCATTCACCGAGACTGCCGATGGCGGCCAGTCACCCGGCAGTTCAATCTGCAGCGCGCGCGATTGCAGCATGCCTGGATACTCACCCTGCGCGGGCGAAACCGTAAGCTCCAAATCGCTGCCCTTTTCGTCGGCGGACAGGCGGGTCCACGCTGCCTGGCCCTCCTGATAGGCGCGCGTATCGCCGGCATCTTCGTACAGGGTGTACCTGGATGTTTGCCCCTCGGCCAACGGAAAGACGGTGACAATCAGCGGGTCCAGCGGTGCCGCGCCAGTATGCTTGGGGGCTTGCGCCATGGGGAAGATAGAGCCACTCCGCACATAAGCCGGAATCTGATCGATGGAGAAATTTCGATCGAACCAGCCTGGTCCTTTCAGATGACTTCCGGTCGCCCGTTCAACCCACTGTCCCGGCGGCAGCCAGATGTGCTCCGACGCGAGCTGCGTGGCGGCCGCAACCGGCGTGGTTATCGGCGCCACCAGCATGGAGTCGCCAAACATGTACTCGTTTTTTGCGGCATACGATCCATCCTGCTCCGGCCAGTCGTAGTAGAGCGGACGGAGGAATGCCAGCCCGGTGTCGTAGGTGCGGCGTGCCTCTGTATAGATGTAGGGCTCTAATGCGTAGCGCAGATGAACGGTGCGCCGCATGATGCTGGAGTACGGTTCGGGATACGCCCAGATGCGGCGCTCTGCGTCTGGATTTTTTGTAGTGTGTGTGCGCAGCACTGGGCTGAAGATGCCAAATTGCAGCCATCGCGTGTACAGCTCCGGGCTGACAGCGCCGGGTATGTGGCCGCCGATGTCGTGGCTCCAGTACGCGAAGCCGACGTTGGCAGAGGTCGCCGTAAACCATGGCTGAAAGGCAAGCGACGCCCAGTCAGAGATTGTGTCGCCCGAAAACCCGATGGGATATCGATGGCCGCCGAGACCGCCCCAGCGATTCATGGTCATGGGCCGCTTGCCTTCGCGAGCCTGATCGGTGAAGTAGGTATAGCCAATCCACCACGTGGGATTTACGCCCTTCAACCGGGTGTGATTTTCCTGCTGCCAATCCAGCCACCAGACATCGACGCCTTCGCGCTCCATCGGATGCAGCATGATGCGGAAGTAGTTTTCGGCAAATTTCTTGTCCGTGATATCGAAGGGGACATACTTCGTGGTGGCGGGATTCATCCCCATGGATCGAGCCATGGCGTCGAAGTGCGCGTCCCACGGTTGAATCCCCGAAGCAGGGTGCAGGTTGAGAGCGACATGAAGACCCTGCTGATGGATGCCCGCCAGAAACTCCTTTGGATGGGGAAACAGCAGCGGGTTCCAGGTGTAACCGCTCCATCCCAGCGTATGACCGGAGACGTCTTCGCGCGGCTTCCACCAGTTCAGATCGAAGGTCTTATGCCAGTCCATATCGATGACCAGCACCGATAGGGGCGTGTCATTTTCGTTAAACCCGCGTACCAGCGCGTTGAGCTCCTGATCGCTGTAGGCCCAGTAGCGCGACCACCAGTTGCCGAACACGAAGCGCGGTGGAATGGGAATGCGGCCGGCCACTTCCACATAGTCATGCAGTGCCTTTTTGTACTGGTGCCCGTAGCCGAAGAAGTACCAGTCCTGCCGGGCGCCAGGCGGGCGCAGGACCACCCAGGGCCAAGGACTCTGCTCGCCTTCAGAGAAGCTGAAGTTCGCGGAATCGAACAACGGCCGGGTGGAGTCGTCCACCAGCACCCATCCGTCGCGGGAGATAAGTCCCTGCCCGATCGGCTCCATCGTGTGACTGCCGTGGGAGCCATCCAGTGTGCGCGTGGTACCCATCAGGTTGCCGGGGTTGGCCATGCCCGGCTGCCAGGTTGACGTGCGGCCATCCACCGAAAATTCGATGTGGAGATCGTCGGCAGTGAATTGGCCGTCATCGCCGGAGCGCGGACTGTAGGTAATAGTCACAGCGCTGGTCTTCAGCGTCAGGATGCCGCCGCGTACCGAGTGCGTGAACGCAGGGACAGGCAGGTTGCGATTCAGGAAAACAAAGGATGCGCGATCTTCGAATTTCCCGTCCGCCGCCCACTCCATGCGGATGAGTTGCGGCGTGAGCACGGTGAACCGCGCGTGGCCCATGATTACGGTGGCGCCGGGATTGGCGACTGGGTCATAGTGGCCGGCCATGGCTGGCGTTTGCCTCCGCATGCTGACAGGCGCTGGCTGCCCCCGTAGCACCGGTGCCAAAGCGAGCGAGGCCAACAGCAATCCGCCACGAAGGCAGCGCCTGGTTCCCCGCGATTCCGGATTGTTTGAGACTTCCACTCGCGGGGTCCCTGCGCGGCCTGGCCGCTCTGCTTAAATTCTAGAACTGAAACTTTCCGGCAAACTGCAGGATGCGCATCGAGCTCCCGTTCTGTGATGCGACGATGTCGTTGACCAGACCGGAACTGGTGCCGCAGTCCACACAGGAACTGGGCTGTCCGAGGTTTGGATGGTTGAAGACGTTAAACGCCTGTGCGGTGAGCTGGAAGTTGACGCCGCGCGGAAGCAGAAATGCCTTCGTGACGGAAGCATCAACGTCGATCATGCCGGGCCCGGTCAGCGAGTTGCGTTGAATGTTACCGAACGTACCGAACGCCGGCCGCTGATACGGCCCTTCCACGGCGCCGTTGAAGGCCAGCAGCGGAACGTTGTTGAAGTAGCGGTTGCTGTGGGTTAGTGGATTGAAGCCCTGCGCGCCCAGGCCGTAGCTGGCCCCGCGGGCATTATTCGGACGGCAAAGTGTTCCGCCCTGACCATCGATATCCTGGTCCGCCGTGCAAAGCGAGTAGGAGGGCGTGAATGGAAGACCACTCGCCCACGTCCAGTCGCCATTCAGCGACCAGCCGCCGATGATCTGATTCGCCACCCCTGAAACGGCCCCGCCGAACGCCTGGTTATGACCGAACGGCAGGTTCCAGTTCCCTGTCATCACAAACACGTTCTTCCGGTTGTAATAGCTGTCGCCGTAGTCTGCCGCTGGATCGTTGAAGAAATAGTCTGACTCATGCGCGCGTGCTTTGGACCACGTGTAGTGGGCCAGCACTTGCACACCATTCGAGTAGCTCTTCTGGAATACGGTCTGGAGCGCCTCATAACTGGTGGTCGCTTCGTTCGCGTTATAGCGAAGGTCCTGCGTCCATCCGAAAGGATGACCGTAGCCGAGCCCAAGATACTGCTGCGCAGCGCCATCGTAGTACGGCCGGCGATCGCTCTGGGTGAATGGCAGCCCCGTGGCGGGATTGATGAATTGCGAGGGACATCCGGCCGCCGACTTACAGTTGTTGAAACCCGTTATAGTCGGCTGGTTCGGGCTGGCCTGGTTGGACGAGTCGAACATGTTGTGGATGCCGTGCGTGCCAATGTAGCTGACTTGCAGCGACGTGGTCGGCGTAAGCTGCTGCTGAATGGCTACGTTCCAGGCGTCTACCGTTGGGTTGCGCATGCGCAGCGGGCGGGTTGGCACGCCGACGCCATTTGGCAGAGGATAGTTACCGCTGGCAGGGATTGTCGGGAACGTATATCCCGGAGGCCCTTGCGACAACTGGAAGATCGAAGCGGCATTCGACACCGGGTTGATGTTTTGCGAGACCTGCGTCGGGTAGGAGAAGGTCAGAACTTCGCCGAAGATGTCTCCCGACCATCCCATGCCATACGCGCGGCCGTAGCCGGCCCGCGCCACGGTACGCGGCAGCACCTGCCAGGCCACACCGATGCGAGGCGCAAACTCTGTCCAGTTTTTGGCGACATTGAGATTCGTCCCGTACGGACCATAGCCGGCGATGCGGATGTCTCCGGTATTGAGATCCAGCAAACCGCCCTGACCCTTTCCGTTCACAGACTCCGGAAAGAACATGTCATAGCGCAGTCCATAATTCACGGTCAGATTGCTGGTGGGGCGCCACTGATCCTGCGCATACAGGAACGCGCGCTTCTGGCGCTCCTGCGCATTTGTGTTCTGCGTCTGCGTGCGCTGGAAACTTGTGACATCGCCGAGAACAAAGGTTCCAAAGCCGAGCCCTTGTGAAGGCGCGGAACCAACGGGAGGGCCGGCGGTGCGGGATGCCGCAAAGTGGAAGTTGCCGGAGCGGACATTATTATTGTCGAGCCCGACCAGATGGTTCATGGCATAGCGAAGGTCAGCGCCGAACTTGATGGTGTGGTTCCCTGCTTCATGCGTCCAGTTATTCACGGCCTGGAACTGATTCTCCGTCTGCAAGAACTGGTTCGCGGAGGTACCCATCTCAAGATTGCTGCTGCCATTGCTGCCGTTGCTAAGAATGTCGATGTTGAACTGCGGCAGACCGCCGTTCAGCGCCAGGTCGCCGACATTGGCATTGGGAATCCCCAGCTCGTTACCCAGCGGCTTGTTATAGTCCGGTCCTTCTTCGTTGATGTGAATACGGAACCAGCCAAACCGGAAGTCGGTCACCCACTTGGAGGAAACGACATAATCACCACCCGCGGCCACACTTTGATCCAGCGCGGTGTCCGTTCCGGCAAATCCACCGGCGCCAAAGCCAGCTCCGCCGGCAGCCCCGAAGTAAGGCGCACCCGAGAGCGATGAGTTAAAGCGGGTATAGCGGCCAAACGAGTGGAAGCGCTGCGTGGTTTGAACATCACCGCGGACGTCAAACTGATCCGTGTTGAAGATTCCCGATCCGGAGGCAACGTAATTATTCACGATGCTGCCGTTTCCGGTATTGGGCAGCGGCATCAGCTTCATCAGGTTGATAGCCGGCGCTGACAGCCGCGTGGCCGGGATAATGTTTCCCGTAAACGGGGTGCGGCCGGCCGTGGATGTTTGATCGGTTGCGGGATCGTAAACGGTGAACTGGGGACCGCCGCCAAGTGAAGGGTTCAGATAATCGCTTAGATCGCAGTTGCCGCCAGAGATGCAGGTGTTATGCGCGGTTGCCGTGGGAACGGTCGTCACTACGGCGCTGCCTGTCTTCTGCCGGACCCCTTGATAATCGCCGAAGAAGAAGATGCGGTCTTTCCGGATGGGGCCGCCGATGGAGCCGCCAAACATGTTCTGCTCGTTGGGGCTGATGAAGCGGCCCGTCAGAGGATTCTTTGCGTATTCCGTGAACGGGTCGCGCGCTTGCTGAGCATCGGTGCGGCGAAACTCAAACGCCGAACCATGAAACTGATTCGTGCCGGATTTCGTCTGTGCGGTCACCATTCCGGCGACGGAGCCGCCCAGCTCAGCCTGATAGTTCTGCGCCGTCACCTTCATTTCGGATACGGCGTCCAGGTTTGGATTGATGACCGCAACACCTTCGATCGGATCCTGATTGTCGGTTCCGTCCAGTTGGTAGCCAGTTGCAAAGGGCAATTGACCGTTGATCTCAATCTGCTGGCTCTGCTGGGGATTGGTCGCCTGCCCCACGTTCCAGCCGATGTAGGTGGTACCGGGAGTCAGCAGTTCGAACGATGTGAAGTTGCGGTTCAGGTTGGGCAGATTCTCGAGAGCGCGGGCGTTCAGGATGGTGCTGACATCCGCTCGGTCTGTGACCAGCAGGGGTGCCGCGGTGGTGACGTGCACAACGTTCGCAGTGCCGCCGACCGCCAGTTGCAGGTTCACCTTGGGCTGCGTGTCAGCGAAAACGACGACGCTTTCGACCGTCGCCGTGCTGAAGCCCTGGGCGGAAGCCTCCACGCGATACGTGTCAGGAATGAGTTTATCCACACGGTAGTCGCCGGAGGAGTTCGACATAACGGAGACGGAGACGTTCTTGCTGATGTCGGTAACGGTGATCTTCGCGCCCGGAATCACCGCTCCAGTGGTATCCGTAACGGTCCCGTAGACCGACCCATAGACAGCCTGAGCGCTGGCTTGTGGAGGCCTGACAGCAAACCCCAGCAGCAAGAGCACGGCGAGCGCCCATACAAAAATGCCGCGATGGTCCATGTCTCGCGAGCTGTCTGGGGAAAGTGTCAGGGATTTCAGGGAATTCGGCCGAGCCGAGAGATGCCGCATCATATTGCCTCCAAATCAGCTGCCGCTCGAAACAACCGCCGGGCGTTCAATGCGCCTGCAGAAGGTGGCGAGTGGGCGTCCTTCTGCTCTTTTGTTTTTCGTCATCACGGGCAGATGGCCGAAAAGCGCGCATGGCGCGGCCGAGGCCCGTTGTTATGCCTTCGGATGCAGTTCTATAAGCGGAAGAGGCCGGGCGGAATGTTGTTCACGGTCACGTAACACGTGTATAACGGCCTGAAGGCGCAGGTTTCCAATGTTGAGCCCTTCCGCAATTTCAGAAAAGCCGGCGTTTGCATCGGAGGATTCGCGATGGCAGCTCGTCCAGCGCATCGTCCACAGCTCCGGCTTTCGCTCGACCGCCCGGCTCCGGGATTTTCTTCTCTACGTGACGGAATGTGCGATCCGGAACGCTCCGGAGGATGCGACGGAGCAGCAGGTCGGCATCAACGTTTTTGGACGCGCACCGGGATACAACTGCAGTGAAGACAGCATCGTGCGAACGAATGCCCGGCTTCTGCGCCAGAAGCTGTCGGAGTATTTTGCGCAAGAGGGCAGCGCGGAAGAGCTGATTGTCGAAATCCCCAAGGGACATTACCTGCCGATCTTCCGGCCCGCGCATGGAGCCGCGACAGAAATCGGCAACGAGTCCACCGGTGTTGCCGCCGCTGCACCCATCCGGGCAATTGCGGCGCCCCCGCCACCTCGGACGGATTGGCGTTTGCTGGGGCTTGGAGCGATCGTGCTGGCGACGCTCATCGTCGCAGCCTTCTTCCTGGGACGCAGGAGCTTAACACGCGGCGCCACGGCGGCCGCTCCAGTTCCCAAAGCAAATCAAGCCCTGGAAGCCCTGTGGGCACCGTTTTTCACCGGTGATACACCCCTCATCATCTACAGCAATGCTGTGTTTGTCGGAAATTCGAAGCAGGGTTTGCGCTACGCAGCGGCCGGCGAGCAAACCACACCAGACCGGGTGGACACCTACACGGGCATTGGCGAGGCCGCGGCGGTCTATGACCTGACGCAGCTCTTTGACGCACATCATGCTCAATTCATCTTGAAGCGCAGTCTGCTAGTCACCTGGGACGAAGCGCGGATGAAGAATCTGGTGTTCATCGGCTCGCGCGCCGAGAACCCTTCCCTGCGCGTGCTGCCGGATACCTCTGACTTCGCGCTGGCAACGATCAAGGATCAATCGGTGATCGTCAACCGCAACCCGCATCCCGGAGAACCCGACGCATTCTCGCGGCCGGAGCATCCGCTGACGCGGGATTACGCAATCGTTGCGCTGCTGCCCGGCGTTGAGCCTGGGAAATGGATTTTGACCTGCAGCGGACTGACGACGTTCGGGACGCAGGCTGCGGTGGAGTTCGTCAGTCAGCCGCAATCGGTGCAGCAGTTATTCCAGGCTGCGAAGTTCCCGCATCACACTGTCCGCCCATTTGAAGCAGTCCTGGAGACCACCATCGCCGGCGGCGTCCCGCTGCAAACGCATCTGGTTGCCCTCCATACGCACTAGGGGATCTCTGCGCCCACCTAACGTACCGGCTGCAATTGCAACTGGCTGGCCGCGTGGATCTTTGAAGCTGCATCCATCTCCTGATCCGCGCGAGCAGTATCCCCCATGGCGCGGTAGGCCTGGCTGAGCAGCGTGTGGGTCATGTAATTGCCGGGATCCATCTTCTCGGCGTGCTGCAGATACATGGCGGCCGTTTTTGGGTCCTTCCGCCGTAGCAGCACCTTACCCATCAGGATGAACGGCCCGGTGCTGGCCGTGGTGAGAGAAAGCGCGCGAGTCAGCGATTCCTGCGCCTGCTGATACTGCCCCAGGCGGAGATACACATCCCCGAGGCGATCGTAAGTGTCCGGATAGGCGGGGTTGATCATGCGTTCCGCGTTGAAGGCCGCCAGCGCGCCGTTGGGATCGGACTTGAAGAGGTCCACCTCTCCAATGACGAAGTTCGCCAATGGCAGATTCGGCGCCAGCGTGAGCGCATGCTGGGCATCGAGTTTCGCCAGTTCCGGCAGATTGGCCTGCATCAGCATCTGTGCCAGCAGCAGGTAGGCCGCGCCGGTGTCCGGGCCCACGCCATACTGCAGAGCAAATGTTTTGCGGGCGGCGTCGTACTGCCGGGCGTTCAGATAGCACAGACCGAGAACGTGATTCGCGTCCGCATCCGCATTCGGCATCCAATGCCGCACGCGCTCAAGATACGGGATGGCATCCGCCGGCCGCCCCAGGCGATACAGCGTCAGTCCGTGCATCTGCACAGACTCCATGTCACTGGGATCCTGCTTCTCTGCGTCGGTAAACGCCTGCAGCGCATCCAGCAGCTTGCCACTGCGGTAATACGCAAGGCCCAGCGTACGGGCTGCGCCTTTCGCCGGAGGATTGGCCGCAGCCAAGGGCTGCAGGATGGCAATCGCCGCCTGCGTATCGCCGCGAGCGAGTTTCTGCTGCTCCTCGGCGACGGTTCCCGATGGTTGCGCAGCGCTGTCCGTGGGCTGCGGCGCAGACGGTGTCTTTGACTGTGCCCATCCGCCGGCAGCACCGCAGAGAATGAAAGCGAAAAGGAAGAAACGGCGCATCACGACTCAGCATACCGCGAGCCATGGCGGGAAATTTTGCGTGATAGCATGGCCGCATGCGGGAGGGCGGGAAACTTTGCGGTACGCTGCTTCTGCTGGTCTTCTGCAGCATGGCGTGCGCCATCGCACAGCGTACAGCCACCGCTGCGCCTTCCAGTCATCGTACCCGTCAGCCCTATCCGCCAAACGATGCGCATCCCGGGCCAGCATGGTTTGTGGATGTAGCGCCGGAAGCCGGCCTGAAGATGCTGAACGTGAACGGCGGCGTCGACTCAAAAAAATACATTATTGAGACGACCGGCAGCGGGGTTGCGGTATTCGATTACGATCGCGATGGCTGGCCCGACATCTTTGTCGTGAACGGTCAGAAGCTGGGCGAAGACACCGATACACCGGGCGCTCCCACGTCGCATCTCTACCACAACAATCACGACGGCACGTTTACCGATGTGACGAAGCAGGCGGGGCTCACAGGCTCTGGCTGGGGCCAGGGCGTGTGCGTAGGCGATTACGACAACGATGGATACGACGATTTGTACGTGACCTATTACGGCAAGAACCGCCTGTATCACAACGAGCGCAACGGCACATTTAAGGATGTTTCCCAGCAAAGCGGCGTGGCGGGCAATGGGAAGGATTGGGGCACAGGCTGCGCCTTCGTCGACTATGACCGCGACGGCAAGCTGGACCTGATCGTTGCGAATTATGTGAAGTTTGACCTGGCCACCATTCCGAAGCCGGGCGAGGGTGTGATGTGTATCTGGAAAGGCACGCCGGTTATGTGCGGGCCACGCGGGCTGCCGCATTCGCCGAACATTCTGTATCACAACCTGGGGAATGGAAAATTTGCGGACGTGAGCCAGAGCTCCGGCATTCTCAAAACGGATGGCCACTATTGCTTCAGCATATCCACGCTGGACTACAACAATGACGGCTGGCCGGACATCTACATTGCGTGCGACAGCACCCCCAGCATTCTCTATCGCAATAACAAGGACGGGACCTTTACAGATGTGGCCGCAGACGCCGGCGTGGCGTACAACGAGGACGGCCGCGAACAGGCAGGGATGGGCTCAACCATTGGCGACTACACCGGCGATGGTCTGGAAGACATCTTCAAGACAAACTTCTCCGACGATACGAGTTCCCTTTACAAGAACAATGGCGATGGCACCTTCACGCCATCGATCGACGCCGCAGGTCTCGGCTTCAATACGCAGTATCTGGGCTGGGGCACAATGTTCGCTGACTTTGACAATGACGGACGGCCGGACATTCTGATCGTGAATGGTCACGTCTACCCGGAAGTGGATACGGCGCATCTCGGATCGACCTACGAAGAGCCGCGCTTGTTCTACTGGAATGCGGGCAACGGCACCTTCAAAGATTTCAGCAAGCAGTGTGGCCCCGGCTGTACCACGCCCGCATCCAGCCGCGGGCTGGCGGTTGCAGACTTCTGGAACGATGGGCGCGTCTCCGCCGTCGTGAACAACATGAGCAGCCACCCCATGCTGCTAGTGAATCAGGCCGCGAACAAAAATCACTGGCTCGGCGTCATCACGCGCGGTACAAAGTCCAACCGGGATGGCATTGGCGCGCAGGTCACCGTTGCTGCCTGCGGCCGGCGGTGGATGCAGGAAGTGCGCAGCGGTTCCAGCTATCTATCGAACAATGACATGCGGCTGCATTTCGGGCTGGGAAACTGCAACCACATTGACAGCGTCGCCGTGCGCTGGCCCAGCGGATTGAGCGAGACGTTCCGCTATCCTGCGGCGCAGTCCAGCGCCGACCGTTTTCTTACCGTGGTCGAGGGGTCCGGTGCGCCGAAGTAGCGGCGGCTACATATTTGACGCACATCAGTTGTCATATTTCCAGTGATAGGTGTTGTCCCACCACAATTGAGTCCAGAAGTGGAACTCCTGATGGCGGCGGATTTTAAGTACTGGAAGACGATAACTTATTTGGATTGTGAGAGTCGCTCCGGGCTTAATTAGATGGCCATTCGCAAGTACATTGTGGTCGCACGGAATGGATGCGCGGTGCTTATACTTTAATTGTGGAGCAAAATGCTCATACGTAGTGGTGGTCTTAAGCGGCAGTCCGCGTGGCGATCCTGGGTTTAGCATCTCAAATCCAGCCGTGCATGTTGCGGACAGGTCTAGCAGTGGTACATAGCCTTCGTTTGTCACGGAAAATGACGCATTGTATGGATTGGAGAAGTCGGATGCGTAGTCTTCATTTATCGCAAGCCACGGGTATAGAACCAATAAACCCACCGCTACGCCGATGAGTCCAAACAGGGACAACGCCCCTTTAACCAGTTTTTTCCATAGCATTTTCCGAGTTGTGGAGGGATTATTTGCAAGATTTTGCGCTTTGGATTGCTGCGGCCGGGAGAAGTTTTGTTTTCCTTGTTGCGTTTGCCGCTTTCTTTTACTTCGTGGTTTTGCCATAGTTGATTCGAGGTGGAATACTGTGAAACGCTAATACCACGAAGGTCCGAAAGCGCGCGAGAATTGTGTCAAGTATGTAATTGCCCGAAGTAGCGGCGGCTACTTGCGCCGAATCGTCACATAACGGCGGTTGGCGACCAGGCGATAGCTGCGCGGCTGTCCGCTTGGGGCGATCATCAGCGGCCGCGGCCGAGCCAGGTTCGGATCCATGTGAAAATCCACGCGCAGTACATCATGGCCACCGAGATCCATGACAAGAAACGAATGCGGCGCGACGAAGCCGAAGCCGTACGCACCCGCGGGCAGCGTCTGGCCTTCGATTGTCAGCGGAACCTCACTCAACAGATAGCCCTGATACTTCACCTGCATTCCGCTGGAGTAGCCGCTGCTGTCCACCAGTCCGGCCAACACCACCATGTTGTCCCCAAACTGCAGCCCGTAGGTGTTGCGCATTTGCACCGGCGCGACCTGGCCGCTGAAAAAGACACTGGGCGGCATTAGTTTGGCGGTGGCATCGGGCAGAAGAATCTTGGCGGTTCCACTGTTGGCGGGCGCGGCCTGGGCCGGCGCAGCAAGACAGGGGACAAAGAGAGCGGCGAACAGCATTGCGAATAGGGCGAGACGTTTCATGGCCGCCATCATACATGAGCCTCGGCACGGGGTGTCAGGGTTTGAATGCTAGAGGCACGCCTCCGGTGAGCTAGTGCAGATGCATGCGCCAGAGGGTGTAGCTCGCCATCTCGTGCGCGTAGCGCAGAAGAATGTCGCCGCCGGGGATTGAATGGCCAGTCTCGCGCGGCGTCACGCGGACGTTCAACCCGGCGGCGCGCGCCAGGGCCGCAATCCGGAAGAGATGGGTTCCATCGCTCACGGCGAGAATTGTCTGCAGATGGTTCTCGCGCGCGATGCCTGCGAGCCGCTGAATCGACTCCTCGGTGTCGCTGCTCTGCGTCTCAGCGATGATGCGATCGTCCGGCACGCCGTGAGCCAGCAGAAAGTTGCGCCCTACGCCGCCCTCGCTGTATTGCGGATCCCCTCCGCCCCCCAGCGTGATGATGATAGGAGCGTAGCCGCGATGATAAAGATCGAGCGCCCGCTCCAGGCGAGCATTCAACACCGGGGATGGACGTCCGCGATACTCTGCTGCGCCGAAGACGGCGATGGCGTCAGCCGGCTGCAGGGGCTGGCCAACCGAAGCGCGATTGATCTTCCAGAAGAGCGTCCAGAACCAGACGGTCGCAGCGGCTGCGGCGATCAGCAGAAGCAGAACGATGGCGAGTTTCCAGCGAACCATGCCGTTCCCTTCCAGCAGCCGTGGACCGCCCGCGAATCCCGATGGCATGCGAGGGGAGGCTGCCTATTGCAGCGCCAGTGCGATCTCATGCGTGGCGATGGCACCTTCGCGCAGAACCTGCCAGTTTCCCGGAGCGCCCGAAAGATCCACGATGGTCGTCGGCGCGCTGCGCGCGGTGGGACCACCGTCTACGATCAGCGGAATCCGGTCGCCCAGCTGATCGCGCACGCCCACGGCGTAGGTGCATTCCGGCGCGCCCATAATGTTGGCGCTGGTTGCCGTCACTGGCAGACCCAGCTTGCGGACCACGGCACGCGGAATCGCCGCATCCGGCACACGGAGCGCGACGTTTCCGGTGTTCGCCGTAACGCGCAGCGGCAGCCGCGTGCCAGCGCGGACAATTATCGTCAGCGGACCGGGCCAGAAGCGTTCGGCCAGGCGATCGAACTTTCCATCCAAGTTCCGGGCAATCTCGTAGGCTTGCGCCACCTCCGCAAGCAGCAGCGACAGGGGCTTGTGCCGCATACGCGACTTCAGCACGTAGATCTGATCGACGGCGCGAAGGTTTACGGGATCGACCGCAAGCCCGTAAAACGTATCGGTCGGCATGCCGACTACGTTGCCTTGCTGCAGGCACTGCACCACGTATTCAACCTTTTCGGGCTCCGGCTCGTCCGGATGCACGCGCAACAGTTCGGCTGACAAAGTTCTCTCCGGAGCGGCCGGTTCGCGGCGTGGATTCGCAATGGCGCCGCGAACCTTCAGCGGTGCGCAGTACCCTCCATCATACCGTGGCAGAACAGACACGCCACGCAGCAGGCTGCGGCCTACCCAACGTATCGGGCCCTCCTGCATCGGAGGTAGAATCGCGCCAGAACATGCGCGGAGCAACCTTTACCATCGAGCGGGTCGCCAGCCGGCAGAACCCGCGGCTGAAAGATCTGCGGCAGCGCCTGGCGGACCGCGGGCCCGAGGATGGCTGGCTGGCGATCGAAGGCGAAAATCTGCTGCGGGAGGCCGCGCGCAGCGGGCTACCGGTCCGAACATTGTTTCTCCGCGAGGGCCATCCCTGGCTCGAAAATGGCGCACCCTTTTCCGCCGATGCCGTGCTGGCCGTACCCGGCGGCGTATTCGCCAGTGTTTGCGGGACACAGGCACCGCAGGGGGTCGCCGCCATCGTCCGCCAGCCGCAGTGGATACTCGACGCGCTGCTGGCCGCGGTCGCTCCCCGACTCATCATCCTCGACGGCATTCAGGACCCCGGCAATGCGGGCACCATCATCCGCACGGCGGAGGCCTTCGGCGCGACGGGGGTCTTGCTGCTGTCTCCGGCTGTGGGGCCGTGGCGCCAGAAGGTTCTGCGCGCCTCGGCCGGCTCCAGCTTCCGGCTGCCGGTGGTGCCGCTGGCCGGCCCGCAGGTCCTTGGACGCGTGCGGGAAGGTGGAATCCCAATCTACGGCTGCGCCGCCCATGAAGGGGCATCGATCGAACAGGCAGCGCTCGGAGAACGCTGGGCGCTAGTCATTGGCAGTGAAGGGTCGGGCCTGTCCAGGCCGGTCGCCGCGTTGTGCGATGGCATGCTGCACATTCCGTGTCCGGGTCCGGTGGAATCGCTGAATGCCGCCACGGCGGCGGCCATCCTACTGTATGCGGCCAGCCGTCAGGGAGCAGTGTGATGAGCCTTTTCGATCCGATCCCAGCGAAGCGCGGTCCGCGCCCTGCTGCAGAACAGCGGCCGCTGGCCGAGCGGATGCGCCCTGTCACGCTGGCGGAGTTTGCCGGGCAGCATCACTTGCTGGGACCGGGAAAGGCGCTGCGAGCGCAACTGGAGAGCGCCGAGGCCAGTTCCATGATTCTCTGGGGCCCTCCGGGCGTGGGCAAGACCACCCTCGCGAAGATCATCGCGCACTCCACGCAGTCCACGTTCATTGAGTTTTCGGCCGTGGTCAGCGGTATTAAAGAGATCAAGCAGGTGATGACGGAGGCCGATCGCGCGGCGTCGGCTGGAATGCGCACCATCCTCTTCATCGATGAAATCCATCGGTTCAACCGCAGCCAGCAGGACGCTTTTCTGCCCTGGGTGGAGCGGGGCTCCATCCGGCTGATTGGCGCGACGACGGAAAATCCTTCCTTTGCGCTGAATGCGGCCTTGCTCTCCCGCTGCCGCGTGTACGTGCTGGAAGCGCTGGAAGACGAAGAGGTGATGCGGCTACTGGAGCGCGCGCTGGCAGACAGCGAGCGCGGATTGGGAGCCTTGGGAGTAACGGCTGCGGAGACGGAGCTGCGGTCGATCGCTACATATTCCAACGGCGACATGCGCCGCGCATACAACGTGCTGGAGGCCGCAGCGCGGCTGGCAGTTTCGCAGAACAAGCCGCAGCTGGACGAGGAGACACTGACCGCGGCGCTGCAGCAGAAGACTCTGCTCTATGACAAAAGCGGCGAAGAGCATTACAACCTGATCTCGGCGCTGCATAAATCCATCCGCAACAGCGATGCCGACGCGGCCCTCTACTGGCTGACGCGAATGATCCGGTCGGGCGAAGACGCCATGTACCTTGCGCGGCGGCTGGTGCGCATGGCGGTGGAAGACATCGGATTGGCGGCACCTGAAGCCCTGAATCTCACGCTCTCAGCACGCGATGCCATGGAGTTTCTTGGCTCACCCGAAGGCGATCTGGCTCTGGCTCAGGCAGCCGTCTATCTGGCGCTGGCGCCTAAGTCCAACTCCCTGTATCACGCGTTTGGCGCGGCGGCTGCGGACGTCGAGAACAGCCGCGCTGAACCTGTTCCGCTGCATTTACGCAATGCGCCCACCCGCCTGATGCGGGAACTGGATTACGGCAAGGACTACCGTTACGCGCACGATGAGCCCGGCGCCGTGTCGGACATGGAATGCCTGCCGCCAAACCTCGCGGGCCGGCGGTACTACGAACCGTCAGGCCGTGGGCGCGAAAAACAATTGCAGGAACGCATGGAAGAGATTGCGCGTGTGCGTCGCGGAAACCAACGGCGCTGATGCTGTGCGGGAATCAGCAGCTTCCGTTACGGATGTGATAGCCGGAACACGTTACTTCGAAGGTGCCGGTAATTTGGCCAGCGCGTCCAGCACAATCGACCGCGTCAACACTTCCGGCAGCAGCGTTGGAGCCGAGCTGGCATCGCCCGCATAGAGCGCATAC
>JAKAUB010000065.1 GCA_021827845.1 Acidobacteriota bacterium | reverse complement strand
ATGCTCGGCCGCAAGCGTCCGGGTTTCGATCAGGAATGGAACCGCGTCATGCTCGAAAAGAGCCTGGCCGCGATGCAACGGTTCGGAATTCCCACGGTCGGTGCCAACAAGCATGTTGTCGATGACGCCACGCTGGCAGAGGCACTGAAGGACATTCAAGCCGCGCACTGCCAGGCGCTGTTGGTGCTGCAGCCCTCCATTGGAAACGGCCAGCTGGCGTTGACGGTCACCCAGAAATGGCAGGATCCGATCGTTCTGTGGGCGACGCCCGAGCGGCCGACGGATGGCAAAGTGAGCTCGTGTTCGCTGGTGGGACAGCATCTGTGGGCCTCTGTGCTGCGTCAGGCGGATCATCCCTTTGAGTTCGTCTATGGAGCGCCGGACGACCCGGCCCTGCAGCACGACTTGGTGCGCGCCATTGCGCTATGCCGCACGCATCGGTACCTCCGCCATGCCAAGGTGGGCGTCGTCGGAACCCATGTCCCCGGCTTTATCGATCTGGCGTCCGATCCGTTTATGCTGCGCCGCAAACTAGGGATTCAACTGCACCCGCTTAGCTTGCCGCAGTACATTGACCGAGTCCGCGGAATCAATCAGGCCGCTGTGGATCAGGACGTCGCTGCGGTCCGCAAGCTGGGCCTTCGCGCTGTGGATGTTTCCGAGGACACGCTGGACGTGAACTCACGCGTCTACCTGGCCATGCTGGAGCTGATGCAGGAAGAGAGCCTGCACGCCCTGGCGCTCCAGTGCTGGCCGGAGATTCCGAATATGCTGGGCCAGTGGCCCTATCTGGCGGTTTCGCGGCTCAGCTCCGCCGGCCATGCGATTGCGATTGAGGGCGATGTGGATGGCTCCATCGCCAGCCTGATGAGCTCCTCGCTGGGGATTGGGCCGGGCTTTCTGACAGACTGGCTGGAGCACGATGCGAACAGCGTACTGTTCTGGCACCCAGGGATGGCGCCGCTCGATATGTGCCACGCGATCGGCAGCGAGGCCGAACCCACGCTCGGGCAGCACTTCAACATTGCCAAACCCCTGGTTGTCGATGGCCAGTTGCGGCCCGATCAGGATGTGACCGTCATGCGGCTTTGGCGGTGCGATAACGACTATCACATGACCGCGTTTGAAGGCCGCTCGACAACACCGCGGCGCAAGGTGACGGGGAACAGCACCCAGGTGGAGTTTACGGGCGAGCCGATCCCGGAGCGCTTTGACCGGCTGCTGCATGCGGGAATGCCCCATCATGTAAGCCTCTATTTCGGCCGGCAGGCAGAAACATTTCGCCGGCTTGCGCGTCTCTTGCAGGTGGTTTGGCATCCGTAGGATTGGTGATAATTGCGTTTGCAGCGAATGTACGGATGGCGCGGGGGCAATCGATGAAGGCACGGGTAGCACGGCACCACGTTCGGGAAGAGATTCAGCGGCGCATTCTTTCCGGCGAAAGCAAGCCAGGGGAACGGCTGAGCCAGCAGAGCCTGGCGAAAGAACTTGGCGTGGCGCAGGGCGCGGTACGGGAGTCGCTGCTCGAACTCCAGTGGCTGGGGCTGGTGGAGTCCATCGACCATCTGGGCGTCTTTGTCGGCGATCTGGATGCGTCCCGCATCTCCGAGGCGTATCTGATCCGCGAAGTGCTGGAAGGCCTGTCTGCACGTCTGGCCTGCAACCACGCGGGCCGCGCGGATATTACCGAGCTGCGAAAGATGGCCGACGATATTTTCCGGCTGGCGCACGAGAACAAGGCGCAGGAGATGGGAACGCTGGACCGCAAGCTGCACTTTCACATCATTGAACTATCGCGGAACAACATTCTGCTGCGGCTGGCCGAAACATACCGCGTGTTAGGCATGACGGTGCGAGCCTCGCGTGAGCCGCAGATCATCCATGACGAGCACCTGGGCATCATCCAGGCCATCGAGGAGAACTCCGCAGAAGAAGCAGAGCGGCTGGCACGGCGCCACGTGGCCGGCGCGCGCCAGATGATCGAGAGCCAGGCCAGACAGGGGAATTTTGTCCCCAAATGGGTAGGGTGAGCTGTGAGTGAGCGTACTGCAAACCAGAAGTCCGCGGCCGGCGGCGGCAGTTCCCTGCCCGCCTACAAGCTGTATCTGAACGGACAATGGGTGGAAACAGAGAGGCGAGTTCGGGTTGTGAACCCCGCCACCGCCGAACCATTTGCGCAGGTCAGTACCGTGGATGCCGCGCAGATGGCGGACGCGATTCGGCACGCGGCGGCTGCCTTTCCGGCATGGCGCGCCAGAACTGCGAAAGATCGCGGCGCCATGCTGCACGCCGTGGCAGATGCACTGAAAGCCCGGCGCGAAGAGATTGCATACACAGTGACGCAGGAGAACGGCAAGCCCATCGCGCAAAGCCGCGGCGAAGTGGACATGTCGGAGGATCATCTGCGCTGGTTTGCGGAAGAGGTGCGGCACGCCTATGGCCGCACGATTCCAAACCAGGCAGCGGGCAAACGGCACCTGGTCGTGAAGACGCCGATCGGCCCGGTGGGCGCCATCGCTCCCTGGAACTTCCCGCTGGTGCTGTCGGTCCGCAAGGTCGCTCCGGCGATGGCTGCGGGCTGCCCGGTGATTCTGAAGCCTGCTTCGCAGACACCGCTGTGTGCCGTTGCCCTGGCAGAATGCATGGAGGCGGCGGGCGTTCCTGCGGGAGTTTTCCAGGTCGTGATGGGCGATCCGGCGATGATTGCCGATGGCTTTTTGAACAGCCCGGAGATTCGCAAGATCAGCTTCACGGGTTCTACGCGCGTGGGGCAATTACTCATCCGCGGTGCAGCCGCTGAGGTGAAGCCGCTGTCGCTCGAACTGGGCGGGCACGCTCCGCTGCTGATCTTTGACGACTGCGATCTCGACCGGGCCGTGCAGGAGACGATCATTGCGAAGTTCCGCAATACGGGCCAATCCTGTATCGCCGCAAATCGCGTATTCGTCCAAAAAACGATCTATCGGCAATTCCTGGATAAGTTTGTCCCCGCGGTAGAGGCGCTGAAGACGGGATCGGGGCTGGGCGATGGTATCGACGTTGGCCCGCTCATCAATCAACAGGCGCTGGACGGCGCGCTGGCGCAGATTGCCAATGCCGTTGAGCTTGGCGGAAAAATCTTGACCGGCGGGAAGCGTCTGGCCGGCTCGCCCGGATTCTTTCTGGAGCCGACGGTGCTCGAAGGCGCGCCTGACACGGCGCTCTGCATGACCGAGGAGACGTTTGCGCCGATTGCGCCCGTGGTCAGTTTTGAAACCGAGGCCGAAGCGATTCGGCGTGCAAACAACTCGCCGTATGGCCTGAGCGCCTATGCGATGACGCGCGACCTGGGGCGGATGTTCCGCCTCGCCGAACAGATTGAGGCGGGCACCATCGGCATCAATGACGGGGCTCCTTCGACCAGTCTGGCGCCCTTTGGCGGAGTAAAGCAGAGCGGTTGGGGACGCGAGCTGGGAACAGAAGGTCTGGAAGCATTTCTGGAAACGAAACATATCTCAATCGGCGGAGTGTAAATACTTTGCCGACGGTTCGATGAAAGGGACTCGCATGATTCATTTTCTGACGCACGACGCGGGCGACGATGTCGGCGTTGCCGTCGTTGACCTGGAGGCCGGCATGTCTTGCACTGGCCGCAATCTTTCCGATAACAAGTCGCTGACCGCGAAGACGGTGGAGGCCATACCGCTCGGCCACAAGATTGCCCTGAGGGATTTTGCCGTGGGTGATTCCGTGACCAAATACGGATGTGTGATCGGCAAAGTGGTACAGCCGATACGGGCCGGCCAGCATGTACACATTCACAACCTGAAGACCAAGAGGTGGGCTTAGATGGCGCAGCGTAAGGTTTGGGCGTACCGCCGTGAGAACGGCCGCGTCGGTGTCCGGAATCACGTCGTGATTTTGCCGGTGGACGATATCTCCAATGCGGCCTGCGAAGCCGTCGCCAACAACATCAAAGGCACGCTGGCGCTGCCGCATGCCTATGGACGGCTGCAGTTCGGTGAGGATTTGGACCTCTTCTTCCGGACCATGATCGGCACCGGCAGCAATCCCAATGTGGCGGCCGTGATTGTGATCGGCATTGAGCAGGGCTGGACCAAGCGCATTGTCGACGGCATTGCCGCGACGGGCAAGCCAGTCACAGGATTCTCGATTGAAGGCAAGGGCGACATTCGCACCATTGCCGACGCGTCCTACAAAGCGAAAGAATACTCGCAGTGGGCCTCCGAGCTGCAGCGCACAGAATGCGACCTGAGCGAGCTTTATATCAGCGTGAAGTGCGGTGAGTCGGATACGACCACGGGCCTTTCGAGCTGCCCGACCGTCGGCAACCTGATCGACAAGCATTGTGCCCAGGGTGGCACGGCTTCTTTCGGTGAGACCAGCGAGCTGACGGGCGCGGAGCACATTGTTGCTGCCAAGGCCGCGAACGATGCGGTGCGGAAACAATTCTTCGAAGCGTTCGAGGACTACACGAAGCTCGTATTCAATCAGAAAAAAGATGACCTCTCGGAGTCTCAACCGACGAAGGGCAACATTGCCGGGGGACTGACGACGATTGAAGAAAAGGCACTGGGCAACGTCGAGAAGCTCGGTAAAAAGACAAAGTTCGTCGGCTGCCTGAAACCGGCGGAGGCACCGGCCGACAAGGGCCTGTGGTTCATGGATACATCGAGCGCCGCTGCTGAGGCAGTCACGCTTTGGGCCGCGTCCGGAGCCGTCATTCACCTGTTCCCTACCGGTCAGGGCAATGTCATCGGCAATCCCATTGAGCCGGTCATCAAGCTCTCCGGCAATCCGAAGACAGTCGCCACTATGACAGAACACATCGATCTGGACGTGTCGAAGATCCTGCAGGGCGAGATGACGCTTGACCAGGCGGGCGACGCGCTGATTGAGATGGTGGTTCGCACAGCAAACGGACGCCTGACCGCAGCCGAGGCGCTGGGCCATCGGGAGTTTGTCATGACCAAGCTGTACCGGAGCGCGTAACCCGGGTTCACCGGCTCGCTGGTTTGCATGGACAGATATCCCAAACAGGAACTGCAACAACTCGCAGCACAATTGGCGTCCGCGGCCGGTGTTCCGTCCGTGGACGCTGCAATGTTCGCAGAAGCGCTGGTCGATGCCGATCTCCACGGGACGGCGACCCATGGCCTGACGCGGCTGAGCATTTACCTGGAACGCATGCAGCGCGGCCTGATTGTTCCCGATGCCGCACTGTCGGTGATACGCCGCAAGGGCGGCGTCCTGGCGCTTGACGCCGGCAACGGCCTGGGACAGGTGCAGGCGCGGAAGACGCTTGACCTGCTGATGCCGCTAGCCCGTGAACATGGCGTGGCTGCAGCGACGCTCCGGAATTCACAACACTTCGGCGCGGTTTCGTTCTATTGCAATTTGGCCGCGCAGCAAGGCTTTATTCTGCTGGCGATGACGGGCTGCGAACCCGCGATGTCTCCCGAGGGCGGCTACGACGCATTCTTCGGGACCAATCCCATCGCGGCGTCCTTCCCGACCGGCAAAGGCTATCCGGTGAAAGTCGATCTTTCCACGTCCACGGTGGCCCGCGGCAACATCATTGCAGCCCAGAAGAAGAAGGTTCCAATTCCGTTGGGATGGGCTCTCGATCCCGCCGGACAGCCTACGACCGATCCCAGCCAGGCGTTGCTTGGCACCGTGCTGACAATGGCCGGCCACAAGGGCTATGCGCTTGCTCTGATGGTCGAGATGTTCAGCAGCGTCCTCTCGGGCGCGGCGGTCGGCCCGGCGATCGGTTCCATGTACAAAAATCTGGACCGCAAGCAGGATGTAGGGCATTTCTTCTGCCTGTTCGACATCGCTGCATTCCTTGATCCTGCGGAATTTGAGGCGCGGGCCGATGCCATGATCGATGCTATAAAGGGTTCGAGAAAGCGCGAGGGCGTCGAAGAAATTCTGGTTCCCGGCGAGCGCTCCGCGCGAAATGCGGCGAAGAACGAAGCCGCCGGTGTACCCGTTTCGGCAGAGACGTTGAGCGAGATTAAACAGTGGTGCACGCGGCTGCATGTGCCGTTTGCGCTGAGCGGGATCGGCGACTAACCTATGCCAGATATTTTGATCAGCGAAAATATTCGCGGAGCCGCCGTCGATGCGCTCAGCCAGACCTTCAGCGTTGAATTTGCGCCGGAGCTGTGGAAGTCCCCCGAAACCCTTCTGAAAAAAATTCCGGACTTTCGGGCGCTCATCGTCCGCAACCAGACAAAGGTTGACGCGCAGCTGATGGCTGCAGCCAGCGGGCTGAAGGTGATTGGGCGCGCCGGCATCGGGCTCGACAACATTGACGTCGCCTCCGCCAGACAGCACGGCATCCCCGTCGCCTATACGCCGGACCAGAATGCAATCAGCGTGGCCGAGATAGCACTCGGCATGATGCTGTGCCTGGCTCGAATGATTCCCACAGCCGATGCTGACACAAAGGCGGGACATTGGAATCGCCACGCCTTCGTGGGCACCGAACTCTACGGCAAAACGCTGGGCATAATCGCAGCCGGCAAGATCGGCTTCCTCACAGGGCGGCGCGCGCAGGCTTTTGGCATGCGGATTGTGGCGCATGACCCGTTTTTGAGCCGGGATAACGTCCTGTTGCGGGAACTACAGGCCGAGCTCACAAGCCTGGACGACCTGCTGGCGCAATCGGATTTC
>JAKAUB010000209.1 GCA_021827845.1 Acidobacteriota bacterium | reverse complement strand
CGACCTGGCTGTCTAAGGCTGCGGAATAGGTGGCCAGCTTGAAAACAGAGCCGGGTTCATAGACATCGCTCACCGCGGGATCGCGCAGCGTGGAAGAGTGAATCTTGTGCCCTAGATTGGGATCGAACGTGGGCCGCACGGCGAGCGCCAGAATCTGCCCTGTATTTGGATCCTGCACCACAATCATGCCGCGCTGCGCCTGGGTGCGCTCCATGTTCCAGTCCAGAACTTTCTCGGCGATGAACTGAATGTGGCTGTCGATAGTCAGCACCAGATCCTGACCGGCCTTCGGCTCGCGCTCGGTGCTAGTGTAGCTGTGGCTGCGTGCATCAACGGCGGTCAGCATGCGGCCCGGCGTGCCGTGCAGCACGCCGTCAAAACGATGCTCAATGCCACCCAGACCATCGTCATCCAGACTCACATAGCCCAGCACCTGCGCCGCCAGTTGATCCTCCGGATAGTAGCGCTTGAATTCTTTCTGGATGTAGATGCCCTTAAGGTTCAGCGCCATGACACGCTGCGCGGTTGCGGGCTCCAGCTTGCGCGCGACCCATGCAAAGGCGCGCGACCGCTTCAGACGCGCATCGATAGCCGCAGCGGTCGTGAAGCGATCGGTGGGGTCCTGGTGGACAATCCGCGCCAGCCGCGCGGCGGCCGCGGACTTGTCGGAAATCTCACTGGGAACGGCGTAGATGGAGTCAGCCAGCACGGTCATGGCCAGCGGCTGCATCTCGCGGTCGTACAGCATGCCGCGCCGCGGAGCAATCTCGAACGTGCGCTCCTGCTGCCGCGCCTCGCGGACAGCATATTCCTTATGTTGAAAGACCTGGAGATACACCAGACGGCTGGCTATCACGATTGCCCAAACCGCCAGCAATCCGATAAGCAGCGCAAACCGCAGCCGCGGAATGGGTGCTGAAGCAGATTGCCTCGGTTTCTGGCTCATCCCGTCTTCACATCGCCTGGTGGAATCCATCGCCGGCCACAGCCGGCAATGTCTCTGATTTTATCGGCCGTGGTGGAGGGCTGGCATCGAGACCGAGGCCAGTACCGGCATAACAGGATTAACCGTCGCGTTGTCTGGCAGCAGCATCTGCCCGGGCTGCGGCGTGCCCATGCCAATCTGCCGCGCCATCCGGTCAATGCGTTCTGAGCTGCTCAACTGCGCTTCGGTCAGCGCCAGTTCGCGATTCTGGTCCTGCAGTTGGCGCAACTGCGCCTTCTCGGACTCAATGTGATAGCCGTATTCGATGGAGCTGAAGTGCTGCCAGCTATAGCCCATGCAGAGAACAAACAGGCAGACAGCGGCGATAAAAAAGCTGCGCAGTTCGCGCTTGCGAACGGGATCGTCCTTTTTGACCAGGCGCGAGTTGTCGAGCCGCTTGTTGAAGAACACCTCCGGGGTGGGGCCGCGTCGCGCGCGCTGCTGCGCGGCGAAGAGCCAGCGATTGTGATCTTCGATCGCTTCTGCGGTCCATGTTCCCCGCTGCCGGAGAGCTTCAATTGAGACTCGTGCTGTTGCCATGGTGCGCCTCTGATTCGAAATCTTGTAAGGTTTCCGGTGAAGCCCGGGGGGCAAGCTCGGCCGGAAGTGGCGTCTCCGCCTGGTTGTCTACATCACTCCATTGAGTGCCGCCGCCAGCGCCACACAGGCCGCAATCGCCAGCACGCCGAAAACTACTGCGCCCCACAACTCTCCGTGGTTATCGATGAAGTTATAAAGGTGTGACATTGTATTTCCTCCCTGCAGACAAATGGTTGGTGATGGTCAAGCAGCGGGAATCCTGAACTTGCATTCCTCTACCGCCAGATACTGGCCGCGTGCCGTTGCACGGACCCAATCTCTTTTCGTCCTTCTCTTCCGGCGTCCCTTGTGTTTTCCGGGCCAGGCTCGCTGAGCTGGAGGGACATGCTTGCTTGAATTTCTTTCGCCTGAAAGAGGGTGGGACGAACCCGGCCCGAACTTGCTCCGGCTTGGCTGGATTCACCAGCTTCGCCGAAAAACTTTTTCCTGCGGCGGTCGTGCATCTTCCGCCTTCTTCCGCTCTGCGGCGCGAAGTTTGGCGCTGCGTGAACGCGGATTGCTTCGTAACTCTTCGTCGCCCGCTGTTACCGGCCGCGGCGTGAGAACCTGCCAGATTCCCGCCGTCTTGCCGTCCCGGAACGCATCCTTCACGATCCGGTCTTCGAGCGAGTGAAAACTGATGGCCACCATTCTGCCGCCGGCGCGCAGCAGCCCGGGGGCTTGCTGCAACAGTGCGGCGATCTGGTCCAGTTCGCCATTCACAGCAATCCGGAGAGCCTGAAAGACGCGTGTCGCGGGATGAATTCGCTCGCTTTTTATTGCCGGGGCGCTGCCCTGGACGATCCTGGCCAGTTGTGCCGTTGTCGTCACCGGTCGCGCCCTGACAATTGCTCTGGCGATTCTCCGCGACCTCCTTTCCTCTCCGAATTCGTAAATCAGGTTCGCGAGATCCTCCTCGCTGACCTCATTTACCACTTGTGCGGCAGTCGTTCCGCTGCGCGTATCCATCCGCATATCCAGCGGCGCGTCTGCCTGAAAACTGAATCCTCTGCCGGGCGTGTCGAACTGCATGGAGCTGACGCCAAAGTCCGCCAGTATGCCATCGACGCTTGCGGGAGAAACATGCTGCGCCATCTCCGCAAACGGCACTCCGTGGAGCACCACCTGCGGCATCTGCGCGCCCAGTTCGGCCCGCAGGCTGTTCAGCCGCTGCTGCGCCAGCTCCAGAGCCTGCGGATCGCGATCGAACGCGATCAACCGGCCCTCGGGTCCCAGCCTTCGCGCAATCTCCGCGCTGTGGCCGGCCAGTCCCAGCGTGGCGTCTACATACGTTCCGCTTGGCAGGATTCGTAAATACTCAATCGCTTCCTGGAAAAGAACTGGCACATGCCGCGCTTGCTGGCCGTGCGCCCCCTGGGGGGCCTGATCGTCCATCGCTAGAGCCCGTAGGCTGCCAGCGTCTCGCCGTCCGCATCCGTCAGCGGATTGGCGTCAATCTCCTGGTTGAACGCTTCACGGTTCATCACATCCAGAAACGTCAACTTGCCAAACACAACCACATCCCCGATCAGGTTGGCCTTCTCCCGCAGAATCTGCGGTACCAGCAACCGGCCCTGCTGATCGATCTCCGACACCTGGCCGTAGTAGCTCACCAGGTTCATCAACTTCTTCTTCGCCGGGCTGGAGCTGGGCATCTGCGCAATCTTCTGCTCGATCTTTTCCCATTCCTCCAGCGGGTGGACCTCGGCAGAGCGTCCGTCGCGGCTGGTGATGTAGAACTTGTCGCCGTACTTCTCGTCAATATGGCGCTTGAACTCGGCAGGCACCTTCAACCGGCCTTTCTCATCGATCCGGGTTGGGTGATTGCCGCGAAACATTGTGTCGAGTTACTCCACTGGGCGGTGCCTCGGGCGGCGAATCCTGCTGAGTTGTCCCCCGAGTCACCACTTTAGACCACTTTCGTCCACAACTGTATCGCACAGGAGTTTTTTGTCCAACAAAATTTTGTGGAAACTGAGGATTTTTTCCGGAGGGTCGCCGCAAAGGCATTCTTGCCCACTCGCCAGCGCTCTGTTGTTGTGGATTTCTGCCGTTAACTAGAAAGGTGCGGGCAGCGGATCGGGGCGCGAAGATAGGTCAGCGGGCGCGTGGAGGGACTGTACTCAGCCGCAAAAAAGAAGACCCCGGCGGATAGTCTCCCGTCCGCCGGGGTCTGTTCAGGACAACCAGTCTGCAGCTACTGGCAGCCGGTAAATGCCAGCGTTGCGGCTGAAACCGAGCTGCCTGGTACGGGCATCACGGCGGAGCTGCTCTTCAACTCGCTGGGTGAGCAATCAAGCGTTCCGCCCGATGAAGGCACGAAAGCAATGGCATCGACGGTGTAGGCCGCTGCTGACGCAGCTCCCTGCACCAGCGTGGCGCCACTCGAGGCATAGGCCCCGACGAACGCCGGTGACGCGGACATCTCCGCCGAATAGGCGGCGCAATCCGTTCCATTGGCGCAGGTGCTCCCTGCGGTTGTCGAGAGCGCCAGCATTGAGGATGGCTGATTGGCGTTCGGCAACAGCGGAATGGTGACCGTCGGGCCATTCGCCACTTGCTGCAGGAAGCTGACCTGCGCATCTACCGGTATCGCGCTCGACGCTCCCTGTGAGGTGACGCTTCCCGTAATTGTGGCCGGAGCTGTCGCCGCAGAGGTCTGCAGAACAACCGAGCCTGCGGTGTCTCCCGGGCTCAGGCCAGTAATCACCACGGGCGCGTACGCAAGGTTGGTGGATGTCTCCGCCACAATCACCAGATCATAGGTGCCTGCGGGCAGTGGACAGAAGGTAAAGCCACCGGAGGAATCGGCGGACTCGGCCATAAAGATGCGATCGACGCCGGTCGCGTCTTTCTGCTCCAGTGCAACCGTCACCTGGCCGGCGACGGCCTTGCCGGTCACGCTATCCAGCACCGTGCCGTTGATGGATGTGGCCGTGGTGCTGACTTCGCCGGCATGCAGTACGGGCTTCAGGCGAAATTGCCCATTGCCCTCCTGCACGATGGAAGCGCAGGCATTAAAGTCAATGTCCAGGTCTTCCGTCTGCCCGGCTCCGATGGTGAACTGGCCGCCAGCGATCTGGCCCGATGGAATCTTGATTCCGGTCGTGGCTTCGCTGGAAAGCTGCAGTGTGCCGGTCGTTCCGTTATTCAGCACCACGCAGTTGGCGGCGCCGGTGCAGGCGTTATTGGCCACGGTCGTGTTGTTGCTCGCCAGAATGATGCGTATCTGCTGGTAATTGCCGGCCTGCAGTTGCGTCGTGGAGCCCAGGCTGGCGAGGAAGCACTGATTATTTGCCTGACCCAGCAGATCTACCTGTTTGGGCGAGGACGAAAGTCCCGGTGTCAGATCGACAAAACTCGGGTCATTGTCTCCGGCGTTGGGATTGGTGCTGGCCTGCACGTCCGTAATGGTGACATAGACGTGGCTGAAGGGACCGCTGGGCGCCTGGCAGGTTCCCGGGTCGCTGACGACAACGTTGGCTGTAGCCAGTCCGCTGGTTGGCTTCGGACTGGAGGAACTGCAACTGATGAGGATGCCGGCCAGAACAAGCCCGAAGCCTCCCCAAAATACAGATATTTTGCGCGTCATAAAAATCCTACCTCGTAAGGGGGATTGAAGAACGGGCCAAGGTGCAGCAAGGGCTCATGCCGCCCAAAGAACAGCAAAGGGGTGATTGCCCTTGATGCTATCACGCAAATCGCCCAAAAGTACCTTTGTTTCAAGCGTATGCGGGCGTTCTTTCGTTACGAAAGTGCTATGGGGTAATGTCGTGCCCGGTGCTGCTGGCGGAGCGCCCACACCAGGTATATGGCGATCAGGATGTTGGCGAGAAAGATGAGCGCCATCCAGAGATTCGGCTGACGGAGCAGGCGGTAGGCTTCGAGCGGCAGCAGTGCCAGCGTCAGAATGAGGGTGAGATATTCCGCCCAGGCCTTGCGCAGGATGAGGCCGGTGCCCTCGATCCAGTCAACGGCGGCGTAGACGAAGATGAGCGCGCTGAGCTGCCTGACGCGATGCGCCGGCAGCAGCGCCACCTTGTCGAGCAGACGCGAGACCGTCATGCGTTCGGGGTCAATGCGGAGCGCCTCGACCACCTGCAGCGCAAACATGTAGAGATCGTGGTGGAGCAGCCGGAGCAAGCCAAACCCCACGGCGATGAAGAACGCGCCGCGCAGCAGCTTCAGGCCGCCAATGATCTCCAGCCCCAGCCGCGGACGTCGAACTTCGGCAGAGGCCTGGCGCTGCATCGGCACGCTCCTTCCGCTTCGTTAGAAGTGGAAGACCACGCCGCCCTGCGGCTCGGAGATGTTGATGAGATTGTTGGTGGCCAGATACGGCAGCAAGTAGTCCGGCGCATGCCCGACCAGCGCGCGGTACTGGAACCGCAGCGACATAAAGTTCGGGAACCGGGTGGGATGATAATCGGCTCCGATTGCGTACTCGAATACGGGAATCTTTTCCGGACGCGCCGGCAGGTTGCTGGTGCTTGAAATGTTGTAAGAGATCAAGCCGCCGCCCGCCACAACGAAGGGCTGCACCCCAAAAAACTGATGCGGCAGCGTGGCCACGTAGTCGAACGTGATGGGTTTGGCGTGCGAATACACGACGCCGTTCTGGATGCCACTGCCGCGAAAGTTCTGATTGGCGCGGTTATAAGCAAAGTTTGCTTCCAGGCCGAAGATCGGACTGAAGACGTGCCGCACGCCAAAGCGGAATCCAACAAACGGATCCACGGTCTGCGTCAGCGGCGGGGCGTTCGGAACCGGGGTGCCGCTGCTGTTGGTGAGTACAGGACCCGTCGCCGTGGGCGCCAGATTGCCATAAAGGTTAAAGCTGATGTCGGTCGTTTGTTTCCACGATTCCCGGGTCTGCCTTTGTGCAGACGCAGGAAGGACGGCAAGAAAAGAGGCAGCCGCTACCAGCGAGACGCGCAGCGGCGTCTGCCGCAGCCAAAACTTCAGAATCATAGAGGTATTGTCAGGCATGGCGTGGGGATTCGCCAAATGCGCGGTAGCCTGACGGGCCGTGGGTGGGCAGGCGCGGCCTGCGGGGCGAGCTTCACCCGGTGACGGCGAATCGCTTGCGCGGTAAGGAGCGCAGGAATGGCCGTGCCTGCT
>JAKAUB010000178.1 GCA_021827845.1 Acidobacteriota bacterium | reverse complement strand
TTCATGATCCACCCGTAGATGCGCAGATGGTCCGGATCGTCATCCACGACCAGAATGGACGGTTTATCGCCTGCAGCTGCCTGGGGGTGCGGCACGGTCAACAAATCCTTTCAGATTGCCAACATACACACCGAAAAATTATCCCACCAAATGGCAGCGAACCCTGAAAAGCTTTTGCCGAAGACAGAAAAGCTCCGGGGGTGCGCAGACGGCGCCCGGAGCCTTTGGTGGATTCGGCCGTGGCGATGCGCCGCCGCAGCCTGTGGAACTTCGCTACTTTTTGATCGGCGGCGGATACCGCTTGAACATTCCGTAGACGGATTTGGCGATCTGCTTCTCTTCTGCATCGCCGCTCTTGGTCACATCGTCCTGCACGGCTTCGCCGCGCCAGACGATCTTGCGGGTCCGCGCATCCACCATGTCGATGGTCAGAAATCCCATGACGCGGAAGGAAGGCCGTGTCTGGCTGTAATTGAAGCCGCCACCACCCCAGCCCCAGCCGCCCCAGCCACCACCCCAGCCCCAGCCGCCGCCCCATCCGGGACCGAAGCCATAGCCGTAAGTATCCATGTCGGTGACGGCCTTGGTGGTGAAGTGGTAGGTCACCAGCAGGTCAGGATTCTGGTCGGGCCCGACCTCACGCATGTGCTTCTTGTGGGTCAGCGCATAGTTCACATATTCGCCGACGTACTGGCGGTAGAACGGATGGTTCGTGGCTTCGCTGGGAATCCACTGGTAGGTGCGGTACTGCGAAAACGGCGCGTCCTTGCTCCAGTTCGCGCGGATTTGCTGCGCCTGGGCAGCCGCTGCCCCGGCAACAAGAACGACGGTAAGCAGGGCAGAGAGTACTGAAGATTTCTTCATTGCGGTTCTCACGGGAAAGTCCCTTTCTGCAGCCCGAGTCGCCGGGCGCAACCGAGCCGAACCAGGCGACTGGCAGGTACGGCTCCTACAGTTAGAATACCCGTGGACAAATTGGTTAGCGCTGCGGGAAGTCAATCCGGCTTTGGCTTCCCGCAATCGAAATCAGACCGTCGGCCGCAACTATTTCGGCGGAAAGTGTTGCAGCATCTTATGCAGGGACTGGCTGACCTGCTTCTCTTCGCCCTTGTTTCCTTTGGCGATATTGCTCTCACTCGCCTGCCCGCGCCATACGATCTTTTTGTTGTGCGCGTCGATCATGTCCACGGTAAGAATCCCCATCGTGCGCGGAACATTGGTCGTCGTCATGTTGTCGTAACCGTCACCCATGCCGCCCCAGCCCCAACCCCAGCCGCCCCAGCCGCCGTTGTCGAAGCCATAGGTCTCCTGGTCCACAGTGTGCTGGACGAGGAAGTGATAGGTGACCAGCAGATCGGGGTTCTGCGACATGGGCACCTCGTGCAAACCCTTTGCTTCGAGGTCGCTTTGCGTGGTGTTGTCGATATCCTGCCGGTAAAAGGGATGGTTCTTCCCCCGGCTGGGCAGCCAGGCGAAGGTTTTGTAGGAGGAAAACGGAGCGCGTTTGCTCCAGTTCACCCGGACCGATTGTGCCCGGGCGCTTCCTGGTAGAACCAGAAATGCCAATAGAATTGCTCCCATCAGGGGTAGCAAGGGTAATCTACTGCGACGCATGCTCAAGTCTCCTTCAGTCACCGGATGAGCGCGAACAATGCTTCCAGCGAGTTAACAGCATTTAGACCATCGTTGTACCTGTTTCGCCACTATTGTTTCCAGGGGAAACTCGATACTCTTTGTGGTAGGGTAAGATGCACATTCCCCCAATGACGTTGAACCGGCGCTTCACTCTCGTAATCCGCTTGCTTCCTGGGCTTTGTCTGGCTGTTTTGCTCGCCGGCAACCCGGCGCGATCCGCTGCGGCCACGCATCCCCGGAGAAAGATACCGTCGCACAGCGTGGGAACGCATCCCCGGGCCGCTCATCCCCGCGTGGTGCATCCCCATGCGCCGATCGCCCATCGCCGCGCCGTTGCCGCGCATCCTCACGCCAGGACCGCTCATACACGTGCCGTCGCCGCGCATCCGACGGGCCATAAATCTCAGAAACTCAAGCAGCCGAAGCATCCCCTCGTCTATCGCAGCCGACGGCACCACCACTGGCTGCACCGGAACAGCGCCGAAGCGAGCCTCGACGCCATCAGCACCCACTCCAGCGACAGCACCGCACCGGCGCCCTCGCCGGAGGCCGCGCCCATCGTGCAGCCGGAAGGCGTTCCTGCTCCTTTGACCCTCACGGCCGCCTCGGCGCCGGAAGCTTCCGTCCCGCCGGCAGCCCCGGTCTTTGACAGCAGCATTCCGCGCCTGATGCCGATTGCCCTGCGCGGCTCGCATGACGTGCTGGTACACCAGAACATTGTGGCCGACGTGGAAGGCCTGAACCGCATACGGGACGATAGTGAATTGAGCGCCATGGTGCACGCGGGAGACCTGGTCGCCCTGCCGGCTTCAAGCGGCCTGGCCATCGATCCGCGGCTACCCCTGAACCGCCGCTACTGCCGCCCCTGGACGGCGGACTTTCTGGCGGACCTGTCCCGCGCCCACCAGGATCTGTTCGGCCACCCGCTGAATCTGACCTCCGCCGTGCGGACCGTCGCCTTTCAGCGCCGCCTGGCGCGCTACAACGGCAACGCCGCCCCGGCTTCCGGCGACACGGCGTCTCCGCACCTGACCGGCCAGGCCATCGACATCGGCAAGAAGGGAATGTCCCTGCGCGAGATCGCGTGGATGCGCGATGTGCTGGGCAAGCTGCAGGCACAAGGCAAGCTGGACGTGGAAGAGGAGTTCGAGCAGGCCTGCTTCCATATCTCGGTCTACAAAACCTATTCGCCCCACACCGCCACCCTGCCGGCACAGTTGGTCGCCGCGACCAAGCCGGTCGTTCCACCGCCGGACGCCGCTGCCGGACAGCCGATGACCCGAGCCAGCCTCGACCGCCCGGTCTTCCGCCGCGCCTCCTGGCATCGGTATGGTTCGCGCCGCAGCGCGCATCACGCAGTGGCCCACCGTCGCCGCCGGCACCACGCGAGCATGGCCCTGCTCGCCGCCGGAATGCGCTAGTCCCAGTCCCCAGACAACGCTCCGCAGGCGAGGTTTCTACCTTGAGCGCTATTCTGCGCTCGGCGTGAACCTCAACCCGCCGCCGGCAGCACCCGCAGCAGCCACTTCCGGCTTGGATTCTCAATCAGCCTGTAGGTTAGAAATGCCGCAACCTCAAGCATGAAGTAGGAGATCCAAGGATCGTACTGCGCCAGGTGGAGTGTCTGCAGCAGCCCACTCACGTGGATCCACCGCCACAGGTTGAAGTGCAGAATGTAGAGGCAGTAACTGGCCTCGCCAATGGCCACAAAGATGGGCAGGCTTAAAAAGCCCGTGATCCAGTGCCGCCCCGCCAGACCCAGAATGGCGATCGCGAACAGCGGTGAAATCAGCCCGTTGTGCATCAGCAGAAACGGCGCTTTGGCCCCCTGCATCAGCACGGCCGTGATGGCAGAGATGCCCAGCAGCGCACACCAGAAGCGCGCGCGATCCGAAAGCTGCAGCCGATCGTTCAGGCGCGACAGCACAATCCCAAACGTAAACGTGGGCAGATGCGGCAGCGGGGTAAGCTTTACGGCCCGCAGCCAGTAGCTGTTGGACATGCGGTTGATGGGCGCCATACCATCCGGCCGCAGCCACATGTAAGCGGAGGGCGCGATCAACGACGCGATCCAGAGACCCGCCAGAATCAGCAGCAGCTTGCCGGTCGATCGCGGCCAACGAACCCCCAGCAGCAGCGGAAACATCAGGTAGAACGTCACCTCACACGACAGCGTCCACGCCGGAGTATTCCAGAAGGTCGCAAGCTGGGGACTCCAACCCTGCTGCATGAGCATCGTCAGCCCGGTGCCCCAGAAAAAATCGGGGTGCGACCGCACCTTCCATTCCAGCAGCAGGATCGGGATCGAGATGAGCAGACCCAGCAGATAAATGGGATACAGGCGCGTCACCCGCAGACGCCAGAAATTTTTGGGCTTGAACTTGCCGTTCGCCTGCCGGTCCGAATAGTTGTAGGCCAGGATGAAGCCCGAAAGCAGGAAGAAAAAGTTGACCCCAACGTAGCCGTTATCCATCAGCGGCGCCAGCGGCCCAAACCACTCGGGATTCCAGAAGTGAAAGAAGACGATGTTCGTCGCGGTAAAGGCACGCAGGCCGGTCAGGGCCGGCAGCACCGGGCGGCGCGTAAGAACGGTGGGCTCAGTTGTGGCCAGGGCCATGCGGAACGCGAATCTTCTAAACCGTCACCAGAGAGCCGACGCGCTCCCCGGCAATCACCCGGCGGATGTTTCCCCGCTGATTCATGTTAAAGATGACCATAGGCAGCGAGTTGTCCTTGCACAGGCTCACCGCCGTCATATCCATCACCCGCAGGTTCCGCTGCAAAATCTCCATGTAGCTGATCTCGTCGAACTTCACCGCGTCCAGATTGGTGACCGGGTCCGCACTGTAGATCCCCTCTACCTTGGTCGCCTTCATCAGCACGTCCGCTTTGATCTCCATAGCGCGCAGCGCCGCGGCCGTGTCGGTCGAAAAATACGGGTTGCCGGTGCCGGCAGCAAAGATCACCACGCGTCCCTTTTCCAGATGCCGGATGGCCCGCCGCCGGATGTACGGCTCCGAGACCTGATTCATCTCGATGGCACTCATCACGCGGCAATGCACCTGCTGTTTTTCCAGAGCGTCCTGCACCGCCAGCGCGTTGATGATGGTCGCCAGCATGCCCATGTGGTCAGCCGAGACGCGATCCATGTGCTTAGCCTGCTCCGCCACGCCGCGGAAAAAATTGCCTCCGCCAACAACGATGGCCAGCTCCACGCCCATGGTGTGGACGTCCGCCAGCTCGTTGGCAATCTCGTGAATGCGGGTGACATCGACGCCAAAGCCGCGGTCAGCAGCCAGCGCTTCGCCGGAGAGCTTGAGGAGAACTCGCTTGTACATTCACCACTGAGTATCGCAGAAGTTGCAACTGCGGGGTATCCCGCGGGATGGGACCGGAAAAGACCTCGAGATAAAATGGGCAGACGATCAGTCGATTAACACCGCAATAATAGGTAATCCCTGGCCAAACGTGAGACGACCGCACAACAAGTGAACCCAAGTAAGCCCAAACCGTTGGCGTGGCTCGGCGAGAAACTTTTTCGGCCACGCGTGGGCACGCTGTCGCCGGCGGCCTCTGCACATCTGGACATGTTTCGCGGAACTGCAGCCTTCCTGGTACTCATCGCCCACTGGAGGATGCTGCTATTTCTTGATGGTTCGCAGGTCAAACATCTCAACGTGGGCCTATACCTATTTTATTGGGTCACGAAACTAGGTCATCAGGCTGTCATTATTTTTTTTGTCCTTAGCGGATTCTTAGTTGGCCGAGCAGTTCTTCGTCCGATTTGGTCTCAAAGGTGGTCAGCTCCAAGATATCTTTTACATCGCCTGATCCGGTTAGAAATTGTCCTAATCCCAGCGCTTCTACTATGCTGGCTTTTGGATACTACGGGTAGCCATCTGTTTCATCCTTCGGCCGTATATTTGGGGACAGCGAAGCTGGTTGTACTTCCATATAGTCCGATCGAGCATCTCACGGTGCGGATCTTTGCTGGAAATATTGCGTTTCTCCAGACGATCTATGTCCCCACCTTCGGGTCTGACGATCCACTGTGGAGTTTAGCGAATGAGTTCTGGTATTACGTTCTGTTTCCCTGCATTGTAATTGCCTGTACCGGGAGATTCCCGAAGGTGCGGCGGATTGTTGCGCTGGCCATATTTATTCTGCTCGTCATTTTTTTTCGTACTCATGACGGGGACGGAATACTACAAGGCTTTTTCTGTTGGCTTTTTGGCGCTGGCTTGGCGGTCCTTCCAGAGCCTGCCGGATTATCGCCCTCTTTACGCCGGGCAGGCATTACGATTACAGGACTGCTTCTTTTAATCCAGCTTCTGCTGACGTATGCTCCGGCACCCTACAATCTTGAAAAAGGCGGTTTTTCTCAGTCTGACTTAATTCTGGGAGTGATTTTTTCGGGGATGATGTACTTCAGTCTCCATGATTTACTGTCGGTGAGCGAGCCATATCGAGAAACAGCAAAATTTATCGCGAGTGTGTCTTATACCCTCTACTTGACTCACATGCCGATGCTGGTTTTTCTGGAAGCATGGAAGGGTAAACGCTGGGATCCAAATCTGCTGCATATCTCATTTGCAACAGGAATTCTATTGATTCCCATCGTGTATGCCATCGGGATCTGGATGCTATTCGAGAGACATACAGATAGTCTGCGAAGAAGAGCAGAAGCAATGCTCGGCTTGTAGCAGAACCCATCGCAACGGCCCCTCATCGGACGGAAAAGCGTGGCCCGCAAATTCCTGGAATGGCCCGCTCCACGCCCATGGTATGGACGTCCGCCAGCTCATTTGCAATCTCGTGAATGCGCGTGATATCGACGCCGAAGCCGCGGTCAGCAGCCAGCGCGTCGCCGGAGAGCTTGAGAAGAACTCGCTTATACATTCACCGATGAATCGCAGATATCCGCGAAGAGCTGCTTGCCACGGATTTTGCTTGCGTCACGTCCCGGCCTCATCTATGTTGATCGCTTGGCACGCGCCAGGAGGCTGCTTTGCCACAAAACACATTGGCTGCACTCTGGCTGCCGGGGTGGCTGGCCGGTGCTCTT
>JAKAUB010000108.1 GCA_021827845.1 Acidobacteriota bacterium | reverse complement strand
CGTTCCAGGGGTTGTTCCACCAGCGGCGGTAATTGTTCGCAGCAGAGGGCTCCAGCACCTGCGGTGCAGCCATCGGGTTCGCTGTATTTGTGTGCACGGAGCCAAACACCAGCAGCCGGCCGCCGACAGGCAGATCGTCATAAAAAACCTTCTGCTGCGCGTCCGGGTCTCCGGTCAGCACCAGAATGGGGCCAACGTGCAGCGGTTGCATCGTGGCGATGTCTGCCGTGCGCGGCGCAGTGGTGAGCCAGGCCTGATACTTCTCGAGAACGCGCCATATGTAAGCCAGGTGCTCCGGCTTGTCGTCTTTGAAGTCGAGATTCAGCGTAATCAGCGGCCAGCGCTGTGTGTCGTGCTGTCGCAAAGCCTGCTCGACAATCGGGCGCACGGTTGCAAAGAAATACGATTCCAGCGTCGGCTCGTGACCGGTCAGCGTGTGGGAATGGGCGACGACAGACCAGGACTTTCCCGTGCGCGGATCGGTGTACCAGCTCAGGTCCTGCTCAATCGCCAGCGGGGTACCTGCGGCTAGCGCACGCTGAATGCGATCGGCCCAGCGGCCATCGTAGGGGTAGCAGTTGTGCGCATCCATCTGGGTGCGATGGCCGGGTAAAAAACGGTTTGGCTGCTGGGCGTAGCAAGAAAATGATCGCGTCAGCGCCAGTGCGGTCAGCACGGCCGCCGAGGATGCCGGTCGATGCTTCACAAACGCCTCGGACCGCCCCGCTGTGGAGCAAAGTTCACGTATATGGGATTTCCCAACATCTCAAGCTCTCCCGATGCATTGACGACCTCCGGCAGAATCCAATGGCGTTTCCCGTCTGAGCGCCACGTCGCATGAACCGTCTGATCCGGAGCAGTCAGCGCTGCTGACGGTAGCTCCGCGTCCGCTTTTCCGTTGTCCAGCAGCTGGAGCGTCCACCCTGGGCAGCCTGCCACGTTAATGGCGAGAGGAAGCGTCTGACCGTCTGCCAGCGAGATGGCATCGCCCATCTGCAGCGGCGCAGCAGCTCCCGCTGGCTCGGCCGTCATCACCAGCATGCGATCCCGCGATCCTGTCAGGTCAAGGAATACATGGCCGGCGCGAATCCCATCGAGAATTCCCGGCACTGACAAGCGCTGGGCATAGACGACGGTCGTGGGAATGCCGACGGAGTCCGGGTGGGTGATGGGCCAGTCGCCGTGGTGGTTGTCGCTGCCCCCGATGCCGGTGATCCGGTAGCCTTCATCGAGCACATGCTCCCAATAGCTCACTCCGGAATATGGGCCGCGCAGCGCGCCGCCGTTCACTGCCTCAATGGCGCCGAATAGCTTCAGATCCGCAGGCGGATCGGGGTGCCATCCACACCCCAGACATATCTCGCCCGTGGGTGCGTTCGGATGATTGATAGAGATCAGCCCGCCCATGCTGTCCACTTTGCGGGCGACGGTGTTGATGCTGGGGACGGCCGGCGTGCCGACGCGATAGTCGATGAACGGCGTGATCCCAAAAACATTGGCGTGGCCGTGAAAGGTGGTGATCTCGCGGCCCGGAATAAAGAGCAGGCGGTTGAAGTATGGTTGCAGTTCGCGCAGCGCGTCGTATTGCGAGACGGTGTTGTGGTCGGTGATCGCGATAAAGTTCAGGCCGCGCTTCACGGCTGTTTCTGCAGTTACGAAAACCGGGCAGGGAACCGGCTTGCCCGACTGGCTGGCGCAAGAGCCGTCGCTGTGTCCGGTGTGCATGTGGAGATCGCCGCGATACCATCCTGGATTGTTGTTGAGCGGGCCGGCGAACCCCTCGACGCCGGGCGTCTTCATAAAGGAGATCTGCGCCGTGTACTGCGCCACCACACCCGCCCGGATGTTGGGCACGGCCAACAACAGATACCATTTGCCTGGATCGACAGGCCCGGGCAAGTACGACGGCGTCGCGTCCGTCCGGCTGATGGTGAATTCCGACTTATTGCCGCCGCTGGCTCCGCGAAAGCCATGCGGATCGAACACGCCCAGGTCGATGCGTGTCCCTTGCCTCTGCGTGTTGTAGTGAAAATCGACGGTCAGGCGCGAGACGCCCGCCGGAACGGTAAACGGGACGCGAACGTACGTCTGGTTTTCCGCGTGCGTGATCGTACCGTGGAGGGTCACGCTCGGTGGAACGGCTGCAGATTGCGCCGCGGCTGCGGCTGCGAGCGCGCAGAAAACCCCAAGGACAAGACGACGGATACGCCGCACATTCACCCCGGTTGTTGGACCGTGACGCACCGGTTGCGGCGCAGATTACCAGTCGATCTTTTCCGGAAAGTACTCGGCGATCAGGTCCTGGTAATAGGGCAGCAGCTCCTGCATGTTCGGTTTCTCTGCGCCTTTGGAGTAGAGATCGTACGGATTGAACTTGCGCACCCATTCGAACATTTCGTGGTCGTGATTCGACATCAGGTGCTGGTAGGCGCCGTGTTTGTGGGCCGCATAGAAGGAGTGATACCGCAGCATGTACTGCGCCGGCTCGGGCAGGTAATCCCGGGTGACGTGATAGATGTACTCATCGTGTCCCCAGGACATCTGCACTTTGTCCAGCCCGCAGTTCGGCTCGTAAATGCCGTAAAGATCGCGATAGAGCGGGTTGTTCCAGTCGGGATTAGCGCGAAAATAATCGTAGAAAACGATCTTCTCGGAGTATGCGCAACCCACGGGGAAGGTATCCCCAACCACCGCCCACTGCGGTTCGCCGTACAGGCACAGCGCCTTGCCCAGATCATGAACAAACCCTGCCAGAACAAACCAGCGCGGGTGCCCGTCGCGACGAATCGCTTCTGAAGTCTGCAGCAGGTGATCGATCTGCGACAGATCGGTGTCCGGATCGCTTTCATCGACCAGAGTGTTCAGGAACTCCGCCGCTTCCCAGATCGTTTTTTTGCCCTTGCGCAAGGGCAGATACTCCGCCCGCTTCGATTGCACAAACGCCGCCGTCTGCAGCGCATGGTTCTGGCGGTAGAATTCCGCAACACCCGGATTTGCATCGGGGTCATAGTTCCGGAACTCTTCGGCGGCCTTGCCGGGCTTGTACCGGGAGGCAACGTAGTCATCCCAGTCATCGAGATGGCGTAACGGATTTTCCAGCGCTGCAGGGTTCATCGGGGCCGCTCCTTCACCTTTGGGGAGGGTGGAATTTCAGTCTACGTTAGCGAAACCGTACGGGCAACAAGTTTTCCTTGCACCGCTGACAAATCCCGGCGGCCGGGGGAACTCTAATGTACCTTTGCACAAGAGGCCCGATCCAGCCAGGGTGCTTTCGCGCTGGCCCGGGTCCGGTGTATGGGTTACGTAATCGGTTTCGTAAAAATTCAAGCGTGTGATCCGGCTGCGGCATCGGTGCCCATCCGTTTCGAGGAGCTTCCGTGTGGAAGGCAATCCTGACCGATAGCCAATTCTGGGTGCCGGTGGCCGCGCTGGCTCTCGGCGTGGCGCTGCTGGTCGCGCTGCAGTAGTCACGGTATGCGTCCACCTCCGCAAAGTTCGCATCATCGCAGAGCCCGGCACCTGCACTGGACCGGCGTGCTCTGCGGGCTGGCAGCCGGAGCCTGGCTCGGGGGCGCCGAAGTTCCCATCAAACTGGCGAATCCGGCGCTCTCCCCATTCGCCGTCTCTCTTTGCATGGTAGCCGGTGTCTTCGCCGGCCGCTGGACCTTACCAGCGGTGCTGAAGGGCAGCCGCCACATCTGGAAGGACTTTCGCGCCGCTCCCCATCTGCTGGTCTGGGGGATTCTGGCCGGCGCTCTATGGTCCGTCGCCAACACGCTCACCATTTTTGCGATTCGCGACATTGGGCTCGCCATTGCCTTCCCCCTGTGGAACACCAACTGTTTGGTCGGATTGTTCTGGGGGTGGCTCCTATTTGATGAACTGAAGGGCGCCAAGGTCGCAGGCTGGGCGAAGGTGGCGGGCGGTGCGGTGGCCATCCTGGCCGCGGCCTTTGTGCTGGCGCGTGCCTCCATCCATGGCGTTTCGATCTCCCCCGGTCACGCCCAGCAGGGCATCTTCGCGGCGCTTGGCGCCTCCGTGCTCTGGGGCACCATGTATGTGCCCTACCGTAAGGCATATGTCAGCGGAATGAACCCGCTCTCCTTCGTGACCATCTTTACCGTCGGGGAGCTGGGAGCGATGACGCTGTTGGTCGCCTTCGCGGGCGGCGGCCTGCGTTCGACGGTTGTGGCTCTTGCTCACAGCCGCGGCGTCGTGTTCTGGATCTTTCTGGGCGGCTTCTGCTGGGTGGTCGGCGATCTCTTCCAGCAATACGCCACCAAACTGGTCGGCATCGGCCGCGCCATTCCGCTCTCAAACACCAACCAGATTTGGGGTCTGGCCTGGGGCGCGCTCGTCTTTGGGGAGCTCTCCGGAGCCAGCCGCGGGCAGCAGGTGACCGTGACCGCCGGTTCGCTTCTGATGCTGGCAGGCACCCTGGCCATCAGTGCCTCCACGCCGACAGAAGAGGAGAATCAGGCTGCGCGCGACGTGATTTTGCGCGAATCCCGGCGCTACCGGCTGGATGAAGCGCGTCTGCTAGCCTCGCACGCCGGCGAGGAGAAGCAGCCGCCTTCCAGCCGCCGCAGCCAGCAGGATTGGCTCATCGCCGCAGCGGCTGTGGGGGTATTTGTGGCACTGGCCCGGTGGGCGGCGCGGCCCGCCATTCCCTGGAGCACTGGATGGGGGGCCGTCATGGCGTTGCTGCTGGTGGCGACACTCCTCGCTGCCGGGTGGACCCTGTGGCGGGTCACCCGGTTCAACTAAAGCCATTCGCGCGAAGTCAGGCCTTACGGCGTGACCGATGCTCAGGGTTGGGCGTGATATGTTTGCGCCGCATTCGTTCGGCTGTTCTTCACGGTAAATGCTCCATCGCGGTGCACCGTCATCTGAAAGAAATTGCCGGGGTCTGTCCCTTCCAGGTTTGCAATGTATTCCGTGGGAGTATTCAGCGGTCCGCTCTCCTTGGAGTAATGCAGTTGATACAGCGCCCGTAGACTTTGCACGTTATGCAGTGTGCGCAGCGTGGGCGGGGAGCCGCCTTTGGTCTCGCCGTTGTCCATAATGGCGACCACCGGCGAGATGCCATCGACCAGCGCCGGGCTGGAACTCTGATACCAGCCATGGTGCGACACAATCAGCAGATCGATGTGACCGATGCGGTTAATCGGGCACATCAACTGCATCTCCTTGTCCCACGTCAGGTCGCCCAGGTCAAGAATCCGCACCTTACCGAAGGTGATGAGTGAGCCGACGGAGCGTGCATTTTCCGTCTGGTCGGTGGGCCGCTTTTCCGACTCTGCACAGTAGTTATTCGTCTGGCCCGCGCCCGGCAGCGGCTTTTGGATCATGGCGCCATCCGCCGTGAGAATCTCGACTTTCATCCCTCGGATGGGCAGCATCATTCCCGGCTTCGCCGTGATGTGGCCATATTTTTTAGTCGCCAGAACCTGCTGGTACAGCTCGTATCCGTGTTCCGTCTTCGGCTCGGAGGTCTCGCGGTTGGGGCCATGGTCGATGAAGGTGCCGACCGGAATGCGGGCCACCAGTTGCGGCACGCCGCCCACGTGATCGCTGTGGTAATGCGTCAGCAGCACATAGTCGATGCGACGAATGCCCGCGGCTTTTGCGGCCGCCACGATGCGGTCGGCATCGCGGCCCGCGTGCTCGGGCCAGCCGGTATCGATCAGCAGCGACTGCCCGCCGGGCGCGACGATCAGCGTGGACTGACCGCCCTCGACGTCAATCACATAAATATGCAGCGCGTCTGTCGCATGGGCCGCTGCCTGCGCGCGGCTTGCGCTCATCAGGCCCACACACAGCGCCAACGCTGTGCCCCCCAGCCATCGCCATCCAGAGAATCTGCGCATCTGTCACCTCATCCACCAACCTGCCCATTATGCGTCATTTTTTCGCGGCAGCTCATCCCCGGCCATGGCGCTACCATCGTGGGGATGTCTGTCCGCAAGATCGTACACGTCGACATGGATGCCTTTTACGCCTCCGTCGAGCAGCGGGATGACCCGGCGCTGCGCGGCCGTCCGGTTGTGGTGGCGTGGCGCGGCAACCGCTCGGTGGTCTGCGCCGCCTCCTACGAGGCGCGGCGGTATGGCATCCATTCGGCAATGGCGGCGATGCGGGCAGAGCGTCTGTGTCCTGACGCCGTGTTTGTGCCGCCGGATTTCGTTCGGTACCGCGCGGTGTCGCGTGCGGTGCGGGAGATCTTTCGTCGCCACACCGACCAGATCGAACCGCTGTCGCTCGACGAAGCGTATCTGGACGTGACGGAAAACAAGCAGGGATTGCCGACAGCCACTCGCGTCGCGCAAAGTATCCGCAGGGAAATTCGGGAAGAACTGCAGTTGACGGCCTCCGCCGGGGTCGCGCCCAACAAATTTCTGGCGAAGATTGCTTCAGACTGGCGCAAGCCCGACGGCCTCTTTGTGATTCGACCCGAAGACGTCGAAGCCTTTCTGGGTACGCTGCCGGTGGCAAAAATTCCGGGCGTGGGCAAGGTGACCGGCCGGCGACTCGCCGATCGCGGCATCCACACAGTTGGCGAGCTGCGCGCGCAGCAGCTCTCTGCGCTGGAGCGCCTGTTCGGCCGCTATGGCGGGCGGCTGTATGAGCTGGCCCGCGGCATCGACGAGCATCCGGTCGAGCCGAACCGGCCCACCAAATCCATCTCTGCGGAAGATACCTTTGAGACCGATATGGCCTTGGA
>JAKAUB010000031.1 GCA_021827845.1 Acidobacteriota bacterium | reverse complement strand
CGATCTCTCCACGCACCAGGTGCGCACCCAGCGAATCCAGCCGCGCGGCGGGACCTCACCGGGATCGTTGGCATAGCGCGGCGCCAGCGGCTGAAAGACATGGAAGGTTCGCGCATTGCGGGCGGTCCAGACTGCAAATGGGAGGAGCGTAATCGCCGCACACGCGCCGGCCAGCAGAGCCCGCTTCCGGGACGTGCGCTGCGGACTTGCGTCGAAGAACATTGCGGGCAGCAGCACCACGCCGAGCAGCGCACCGTCCGGACGCAGCAGCGCGCACCAGGCGATAGAAAACGCCAGCAGCCAGAACCATCGGCCAGCGGCAGGAGCCTCCAGATATCGCAGCAGGGCATACAAGCCAAGCGCAATGCAGAACAGCGTCGGCGTCTCGGTGAGCGGGGAAGCGACATAGTTGGCGGTAAACGGGCACAGCGACGCCAGAAACAGCGTGGCAATGCCGGCCCGGCGGGAGATGGCGCGCGCCGCAAAGCTGGCGACCAGCAGGCAGGTGGCCAGGTCCATCGCCGTCTGCACCAGCAGCACCGCTGTCCAGTGGCCCGCTCCGAAGATGCCGGAGCAGAGCGCCAGAAACAGGGGATAGCCTGGCAGGCGGATCAGTGTGGGCTGAATCCCCCACGGGCGTGTGATTCCGTAGATCCCATGCCGGAACCAGTTATGGGCGATGTCGGCGTAGACGAGCGTATCGCCATCGATGACAGGGTAGTTCTGCACGAACCACAGGCGCAGCAGCAGTCCGGTCAGCATGGCGAAGAAGACGTGGCGCTTTGCAGATCGCAGAAAGCCGGGCATCGGGTTGCAGGATACCAGCGGCGGCGCATGCCAACCGCCGTCACGCGGTTAGCAGCTCCCAGCTTTCCGCTCCCAGCGCACTGGATTCGCTAGAGTTATCCGGGCGCCTGCTGCGATAATGGAGCGAGCCTCCCAGAGCATGAGCAAGCCAATCTTTTACGACCCGGGACGCAAGCGTTGGAAACGCCTGCGGCGCATCTTCGATGTGCTGGCCGTGCTGTCTACGATTGTCTTGATCGCCTTCGGCGTCAACGTGCTGCGAAGCGACAAGTTGCCGGAGCTTCTGCTGCCGGTGCAGAAGAAAAACTATAAGCCGCTGCGCGACGCAGCCTATGCGAAAAAAGGGAAGAGCAGCCTCCGGAACACCCGCCGCCGGAAGAAAGGCCGTCGTCCCTCCGACCTGCCGCTCAACTCCGGCACCGGCCTTCGAGCCGCCTATTACGTGGACTACGACTCTGCCAGCTACTCCTCGCTGCGTCATCATGCGCGGGAGATCGACCTGCTGTTTACGGACTGGCTGCACGTTATTACACCCGACGGTCACCTGACGGCGTTTACGCCAGAGAACCGGCCCTATGCTGTCGTGGACGCGAACGGCGTCCACGGTATTGACCCGGAAGATAAAGTGGAGCGCACGCTGGCGGACTCGCACAGCGACGCCGAAATTTTTCCCATGGTCAATAACTTTGACCAGCTCAAGGGCGACTTTCAGTCCGACATCGTCAAGAAGATGCTGATGAACCCGCAGGCCCGCGCGCGCTTTGAAAGCGACGCGCTGGCGCTGCTGGCCGCCAACCCGCACTACCACGGCCTGTCGCTCGATCTTGAGGCGATCCCTACGGTTGCGCAGCCGAGCTACCGCAAGCTGGTGGCCGACCTTGCCACCCGGATGCACGCGCGCAAGCTGCGGCTTTACATCAACGTGCCGGTCGATGACGATGATTGGGACTTCAAGTTCTATTCCGCGCATACCGACGGCATGATCCTGATGAACTACGACCAGCATGAGCCGGCAACCGGCCCAGGCCCGGTCGCAGGACAGGACTGGTTCATCCGCAATCTGCGCGTGGCTCTTAAAACGGTGCCGCGCGACAAGCTCATCTGCAGCATCGGCAACTACGGCTACGACTGGACGATCACGCTGCCCACCCGGCACGGCCGCAAGCTGATTCGCGGCCACGTGAAAGACGTTGAGGATCTGGAGGTTCAGGACGCGTGGCAGGATGCTTCGGACTCCGAAGCCTCTCCGGTGCTGGACTCCGACTCGCTCAACATGCACTATGCCTATGACGATGAGGACTCGCACACGCGGCATGAGGTCTGGTATCTGGATGCTGTCACCGCTCTCAATGAAATGCGTGCGGCGCGCGAGATGGGCATCCAGACGTTCGCGCTGTGGCGGCTGGGGAGCGAAGATCCCACACTGTGGAAGATTTGGGATCGGCCGCTCGACCCGAACGCGGCGCAGTTGCTGGCTGTCATTCCTCCGGGCCCCGATGTGAACACTGAGGGCGACGGCGATGTGCTCAAGGTGATTGGCCGTCCGCAGGACGGACAGCGGACCATCCAGATCGATCCGGAGTCGAACCTGGCCGTCAGCCAGGAGATTCACGCGTTTCCTGAGTCCTACACGCTGCAGCAGTATGGTTACAATCCGCATGAGCTGGCGCTGACGTTCGACGACGGACCGGATCCGACCTGGACGCCAAAGATTCTGGATGTGCTGAAGCAGAAGCATGTCCTTGGCACCTTCATGGTCATCGGCAGCGAGGCGCTGGACAATCCCGGTCTGCTGAAGCGCTACTACCGCGAAGGTCACGAGATCGGCAACCACACCTTTAGCCATCCTGATATCAGCCAGATTTCCATCAAGCAGCTTAACCTGGAGCTGAACGGCACCGAGCGCCTGTTTGCCGCCGAACTGGGGGTGCAGCCGCTCTTCTTCCGGCCGCCGTATTCCATCGATCAGGAGCCCGACACCAACGACCAGGCGGCGCCGATCGATCACATTGAGCAGATGGGCTACATCATCGTCGGCGACAAGATTGACACCGACGACTGGAACGAGCATCCGCGAAAGACGCCGCAGGAGATCACGCAGTCAGTCCTGGACCAGCTGCAGGCGATGAAGACCAAGCCGCAGTTCCGCGGCAGCATCATCCTGCTGCATGACGGCGGGGGCGACCGGTCCGCAACGGTGGCAGCGCTGCCGGTGCTGATCGACGCACTGCGCGCCCGCGGCTACAAGCTGGTTCCGGTATCGGCGCTGATCGGTAAGACGCGCGAGCAGGTAATGCCGCCAATTCCGCCCAGCCAGCATTGGCAGGCGCGCATCGACGCCGTCGCCTTCTTCTTCATCTCCTTCTTTCAACGCACGGTGGTGCTGGTCTTCTTCGTCGGGGACGTCCTGATGACCGCCCGCCTGATCATCGTCGGATTGTTTGCGCTGATCGACCGGCTGCGTAAGCGCAAACCGTATCCCGGGGCGGAGAATTACCGACCGGCTGTCGCGGTGTTGATCCCTGCGTTCAATGAAGAGAAGGTGATTGCGCGCACCATCCGGTCGGTGCTGGGTTCCACCTACAAGCCGTTGCGCGTGATTGTGATCGACGATGGCTCCACGGACGGCACGCTAGCGGCGGCGAATGCGGCAGAGCCTGAGGCGCTGGCGTCGGGCCGCCTGGTGGTGCTGACCAAGCCCAATGGCGGCAAGGCGGAGGCGCTGAACTTCGGTCTGACGCACGTCACGGAAGATATCTACGTCGGCATCGACGCCGACACGGTCATTGCTCCCGACGCCATCGAGAGACTCATCCCGCGTATGGCGGACCCGGCCGTTGGTGCGGTCGCGGGGAACGCGAAGGTGGGCAACCGCATCAACCTGTGGACCCGGTGGCAGGCGCTCGAATACATCACCAGCCAGAACTTCGACCGCCGCGCGCTCGACCTGTTCGACGTTGTTACGGTGGTGCCCGGGGCTATCGGCGCCTGGCGCACGCCGGCAGTCCGCGCCGGGGGCGGCTATCACGTCAACACCGTGGCAGAAGATGCTGACCTGACGATGAACCTGCTGCAGCAGGGATTGAAGGTCGTGTACGAGGATCGCGCGCTGGCCTTCACCGAGGCCCCGGACAACATGCGCGGCCTGATGCGGCAGCGCTTCCGCTGGTCGTTCGGCATTCTGCAGGCGGTCGTCAAGCATCGTAGCGCTTTCCTGCGCCACGGCGCGATGAGCTTATTTGCCTTGCCGAACCTGATCGTCTTCCAGATTATTCTGCCGCTGTTCTCGCCGCTGATTGATCTGATGTTCGTAGCCGGAACCATTCACTATCTGGTCGACCGGCACTTCCATCCGGAAGCGGCGAGTACCGCCAGCTTTGAGAAGCTCATCGCCTACTTCTTGGCATTTCTCATCGTGGATTTTCTGGCGTCCTGTCTGGCGTTTCTGCTGGAGCCGCGATTGCCGGGCACCAAGGGTGATGGGTGGCTGCTGTTCCATATCTGGATCCAGCGCTTCACCTATCGCCAGGTGTTCTCCCTGGTGCTTCTGAAGACGCTGAAGCGCGCCATCGATGGCCGGCCCTTCGCGTGGGAGCGGCAGGTGCGAACCGCCAAGCTGTCGGCAGGTACCCGCCGTGCAACGGAAACCCGAGAGTAAGGTGAAAAGAAATCGAACAGGCTTTCGAATCTGTTTGACCCCGATAACGCTGGCCGATAAAGTGACATCAAAGCCACCATTGCAGTCATTTTTGTCCGGAGGAAACAATGAAGAACCTGTTTGCGCGTCGGTTTCAATTCGCGCTTGTTTTGGGAGCGGTGACAGTATTTGCCGCACCCGGCCATCTGATCGCCCAAAATCACATCGTTTCGCCCGCAACGATGCAGAAGGACGTAATCGCTGCCTCGACGGCCCGCCAGCAGAATCAGCAGAAGGTGATCGGGCTGCTCAATTCGGCGGAAGGGCAGCAGGCCTTGAAGTCTGCGCATATCGACCCGCAGCAGGTGACCAAGGCCGTAAGCCAGTTGAGCGACAGTGAGATGGCCAGCCTGGCCGCCCGCGCCGACAAGGCGCAGAAATCGTTCGCGGCAGGCAACATCGACAACCACGACCTGTTGATCATCCTGGTCGCCATCGCCGTGCTGATTCTGATCATCGTCGCCGTTCACTAAGGGTATGAAGGGTTGGCTGGCCGCGTTGCTGCTGTGCGCTGTGTCTGTTTCCTGCGCGCAGCAGCGGCCGCCGGGCCACATCTTCTGGGTGAATGTGCCGTTTGTGGCGCAGACAAAGGACGGCTGCGGCTCGGCATCCATCGCCATGCTGATGCGTTACTGGGACGCGCAGCAGCATCAGGCGGTCACACAGGCCGCGGATCCGCAGCACGTGCAGGCAATTCTGTTTTCCCCAAAAGCGCACGGCATCTACGCCGGTCGCATGCAGCAGTACCTGTCCACCCACGGATACCTTGCCTTCGCCTTTGCTGGTACGTGGCGCGATATCGACCATAATCTACGATTAGGGCGGCCTTTGATTGTCGGCCTGGCGGCCAGCGGCGCGCATGGCCCGCTCCACTATGTTGTGGTGGTGGGCGTGGACCCGGCGCAGGAGTACGTTTACCTGAACGATCCCGCACAGCAGAAGATGCTGCGCATCTCCCGTGAAGGTTTTGAGCGCGAGTGGAAAGGCACAGACAACTGGACACTGCTTGCCGTGCCGCAATCACCGCGCTGATCCTTCTGCTGTCCGTCCGCGGTATGGCGCAGGCGCCCACGGCAGCGGCGGACACGCACGTCCGCGCGCAGCAGGATCTCCATCGCGGGCTTGCGCTTGCCAGCGCGGGCCATTGGCGCCAGGCAGGCGAGGCGCTGCGCGCTGGGCAGCGGCTGGAGCCGCGCAATCCTCGCTTCCCGGAGGAGCTGGCGGGCGTTGCCTATCAGCAGCATCAGTACGCGGACGCTACGCGCAACCTGAGGCGCGCCCTGGCGCTGAACCCGCACGACACGTATGCCGCCGACTTTCTGGGGACGATCGATTTCCTGCAGGGAAATCTCGAAGCAGCCCTGCAGGCGTGGAACCGGGCGGGGAAGCCGGTCCTGTCGGACGCGACTTTTCGCGTGCAGGGTCTGGACCCGCTCATTCTCGACCGCGCGTTTCGCTTCTCCCCGAACACCGAATGGCGGCTTTCGCAATTTCGCGACACCAGGGCACAGCTCGAGAGCCTCAACCTCTTTCCCGCGATGCGCTTCGATTTGCTGCCGCAGAAGGATGGAACCTTTGTGCTGAAGTACCAGCCGCTGGAGCGGCCGCGCGGGTTCTCCTGGCATCTTGAGACGTTCGCCAGCCTGCTGCGCGGGCTGCCGTATCAGGCCGTCTATCCGCAGTTCTTTAACGTCAATCGTCAGGCGCTGAATGTGCGCTCCTACGTACGCTGGGACAGCCAGAAGCGCCTCGCGGCTGCTGAGATCGCCGGCCCGCTGCCGTCGGGCCCGCAGCGTCGTGCGCGTGCCTATTTTGACGGACGCAATGAGAACTGGAACGTCGGTCGCACGGTGACGCCGGGCGTGGCAGCAGCGGCCGGCTTCAATCTGGAGCGCGTGACTGCCGGAGCGGCTTTCACCTCCATCACGACATGGCGCTGGCAGTGGTCGGCGGGCGCCGAATACAGTTGGCGGCGGTATCGCTCGGTCGCGGGCCTACCGGCAGGTGCCACGTCGTTGTTCACAAATACGCAGGCGATCACCGCCCGCGGGGCTGGACAGGTTGCGCTGATTCGCTCCCCGCAGCATCGCTTTCTGCTGAATGCGGCGGGCGCTGGGCAGCTTGGCAGCTTCTACACTGCGCCGCTCGGGCGCTACGCGCAGGCGCAGGGCACGCTGTATGCGGACTGGCTGCCGCAGGCCAGCGGCCAGACCTACGAACTGCAAAGCACGCTGCGCAGTGGAGGCACAGCGGGGAAGGTCCCGCTCGA
>JAKAUB010000125.1 GCA_021827845.1 Acidobacteriota bacterium | reverse complement strand
CGCAAAATCTCCCGAAAGTATCTTTGTTTCACAGATATGCGGGCTTTTGTAGTTACGAAAGTGCTATGGGGTAATGTCGTGCCCGATGCTGCTGGCGGAGCGCCCACACCAGGTATACGGCGATCAGGATGTTGGCGATAAAGATGAGCGCGATCCAGAGATTTGGCTGACGGAGTAGTCGAAAGGCTTCGAGCGGCAACAGGGCCAGCGTCAAAATGAGCGTGAGATATTCCGCCCAGGCCTTGCGCAGGATGAGGCCGGTGCCCTCGATCCAGTCAACGGCGGCGTAGACAAAGATGAGCGCGCCGAGCTGCTTGACGCGATGCGCCGACAACAGCGCCACCTTGTCGAGCAGGCGCGAGACAGTCATGCGTTCGGGGTCAATGCGGAGCGCCTCGACCACCTGCAAGGCAAACATGTAGAGATCGTGGTGGAGCAGCCGGAGCAAGCCAAACCCCACGGCGATGAAGAACGCGCCGCGCAGCAGCTTCAGGCCGCCAATGATCTCCAGGCCCAGCCGGGGACGTCGGACTTCGGCAGAGGCCTGGCGCTGCATCGGCACGCTCCTTCCGCTTCGTTAGAAGTGGAAGACCACGCCGCCCTGCGGCTCGGAGATGTTGATGAGATTGTTGGTGGCCAGATACGGCAGCAGGTAGTCCGGCGCATGCCCGACCAGCGCGCGGTACTGGAACCGCAGCGACATGAAGTTGGGAAAGCGGGTGGGATGATAATCGGCGCCGATCGCGTACTCGAATACGGGAATCCACTCAGGACGAGCAGGCAGATTGCTGGTGCTGGAGATATTGTAGGAAATTGCTCCACCGCCAGCGACCGCAAAAGGCCGCACCCCGAATAGAGAATGCGGTAGCGTGGCCACGTAGTCAAAGGTGATGGGTTTGGCGTGCGAATAAACGACGCCGTTCTGGATGCCACTGCCGTGAAAGTTCTGATTGGCGCGGTTATAGGCAAAGTTTGCTTCCAGGCCGAAGATCGGACTGAAGACATGCCGCACGCCGAACCGGAAGCCCACAAACGGGTCGACGGTCTGCGTCAGCGGCGGGGCGTTCGGAACCGGGGTGCCGCTGCTGTTGGTAAGCACAGGACCCGTCGCCGTGGGCGCCAGATTGCCATAAAGGTTAAAGCTGATGTCGGTCGTTTGTTTCCATGATTCCCGGGTCTGCTTTTGTGCAGACGCAGGAAGGACGGCAAGAAAAGAGGCAGCCGCTACCAGCGAGACGCGCAGCGGCGTCTGCCGCAGCCAAAACTTCAGAATCATAGAGGTATTGTCAGGCATGGCGTAGGGATTCGCCAAATGCGCGGTAGCCTGACGGGCCGTGGGTGGGCAGGCGCGGCCTGCGGGGCGAGCTTCACCCGGTGACGGCGAATCGCTTGCGCGGTAAGGAGCGCAGGAATGGCCGTGCCTGCTGCAGCGCCGCTTCTACGCTGACGCCATATCTGGCACGCAGCTGGTCCACTTTGCCATGCTCGATGAAGGCGTCGGGCCAGCCGATGCGGATGACCGGGGCTGCGATCTTTCGCTCGCTGAGAAACTCAACCACTGCGCTGCCGAAGCCACCCATCAGCACGTGGTCTTCAAAGGTGACAATCAGACCGGCACGGCGGGCCTGCTCTTCCAGCAGCCCGGTATCGAGCGGCTTCGCGAAGCGGGCGTTGACCAGTGCGGTTGAGTAGCCGTCGCGTTCCAGCACATCAGCAAATTCAGTCGCAATGGGCAGCAGCGCGCCGTAGCTCCAGACCAGAATGTCTCGTCCTTCGCGGAGCACTTCTGCCTTGCCGACCGGCAGCGCCACCGGCTGCGGCTTGACCGCTGCCCCCACACCGGCGCCGCGCGGATAGCGAACGGCTGAGGGACCCTCATGTTCGAGCGCCGTCTGCAGCATGTCGGCAAGCTCGTCTTCATCTTTCGGCGCCATCAGCACAATGTTCGGAATGCCGCGCAGATAGGCGATATCGAAGAGTCCGTGATGCGTGGGGCCATCGTCGCCAGAGAGCCCGGCACGGTCCATGCAGAAGACGACGGGCAGGTTCTGCAGGCAAACGTCGTGCACGATGGGATCAAAGGCGCGCTGCAGGAACGTGGAGTAGATGGCACAAAACGGTCGCTGCCCCTTGGTCGCCATTCCAGCAGCGAAGATGACGGCGTGCTCCTCGGCGATGCCAACATCGAAGTAACGCTTCGGATGATGCGGGCGGTAGAGATCGAGCGCGGTGCCGTTCGGCATAGCGGCCGTTATCGCGACAACGCGCGGGTCTTTATCCGCGAGCTTCACCATCGTCTCGGCAAACACTTCCGAGTAAGTTTTCTGCGCGACGGGCTTGGTTTCGCCGGTCTCCGGATGGTACGGTCCGAGGCCGTGAAACTTCTTCTGCTTCTCCATCGCGGGCTGAAAGCCGCGGCCTTTTTGCGTGAGGGCGTGCAGAATTACGGGACGATTCTGGGATTTCAGAAACCGAAACGTCTCGATCAGCAGGCCGAGATTATGCCCATCGATCGGTCCGTAGTATGTCAGGCCAAACTCTTCGAAGATCAGCGACGGCAGCAACAGACCCTTGGCCGCTTCTTCTGCGCGGCGCACGGCATGGCCGACGGTCTTGCCGCCGAACCGTTCGATCAGCCGCGTGGCGCGATCATGCAGATGCGCATAGCGGTCATTGGTCACAATGCGGTGCAGATAGGAGGAGATGGCGCCCACGTTGCGGTCGATCGACCACTCATTGTCGTTGAGCACAATGATCAGGCGTCGCGTCTGCTCCGCAACATTGTTCAACGCCTCATACGAGATACCGTTGGTAAACGCCGCGTCTCCGGCCAGCGCGATGACATGTTCCTTGCCGCCGTTCAGATCTCGCGCCACCGCCATACCTAGAGCAGCAGATAGCGCCGTGCCGGCGTGGCCCGCGCCATAAGAATCATGCTCGCTTTCCGTGCGCAGCATGAATCCGTTCAGCCCGCCAGGCTGGCGCATCGTGTCAAATCGGCCGCGGCGGCCCGTCAGCAGCTTATGCACATACGCCTGATGGCTGACATCGAAGACGAACTGGTCCTGCGGCGTGTCAAACACAACGTGCATGGCGAGCGTCAGTTCCACCACGCCGAGGTTCGGCCCGAGATGGCCGCCCGTTTTGGCGAGCACCTGAATCATGCGCTCGCGAATCTCCTGGGCAAGCTGCTCCAGTTCTGGCAGCTTTAGCCGCTTGACGTCAGCAGGAGACTCGATGGTATCGAGAATTGGGGTCATGGATGGTCGGTCGGCGCCCGATGGAAAGCGCGCAAGGGTTGCGGGAACTTGTGCAAGAACAGATTCACCCGGCCGCCTAAAGTATAGCCCAGCAGCCTCGCTCCCCTTCCCTGCGCGTGCCAATCGGGCCGCACATAGTTTTGATTCTGCGGAGCAAACATAGGATTCCAAATCAGGGAGAAAGTAACAGGCAACTTCCTGGCATCTAACGCATCCGCGAACCTGGGCGGTTTTCGCGGACCGGCACCGCTGCCGTGCGATCGGGCGGCTCTATGACGAGACGGAAATGCGTGCCGGCGGCGCCTCGAAGTTTCTACTGGATGCGCGCACTCAAGACGCGCCGGGCGGAGTGCAATTGTTCCGGAGCACCCCGGGCTAGTTCGACGCAGCGGCCTGCGCGGCTATCGGCGCCGTCGCGCGCCGATAGCGGAAGTGGCGCTTGAGCCGCAGGAAGTGCACCTCATACACGTTGTAGCTGACCCATGCCGCGGCGTAGACGATTAGCACATTTACCAGAAACTCCAGCAACACCGCCAGGATGCGAGAGTGCAGCGCGGGCGTCAGCGCGTTGCGCAGGCTGGCGCCCAGCCAGCGGGTGATCCAGTAGCCCGCCACCTTGGCGACAAAAATATGCAGCACGTAAATGCCGTAGCTGTACTTGCCCAGGCTGCGCAGCCAGGCGGCGTCAAACATGCGATGCGCCACCGAGCCGGGAGTGATGGAAGCCAGCAGCAGCGCGACGCAGCCCACTGCCAGGATGCTGTAGCCAAAGGTTGCGCCAAAAAATGCATAGCGCAGATCGTTGTGCACGTGGACGAGGGCTAGCGCGACCAGAACAGCCGCGCATGCCGCTGCGACGGGCAACAGCCAGCGCCGTGGAATCCACGCGGCGTTGCCGCGAAGCGCCAGCGCCGCCGCGCCGCCCAGCAACAGCGTATCCATGCGGCACGGCGTCATCATCATGATGGTGAGCGGCGACGCACCATGCAGATACATCACAATGCGCAACCCCAGTGCCGCCGCGGAGAGCCCAAGCGCCAGCGCCAGCAGCCGCGTACGCTTGCGCACCAGAAAGACCATCAGCGGCCAGAAGAGATAGAACTGCTCCTCGACCGCAAGCGACCAGAAATGCTCGAGGTCCGCCCACTTGCCGGGATGAAAATCCGACACCGGAAACCAGAGCGTCGTGTTCTGCATATAGGCCAGCAGCACGTACTGGCGGCCATGCCACGCGATGTGCAGCCACGGCCCCAGCGCCATTAGAAAAAATAGAAAGCCATAGTAGAGGGGAAAGATGCGCAGAAACCGCCGCATGTAAAACCTGCGGAAGTAGCCTGGATCCTGCAGCGTGTCGTACAAAATGCCGGTGATCAGAAAGCCGGAGAGGACAAAAAATAGATCGACGCCGCTCCAGCCCAGCCCGCGCAGCGCACTCAGGGAATCCCCGAGGCGGGAGCCGGTGTGGTCGTTAAAGAGCATGAGGTGCGAGACCAGGACCAGCAGGATGGCCATACCCCGGACGCCGTCCAGCGCTGGAACATGACCGCGCGCCGGTCCGCTGACTTCCAAAGCTGGTTGCACTGGCTGACCCAACAATCACTCCGCGTTCACGCCAAGTATATCGGCGCAGCCCCGTAAAAATGCGGGAACAAACAATACGCCACTGACGTCATTCACTTCGGATACCATGTGTCCAAGTTCGATGCCGCCTCCATCCAGCCAAAAGTCGACGCGTTTTGCCTACATTTTGCTGGCGCTCTACATTGCGGCGAGCCTGAGTTATTTCCTGGCCAACTTCTCCGGCTTCATCGACAACTACTTTGATCTGCACCACCGGCCGGAGACTCCCTTCACCTTCGATGCCGATACCCTGCAGATTCAGACGGTGCAGCCGGAGGCGAAGCAGGCGGGCCTTGGCGTCGGCGACGTTTTGGTTCAAGTGATGGATAAGCCGTACGAGGGACAGGCGCCATGGCTGAACCTGATCCGCACCCGGCTCCATCCCGGCGACACGCTCTCGGTGCGCGTCCGCAAGCAGGATGGGACCCGCCAGACTGTACACTTCCACCTGGCTGTCCGTTCCGCCGGCAATCATGGCAGATTCCGCGAGTGGGGGGTCATCCTGCTCGCCTTCAGTCTGCCGCCGTTCATTTGCCTGTTGGTGGGCTACTGGGTGGTAGCCGCGCGCCCCCGCGATCTGAACGCTTGGCTCATTCTCTTCATCCTCACCTTTCCGGAGACTCTCTTTTCAATTGGCGCCGGCTGGTGGCCCGGCTGGTCGTCTTTTTGGATCGTGGTCTGGATGCAGTTTCAGCAGGCGCTGTCGCCATTGGCGCTGCTGCTGTTTGGTATCTACTTTCCGGAGCGCTGGAAGCTCGACCGGCGGCATCCGTGGCTCAAGTATTTCTTCATCGCTCCTCTGACGGCCAGCGTTCCCATTTTTCTGTGGCAGGTCGCCCATAACAGCTTTGCCGGCGCCATGTCCGCCCGGCAGGAACTGTTCCTGACGTGGGTGGGACGCGTGGACACCATCTTTGCGATGGCGTGTATCTGCACCTACTTCGTCGCGCTGCAGGCCAAACTGCACGCGCGTGACACCGCCGCTGACACGCGACGCCGCTTGCAGGTGCTGATGATCGGGTCCGAGATCGGCCTGGGGGCCATGCTGCTCGCCTTTGTGGTACTGCCGCTGTTTCACATTAACGTGCAGCAGAACTGGATCGGGATCGTCGCGGGGCTTATCTTCCTCGCCTTTCCATTCTCTCTGGCATACGTCATCGTCGTACAGCGCGCGATGGATGTCCGTATCCTGCTGCGCATCGGCACCAAATATGCGCTGGCACGGGCCACGCTCACGTTCGCCCGCGCATCGCTGGCCGTTGCCCTGGTCGTTTCCCTGGTTCTGATCCTGCGCGCTCCAGCGGTCACGCCGCGCGCCATCATCGAAATGGCCGTGCTCGCCGGCCTGCTGCTGCTGCTGCAGTCCCGCTTCGTCCGCAATCTCTCCAACTGGCTGGACCGCCGGTTTTTCCGCGAAGCGTACAACACCGACCACCTGTTGGCAGAGCTATCGAACCAGGTGCGCAAATACAACGACAGCGCCACCATCCTGCGGCTGGTTGCGGACAGCCTGGCGCGTACGCTGCATATCGATAAGATCGCGGTGCTGCTGCGCGGGCCCGGCGGATTTGATCTGCAGCAGGAACGCGGACTGGAACTGGCCGCCGCAGCGGGTGCGGGCTCCGTGCGACTGCCGCTCAACTCCACAACGATCCGCAATCTGACGCGCATCAACAGTCCGGTAAAACTTTACCGTGAAAATCCCGACGGCTGGCTGCTGCTTGCCAGTCACCAGGAACGGCGGCTGCTCGACGATCTCTCCGCAGAACTGCTGCTGCCGCTGCCCGGACGCGAGCAGATGATGGGGTTGATTGCGCTGGGCCCGAAGCGCTCCGAAGAGCCGTACACGCCGTCCGATTTGCGCCTGCTGGATTCCGTCGCCACACAGACCGGCCTCGCGCTTGAAATCGGCGAGCTGGCCCGCTCCCTGGCTAGCGCGGCGGCCCAACGTGCGCGCATTGAGCGCGAGATCGAAGTCGCCCGCGAGGTGCAGGAGCGGCTGTTTCCGCAGGAGATTCCAGTGCTGGACGGCGTTGGCCTGGCCGGCCACTGCCGCCCGGCGCAGGGCGTCGGCGGCGACTACTATGATCTGTTCCGGCTGGACGACGGCCGCATCGGCATCGCCATTGGCGACGTCAGCGGCAAGGGCATCTCGGCGGCGCTGCTGATGGCCAGCCTGCGCGCCTCGCTGCGCGGCACCACGCTGGACGCGCCCCAGAACCTCGCCCCAACCATCGAAAAGGTCAACCGGCTGGTATATGAAGCGTCAGCCAGCAATCGCTATGCAACCTTCTTTTTTGCGACGCTGAATCCTCAGACAGCCGAGCTGACCTATGTGAATGCCGGTCACAATGCACCGTTTTTACTGCGGCGTTCTGACGACGGCTTCGATGTTCGGCGGCTGGAGGCCGGGGGCCCGGTGGTGGGATTGCTACCGGTCGCAAACTATGAAGAGCAGCGCCTGCAGCTCGCACCCGGCGATCTGCTGCTCACCTACACGGATGGCATTAGCGAAGCCATGACGACCGCTGAAGAAGAGTGGGGCGAAGAGCGCATGCTGGCGGCCGCGGAAGCTGCATTCGATCAGCCGGCAGCAAAGATTGTCGAAGCGATGCTGGCTGCGGCCGATGCCTTTACAGGCAGCGCGCCGCAATTCGATGACATGACGCTTCTGGTGCTCAAGATGGAAACGGCGAAGCCAGCGGCGTCCGCCTGAGGCTCTATTCGTCCGCCTGTCGCAAGGCTGCGATGGCGCCCAGATCTTCCAGCGTTGTCGTGTCGCCTTTCACTTCCCCGGTCTCGGCCAGCTCACGCAGCAGCCGCCGCATGATCTTGCCGGAGCGCGTTTTGGGAAGGCTTTCGGCGAAGCGCAGATCGTCCGGCCGCGCCAGCGCGCCAATCTGCGAGGTGACCCACGCGCGCAGTTCGTCTTTCAGCTCCGGCGAAGGAGAATACTGCGACTCCAGCGTGACGAACGCGGCGATGGCCTGCCCTTTCAGCGGGTCCGGCCGGCCGACGACGGCGGCCTCCGCCACCTTGGCGTGCGAGACCAGCGCCGACTCAATCTCCATGGTGCCCAGCCGATGGCCAGAGACATTGATGACATCGTCCACGCGGCCCATCAGCCAGAGATAGCCCTCGGGGTCGCGGCGTGCGCCATCGCCGGTGCAATAGGCTCCGGGGATCTGCGACCAGTACTGCCGCTGGTAGCGTTCGGGATCGTTGAAGATGGTGCGCGCCATTCCGGGCCATGGCTTGCGGATGATGAGCAGGCCGCCATGACCTTCCGGCACCGGCTGACCGCCGGGCGTCACCACATCCGGCACAATGCCGAAGAAGGGCTTGCCCGCGGAGCCAGGCTTGGCGGGAATTGCACCCGGCAGCGTCGTGATCATGATGCCGCCTGTCTCGGTCTGCCACCAGGTATCGACGATGGGGCAGCGATTTTTGCCAATCACCTCGGCGTACCACATCCACGTCTGCGGATTGATGGGTTCGCCCACGCTGCCCAGCAGGCGCAGGCTGTCGAGCTTATGCCGCTTGGGGAATTCCTCGCCCCATTTGATGAACGCACGGATGGCCGTCGGCGCGGTGTAGAAGACGGTGACGCGGTGGTCGTCGATGATCTTCCAGAAGCGGTCCTGCTCGGGGAAGTTGGGCGCGCCTTCATACATCAGGGTGGTAACGCCGTTCTGCAGAATGCCGTACACCACGTAAGAATGGCCGGTTACCCAGCCGATATCCGCCGTGCACCAGTAGGTGTCTTCCTCTTTCAGATCGAAGACAAGCTTGCTGGTCAGATAGGTGTGCACGGCGTAGCCGCCGGTCGTGTGCACAATTCCCTTCGGCTTGCCGGTGGTGCCGGAGGTGTACAGGATGTAGAGCGGGTGCTCGCTATCGAGCGGCTCGGCCGGGCACACAGCGCTGGCGCGCGCCATCTCGTCGTGCCACCACGTGTCGCGGCCCGGCGTCATGGTCACCTCCACTCCGGTGCGGCGCAGCACCAGACAGCGGCGCACGCTGGAGCACTTCGACAAGGCCTCATCGACCGTAGCCTTCAGCGGAACCTGGTTGCCTCGGCGCCAGGCGGCGTCCTGGGTGACGACGGCGACGGCCTGGGCGTCGTTGATTCGATCCACTAACGCATTGGCCGCGAATCCGCCAAAGATGACGGAATGCACCGCGCCGATACGAGCGCAGGCCAACAGCGTGACTGCCAGCTCCGGCACCATGCCCATGTATACGGCCACGCGATCGCCCTTGCGAACGCCCAGATTGCGCAGCGCATTGGCACAGCGCTGCACCTGCTGCAGCAGCTCTTCAAAGCTGATGCGGCGCACCTCGCCCGGCTCGCCCTCCCACAGGATGGCGGTCTTTGCACCACGGCCGCGCTCCACCTGCAGGTCCAGGCAGTTGTAGGAAAGATTCATCTGGCCGCCCACAAACCACTTTGCAAACGGCTCTTTCCACTCCAGAACGTTCTGCCAGGGCGCAAACCAGTGCAGCTCGTTGGCTGCGGCGGCCCAGAACTCCTCTGGATCCGCCACGGACCGCTTGTACAGCGCCTCGTAGTCCTCCGCAGTGCGCACATGGGCCTGTCCGGCAAACTCCGGCGGCGGTGGGATCACACGAATTTCATGAAGCAGAGATTGAAAGCTGGTATCGGAGGATTCAGGCATTGGCAGACGGGCTCCCGGAAATTATTGCACGGCATCGTAGACGACCATCTCCGCGGCAGGCTGGCCGTCCACCTGCTGCTCCGGCGTGTACACGCGGTGCGTGCGCGGATCGACCGCCAGCGAGTGCACTTTGGGCTGTACGCGAAAATCTTCAACCTTGCGGAAATGGTCCGGCGCGTCTTCGTGAAAGATGGAGATGGCGCCGCTGTAGCAGGCCACATAAATCCGTCGCAGGCCAGCGTCATACTTGATCACGTCGGGCCCATCGGCCATCGGCAGCCACGCGACCGCCTTGTGCTGCTGCAGATTGAAGACGGTCATTGTGTTATTGCCTTCACACGAAAGAAAGGCGAGATGATGTTCGGGATTGAGCGCCATGCCGTGGTTCGAGCGGCATCCGGCCACGGGATATTGCGCGATCACGGCACCGCTCGCCGGATCGATCTCCGCAAAGAGGTTCTGGTCCTGCAGATTGACGTACACGCGCCGGGCGATGGGGTCATACCGCGGCATGCCGGTCTCGCTGGCAAAGTGCAGCGTCTTCACGATCTGGTCCGTGTTGACATCGACGATGGCCAGCGCCTTTCCCCGCTCGTCGGAGACAAACACTTTATGGAATGGCGCCGCGTAGGCGCTGCCGTCAGGCTTTGCAGCCGTCGGCAGTTTTTTTACCACCTTCATCTGGCGCAGATCGACCACGCCGATGGTGCCATCGAGCCAGTCCGAGGTGTATGCCTTGTGTAATTCGGGGACGTAGACCACCCCTTCCACGCCGGGCACGCCCGGAATGGTGTGGACCACGGTGTTGGTCTGCATATCGATGACGTACAGCAGGCCCGCACCCAGATACGCTGAAAGCAGATACCGGTCCGGCTGGTCGATGGTCAGATAGTCAAAGCGCTTGCCTTTGGGTCCTGGAAGATGAATGACCGCAACCCGTCGCAAGGCAGCGGGCGCGGAACCGGGCTGCGCAGCGCGTGCGCGCCCCACCAGAAACAGCACCAGAGCCAGCGCCAGAGATTTCAGCGGAACGGCCGCCGGCAGCTGTCTCATCCAAGAAAATGCCCTCATGTTTCCTTTCTACACCGGCAACGCGGTCAGCCTGGGTTTGCCACGCTGGACACATTCGAAGATTTTTCGCCGCTTGGCGGGGATTCTGGGATAATGAAGTTGCTCTGGCGTCTCTGGCACAAGGAAGTCGGCCGCAAAGCTGCGCCGTCCCTCCTGGTGCGTAAGCGCCCCCATGAACGCAATTCACCGGGTCTTTTCCCCGACCAAGAACCACCGGCTCAATGAGCTGGTCGGCCTGCTGCTGCTGGCCTGCGGCCTCCTCCTGCTCCTTTCGCTTGTCTCCTATACGCCGCTTGACCCCTCGCTGAACACCGCTGGGATCTACGCCGACGGCAACCACACCCACAACTGGATTGGGCTGTTCGGCGCCGCGATCAGCGATCTGCTGTTTCAGGTCGAAGGCATTTCGGCGTTTCTGTTACCGCTGCTGATCGGGTCCCTCGGCTGGAACTGGGTTCGCTCGCGCGCGGTTCCGTCTCCCCTGTCGAAGCTGGTGGGCGGTCTGCTGGCGCTGCTATTTGCCCCGGCGCTGGTCGGCCTGCTGCCCGGCCACCTGCACTGGACGCACCGCGGCCCAGCCATCGAGGGCGTCACCGGGCGCCTGATGGCGGAGGCGCTGGTTCGCTATTTGAACTATCCGGGCGCGTGCGTCTTCGCCGCCGTCTTTTTGGCCGTTGCCCTGTATCTGACGACAACCTTCAGCGTCACCAGCCTCAAGCGCTGGTCTGCCATCCGCTTTGCCTTTCTGCTGGCGCTGCGCGACCGCTGGCGCAACTGGAGAGCGGCGCGCGCCGAGCGCAAAGAACTGCGGCGCACCCAGCGCGCGCTGGCGCGGGAGCAGGCCGCACTTGCCGCCGCGCCCGACAATGACCCCCATCTTTTTGAAGACACACGCCGCGATCCGCTGCCGACGCGCGTCCGCAAGCGCGCCGACTTCTGGGAAGAGCCTGTCCCGGCACCGCCTGCGCAGGAGTTTCTCAGCGACACCGGCCGCAAGAGCGACGCGCCCGCCCTGGCAGAAGAGATCTACGAACCGGCGATCGAGCCGCGCGCTGGCTTCGCATCCGTCGAGCGCGACGAATTGCCGCCGGCCGAGATTGTGCCGGTCGCAGCCACTTCCCGCGCCAAGACGCCGCCGGAGCTGCACGTCGAGATTGGCGCCCGTGCCGATGCCGCGCCGAAGACCGTTACCGTCACAGCCAAAGCCGTGGAAGGCTTCCGCCTGCCGCCAAGCACCCTGCTGCACCGCAGTGAAGAGAAACAGACCATTCGCGAGGAAGCGCTGCGCGAAGAGGCGCGCGTGCTGGTCGAAAAATACGCGGAGTTCGATGTTCACGGACAGGTGGTGCAGATCAACCCAGGGCCGGTCGTGACGACGTTTGAGTTTCGCCCGGACGCCGGCGTGAAGTACAGCCGCGTCGTGGGCCTGCAGGACGATCTGTGCCTGGCGATGCGCGCCGAGAGCATCCTGATCGAGCGCATGGCAGGCAAGAGCACCGTGGGCCTGCAAGTGCCGAACGCCGAGCGCGAGACCATCTGGCTGCGCGAAATCATCGAAGACGAGACCTTTGCGCGCAACAAGTCCAAGCTGACCCTGGCGATGGGCAAGGACATTAACGGCCGCATCGTGCACGCTGATCTGGCGACGATGCCGCATGTACTCATCGCCGGTTCCACCGGCAGCGGAAAATCTGTGGCTATCAACGCCATGATCATGTCCGTGCTGTTCAAGGCGACGCCCGATCAGGTCCGGCTGATCCTTGTAGACCCGAAGCGCGTGGAACTGGGCATGTATGAGGGCGTGCCGCATCTGTTTACGCCGATCATCACCGAGCCCAAACTGGCCGCGAACGCACTGCGTAACGCCGTCCGCGAGATGGAGCGCCGTCTGAAGCTGCTGGCCTCCCGCAGCGTGCGCAATCTGGAGCAGTACAACAAGCTGTTTGAGTCCACACCCAGCCTGTTTGAAGACAACGGCATGGGCGAAGAGAAGCCCCTCCCCCAGATCGTCATCATCATCGACGAGCTTGCCGACCTGATGATGCTGGACAAGGCCAACGTCGAAGAGTCCATCACGCGGCTGGCGCAGATGGCCCGCGCGGTAGGCATTCATCTGGTGCTGGCGACGCAGCGGCCATCCGTCGATGTCATCACGGGGCTTATCAAGGCCAACGTGCCTACACGCATCTCTTTCCGGCTGGCGACCAAGGTAGACTCCCGCACAATTCTCGACGCGAACGGGGCGGAATCTCTGCTGGGCCGCGGGGACATGCTGTTTCTGCCGCCGGGTACGGCACGGCTGCAGCGTGTGCATGCACCCTTTGTCACCGAGAAAGAAATCTCCGCTGTCGTGGACTTCTGGAAGGAGCAGGGAGCGGTCGAATACGCGCAGGGCTTCCTGGAGGCGCCGCGCGATGACTCTGGCCGTGATGGCAGTGAGGATGCATCCGACGGAGAGGCCGGTGACGAGATGTTTGACGACGCCGTTCGCCTGGTGCTGGAGTTTGGCAAAGCCTCCACTTCCCTGCTGCAGCGCCGCCTGCGCATTGGCTACGGCCGCGCGGCCCACCTGATCGACATGATGGAGCGGGATGGCATTGTGGGACCGGCCGACGGCTCCCGCCCGCGCGAGGTACTGAAGCCGGCAAGCTGGCTGCAGGAGGTTGAGGAGTCCATGCGATAGCCGCCGTCGCGAAGTGGCCGGTGGAAGGACAAAGGTCCAGACGCAACGGACGGCCCGCGATCAACTCCCTGCATCCCAACAAAAAGAAGTTTTGAACGACCATGCAAAAGCGGCCCCCGAAAGGGCCGCTTCTTTTTTCTCAGTCTCCGTGAAAGCTACTTGCCAGCGTTCTCACTGAAGTACTTGGCAACCGTGCGGACGAACGGGCGCGCTGCTGGCGGAACGGGGCGCTCCCCCTTCAACAAGACGTTAAAGGGAACGTCTGTGCCATAGAAGGTACGGGTGTCTTCCGTGTTCTGGTTGACCACTGTGCCGTTCAGGTCAATGCCGGCAAACAGGCCCTGACTGCGGGAGTAGGTCAGCAGCTCCGACTTGAGCGTGAGGTTCGTCGCAGCGCCGGCATTGCGGCCAACCGGGCCCGCAGAAGCGGCAGCATCTGCGCCGATCTTGAACTTACTCTTAAGCAGATCCTGCAGACCGCGCTGGTTGACGGCGATCAGGACCAGATCCGTCGCCTGTCCGCCGATCTGAAAGCCAAAGCTTCCACCGGCCATCTGGATGAAAGCGGGTGCGCTCCAACCGTGGGCGGTTTTGCAGGTCACAACGCCCTGGCCATAGCTGCCGCCCACTACAAATGCGGCCTTCTTGTAACCAGGAACCACGGCAACGCAGGTAGCGCTGCTCAAAATGCTCGTCGGAATCGACTTGTCGGGAACCGCTTCAATTTCGTCGATCACCCGGGAAGCCGCGTTCAAGCGGTCCACCAGTTTCGCACGGCCTGTTGCGGCGAAGCTATGGGAGCCCGCAAGTGTCACAGCACATGCAGTGGCCATTAACAGATATTTCTTCATAAATCGTTCAACCTTTCCCCGCCTTGAGATTGACTGGCATGCTGCAGCGCGCTTCAAGCGTTGTCCGCTGCCGCGCCCTATCCTATTCAAGGATTATAGGTTAACCACGTCCGGGTCATTAGCGGCGTGGCTAACAAACTGATGAGATCGCAAAGGCAACCGTCTCCCGGTTGCCTTTCGCGAGTGTAGTCCCTTTTAAGAATCGGTGCAGGCTTAGTGCGCTTTGCGGAAGTACCGGCTTACATCGCTGACGAAGCGATGAGCCGCCGGAGGGGTCGCTACATGACCGCCCAGAATCTGCTGGAAGGGGACATCGTGACCATAGAACGTACGCGTATCATCGGTGTTCTGATGAACCACCGTGCCATTCAGGTCGATGCCTGCGAAGACGCCGCGGCTGCGCGAATAAGTCAGCAGTTCCGAATGCAGCGTCAGGTTGGTATCAGCCTGGGCGTCGCGGCCCACTGGACCTGCCGCGGCTGAGGCGCCGGCGCCGATCTTGAACTTGCTCTGCAGAAGATCCTGCATCCCCTTCTGGTTCACGGCCACCAGAATCAGGTCCGTAGACTGACCGCCGATCTGCAGGCCCCAGCTGCCACCCTCTAGCTGGATGAACGCAGGAGCGCTCCATCCATGCGCGGTCCGGCAGGTGACGACACCCTGTCCGTAGCTTCCGCCCACGATGAATGCAGCCTTTTTGTAGCCAGGAATGACTGCGAGGCATGTGGCCTGGCCAACAATCCAGTCCGGAATGGCTTTACCAGGAACGGATTGGATTTCCTGAATGACGCGGCCGGCCGCGTCGAGACGACCATCGATTGTTGCCTTGCTGTCGGACGCGAAACCCTGAGAACTGGAGACCGTGAGCACACATGCGCACGCAATGAGGATAAGTTTCTTCATAAGTTTGTGAAAACCCTCTCTGGAGACATCTTGAATTTCAAAAAAAATAAACGCACCGAAGAAAAACCAGCCGTCAAAATGCTTTCTTCACAACAGTTAGGATGCCCGTGGCCCCTGAGAGGTTTGAGCCATAAGCGCAAAAAAATGGGCTGCAAACGGCAAACTTCACCGTCGCAACCCAATTCCCAAATCCATGATCGGTAAGACGATTAGACGGCGAAATTCCAAAATGGGAAAGATTACGGAGGTATGGGGCCTTCGGTAATTGCCGAATTGGCCGACCGTACGGCGGCCAGGGTCGCCCCTACCGGCCCTCTGGGTGCGGGTGGGAACCGCGCGCCGAAAGCGCCTGCATCGAAAGCGCCGTGCGATTGCGGACGCCGGTCTTTCCCATCAACTTGGCCACGTAGGATTTGACCGTACGCTCTTCAATTTCAAGGGTTTTGGCGATCTCCCGATTGGATTGCCCATCCAGCAGCAGCTCCAGCACCTGCTGCTCGCGGGCGGTAAAGTTAAAGCCGGTCACGCTGCGGGAAGCCTCCCGGGAGCTCAGAAGCCGCTCGATCAGCCGCGCCTGCAGGCGGCGGGGAGCCCAGATCATCCCCGAGACGATGGCTCGCACCGCACGTTCGAACTCTGCCGGAGTCGCGCCCTCATGCAGATATCCCTTGGCGCCCAGCCCGAGCACGCTGAGGATCGCCTCATCGCCAGCCGCCGGCGACATGACCAGCATCGGCAGAGAAGGACGCGCCGACCGGATCGCGGAGATGAGCTTCAGCGTTCCGGCGCCGAGCTGTGTGCCGATAACAGCCAAATCTACTTTTGAGTCCAGCCATCCTTTGGCGCCCGAATCCAAGGCGTTCTCTACGACCACGTGCAGCGTCTGGCTGTCCTCAAATAGCGCCTGCAGCCCGGCGGCCCGCATCGGCTCAACGCGAAGAACGTAGACGTAAATCGGCCGGCTGCTGGCGGTCTGCCGGCCGGCCGGCGCGGGTGGCGGCTCCGCTGGCGGCGGTGTCGGATCCGGGTTCGAAGCTTCGAACGGACTCGGTTGCAAGGCGCTCCTCAGTGTGGCCTACAGCTTGGGTAACACGATCCCCTGCTGCTTCTGGTATTTGCCTTTGCGGTCGGCATAGCTCACTTCACACTGCTCGTCCGACTCAAAAAACAGGATCTGACACAGACCTTCATTCGCGTAGATTCGGGCCGGCAACGGGGTGGTATTGGAGATTTCGAGGGTGACAAATCCCTCCCACTCCGGCTCAAACGGCGTCACGTTGACGATGATGCCGCAGCGCGCGTAGGTGGACTTGCCGACGCAGACGGTCAGCACGTTGCGGGGAATCTTGAAGTACTCCACCGACCGCGCCAGCGCAAAGGAGTTGGGCGGAATCACGACCGAGCTGGCCACGGTGGTGACGAAAGAACGCTCGTCAAAGTGTTTGGGGTCGATGACCGTAGTGTTGACGTTGGTGAAGATTTTGAATTCGTCCGATACCCGCAGGTCGTATCCGTAGGAGGACAAACCGTAGGAGATCACGCCTTCGCGGACCTGCTTCTCGCTGAAGGGATGAATCATCTGGTGCTGGAGCGCTTTTTCCCGAATCCAGCGATCGCTCTTGATCGACATTCCACTTCCTATCATCCGGACACGGCCCCATTCCCGGCGGCCGCATCCAAACCATTCAATTGCCTGCTTTAGGCCGAGTGTACGAGAGCCGCGATTCATTGACAACGCAGAAAAGGGAGCCCTAGCATAGGGCCATACCGGAAACGGGCGGCAAAGGAGAACGAAACGTGATCAAACAGGACGTGGTCCACAAGGTGGCCGATCGCACGGGTCTGCCGCGCGTTAAGGCGGAAGCAGCCGTCGATACGGTGTTTGAGAGTATGAAGAACGCCCTGGCGGCCGGAGATCGCATTGAACTTCGCGGTTTTGGCGTCTTCAGCGTAAAGCCGCGCAAGACCGGCATCGGCCGGAATCCCCGCACCGGCGCGGAAGTGCCCATCATGCCCGGGCGCGCGGTGCGCTTCAAGCCTGGCAAGGAACTCCATCTGATGGAGTAGGCGCGGGAACGCTGCTCCCCGATGGACGGTTCCGCATAGGAGCCCGTTCCCCACTACAATTGGCTGGTGGTTGCGAACACAGGCGGTGCGCTCAACGGGAATGGGTCCGGGCCGGCAGGAGTGCGCCCCATGACGGAGATCCCAGCCCAGCAGGGTGGTCTGCGCGTCGCACTGCGGCTGCTCTCCTATGTCCGCCCGTTCACGCTGCAGGCGCTGCTATCCGTGGTGTTGATGGCTGCCGTAGGGCTTCTGGATGCGTTCCGCGTCCTGCTGATTAAGCCCATCTTCGACCAGGTTCTGAAGCCGGAAGACACGGCCCGCCAGCTGCAACTCATCAACTTTCATCTGGGCAGCCGCCACATTGTATTGACGCTTTCGCAGGTGGTGCCGCGCCACTTTCATAACGCCTGGACAATGGTCGCCTTCGCTCTGGTGGTCGCCACGCTGATGAAGAGCCTGTGCGATTATCTTGGCACCTATCTGTCGAACTACGCTGGCTACGGCATGATCACCGACCTGCGGAATGATCTGTATGAAAGCATTCTGCGGCGGTCGGTGTCGTTCTTTCAAAAGCATTCGACCGGCACGATTCTTTCAACGCTGATCAATGACGTGGAGCGGGTGCAGTTTGCCATGTCCACCGTCATGTCGGACTTTCTGCAGCAGTTCTTCACCTTCTTGTTCCTCATCGCCGTGGTGATTTTGTACGGCGGTCATCTGGCCTGGGTGCTGCTGCTGTTTGTCCCGCTGGTTATCTCCTCTGCTCGGCGCATTGGCCGCCGCGTGCGCACCCGCACCCGCACCGGACAGGACCAACTGGCAGAGATTCAGAACATCCTGCACGAGACTGTGACGGGCAACCGGATCGTCAAGGCGTTCAATATGGAGCGCTGGGAGATGATGCGCTTTCGGGATGCGGCGCGCCGGCTGTTCCGCGCCAATCTCCGGTCAGTCAGCGCGCAGGCCATCAGTTCCCCGCTGATGGACTCCATCGGCGCCATCGCCATTGCGCTGCTGCTATTGCTGGGCCGCATTCGCATTCAGCAGCACGCCATGACGGAAGGCGCCTTTATCGCCTTCATCATCGCGGTCTTCAAGCTCTACGATCCCGTGCGGAAGTTTGCGCTCTTCTACAACAATTTTCAGCAGGCCTTTGGCGCCTCATCCTCCATCTTCAGCTTTATTGACGCGGTGGATGACGTCCGCGAAAAAGCCCATCCGATCCAGCTGAAGAGCTTCAAAGAGGCCTTCCGATTTGAAAATGTCAGCTTCTGCTACGCCGATGAAGAGGGTGAGAAACACGCCCTGCGTGACGTGAACCTGACCGTTCGCCGCGGTGAAGTGGTGGCACTGGTAGGCCCCAGCGGCGCCGGCAAAACGACATTGGCGAACCTGATTCCGCGATTCTTTGACGTAACGGGCGGCCGCATCACGGTTGATGGCGTCGACATCCGCGACGTCAGCCTGCACTCCCTGCGCGCGCTGATTGCGAAGGTGACGCAGGAGACGATTTTGTTCAACGACACGGTGCGCAATAACATCGCCTACGGGCTGCCCGACGTGCCCAAGCAGCGGATCATCGATGCGGCCAGGGCGGCGCTGGCGCACGATTTTATTGAGCAGATGCCGGATGGCTACAACACCATCATTGGAGAAAAAGGCTTTCGCCTTTCGGGTGGGGAGCGGCAGCGCCTGGCCATCGCCCGCGCTTTGCTCAAAGACGCTCCGATCCTGATTCTCGATGAGGCGACCTCCGCCCTGGATGCCGAGAGCGAGGCATTGGTGCAGGCGGCACTCGCCAACCTGATGCATCGGCGCACGGTATTTGTCATTGCGCATCGTCTGTCAACGGTGCGGCGCGCGGACCGCATCGCGGTGGTCGAAGAGGGCCGCATCACCGCCATCGGCACCTATGAAGAGCTGCTGCGCGACTCCCCGACATTTCAGCGGCTGCACAAGCTCCAGCTGGTCGACCCCGGAAAGATCTCCGCTGCGGCTCCGGCGGTCTGAGCGCTCCTTATGACGCAATCCTCACCAACGCGGCCGAACCCTCTGCCAATCCGCTCCATGACCGGCTTTGCCCGAACTGCCGGAACGCTGGCCAATGGCGATGCTTTCATCCTGACGCTGAAGAGCGTCAACCATCGGTTCCTGGATCTGCAGTTCCATCTGCCGAACGGAATGGAAGCGTTTGAGATGCAGACGCGGCGCATGATGAAGGAGCGGTTCGCCCGCGGGCACGTCGAGGTGCGCGTTACGGTTCGCCGCCAGGAGGCGGCTGCAGCGGGTGTCGATCGCATGATGGTCGCCCGGTACATCGACGCGTTTCGTGCGCTGGCTGCGGAACATCATCTGCCCGGAGAGCCGGACCTGAATGCGGCGTTGCGGCTGCCCGGCGTCTGGGCGTCCGGCGCGGCAGAAGCTCCGGATGAGAGCGAGACGCTGTCCGCCGCGCTGATGCAGGCGCTGCCGGAGGCGATCCTTGCGCTGAATGCCATGCGGGAGCAGGAGGGTGCAGCTCTGGCGCAGGAGCTGCGCCAGACATTGGTGCGCATGAGCGCCCACGTCGACGCTCTGAGCGCGCTGCGCGCCGGCGTGCAACAGGCGCAACTGGCGCGGCTGCAGGCCACGATGCGCGAACTGCTCGCGGCCGCGCCTGCGGATCCGCAGCGGCTGCTGCAGGAGGCGGCGCTGATGGCCGACCGCAGCGACATTGAAGAGGAGCTGGCGCGCATGCGCGGCCACATTGAGCACTTTCGCAGCATGCTGGACGCTGGCGGCGACTGCGGAAAGCGGCTGGATTTTCTGCTGCAGGAGATGACCCGCGAGGCCAACACTTCCCTCTCGAAGACCGGCGGCGTGGCTGGCCGCAGCCTGCAGATGACGGAGCTGGGTCTGGCCATGAAGTCCGAGATTGAAAAAGCGCGGGAGCAGGTCCAGAACCTCGAGTAAGCTGGTTGCAAGAATCTTTTCCTCTTTTCAGGAGACTTCCTGCACGTGGCAGGACTTTTATTCATCCTTTCGGCGCCGTCTGGATCCGGAAAATCGACACTGGTGAGCCGGCTTCGCTCCCTGGTGAGCGGGCTGGAGTTCTCCGTCTCTTGGACGACGCGGCCGCTGCGCGGCTCCGAGCAGGACGGCCGGGAGTACCACTTTACGTCGCGTGAAGTCTTCGAGCAGATGATCGCCAACGACGAGTTTCTGGAGCACGCCGACGTCTTTGGCAACCACTACGGCACCGGCCGGCGCAGTCTGACCGATGCCGCGCAGCATGGGCGCGATCTGCTGCTGGACATCGATGTTCAGGGTGCGGCGCAGGTGCGGCGCAAGGTGCCGGACGCCATCAGCATCTTCATCCTGCCGCCCGATCCGGAGACGCTGGAGCGGCGGCTGCGCAACCGCAGCATGGCGGAAGGCGGCGTGCCCGATGCCGTCGTGCGCAAGCGTCTGGATACGGCCCGGCACGAGATCGCCGTCTGCCGGGAGTATCAGTACGTGCTGGTGAACGCGGATCTGGATCAGGCGGTGGAGGAGCTGACGGCGATTGTGTATGCCGAGCGCGCGGCCCATGGCGACGCACCGCAGCAATTGACGCCGGAGGCGCTGGCCCGATATCAGGCCATGGCCAAAGCCTGCCGTATTGAAAACTCCCAAGCGCGGCTGGAAACAGTACTGGCGTCCTTCGCTGTACCGTTGTAAGCTTAGGAGCACTTCACCACAGATGTTTTGGATCGCCAGTCCCAGGGAGAAAGACCATGGAAGACCGCGCCGTTACTGAAAGCAAATATCGCGCCGTACATGTTGCCGCGCGCCGCGCCCGGCAGTTGCAGTCCGGCTCCAGCCCCGCCGTGCCCACCCGCGCGACCAAGGCGGTTCGCATCGCGCAGGACGAGCTGAAGGCCGGCCTGATCGACTACATCGTTCCAGAAAAGCCGTCGTCTGCCGACGAGCAACTGCCGCTCGGTTATACCCCGATTCTGCACACCTAGCGAAGGTCGCCTTGGCTGAAATCCGCCAGCGTACAATCAGACCCATGAAGGTCATGGTTGGGGTCAGCGGAGGCATCGCAGCCTACAAGGCCGCGGAACTGGTTCGCGCGCTGCAACGCCACGCGGTGGATGTTCACGTGTCGATGACCGCCTCGGCGCGTCATTTTATTACCCCTCTCACGTTTGCCGCGCTGACCGGGCATCGCGTCATCACCGGCCTGTGGGACAGCGACGGCGAAATTCCCAACGCTTCTTCGGCGATCGAACACATCGCGGAGGCGCAGTCCATTGAGGCGCTGGTTATCGCGCCCGCCACTGCCGACATTCTGGCCAAACTGGCGCACGGCCTGGCCGATGATTTTCTGACGACGCTCGCCCTAGCAACGCCCGCGCCCGTTCTTGTTGCGCCGGCCATGAACGTGCAGATGTACCAGCATGCGGCGACCCAGGCCAACCTGGAGACACTGGCGGCGCGCGGCGTGCGCATTGTGGCGCCGGAGAGCGGATATCTGGCATGCGGCATGGTGGGCGATGGACGCCTGGCCGATCCTGAAACTATCGCCGCCGCGGTGCTGCGTGCGCTGGAGCGCCGCAATGACCTGACCGGGGAGACGGTGCTGGTCACCGCCGGTGGGACGCGTGAGGCGCTCGATCCGGTGCGCTACATCGGCAATCGCTCCAGCGGAAAAATGGGCTACGCCCTGGCGGAAGCCGCAGCGGCGCGCGGCGCGACGGTCATTTTGGTCAGCGCACCGACAAAGCTTGCGCCACCTCAAAAGTGCGAAATGGTTCCGGTGACAACGGCGGAGGAGATGCGCCGCGCCGTTCTCGATCGCCTGCACGAGGCGACGATCGTCATCAAAGCAGCGGCTGTGTCCGACTTCCGGCCGCGTCATCAGGCGGAGCAGAAGATCAAACGCGACGGCGCGCTCACACTGGAATTGGAACCCACCGGCGACATTCTGGCAGAAGCCTCCCGCCTGCGCCGCCCGGGGACATTGGTCGTCGGCTTCGCCGCCGAAACGGAGCGCGGTCTGGAACATGCGCGCGCCAAGCTGCAGCGGAAGAATGTCGATGCCATCGTTCTGAATAATGTGCTGCGCCCAGGAAGCGGATTCGACGCCGACAGCAATGCGGTCACGTTCATCACGGCGACATCCGCACGGGAGTACCCGGAGATGAGCAAGCGCGCGCTGGCGGACCTTCTGCTGGATGAGACGCTCTCGCTGCGCAAGCCCGCGCGCGTGATGGCAGAGATTGCGGCGCCCGCAATGCCCAGCCGCTAAGCCATGACCGACGCCTCACCAACAAATGAACAACTGGCGGCGCTGCTCGCATACTGCCGCGAGATGAATCTAACGGAATTTTTCCGCAGCGACGACGTGCCGCTGCAGCCAGTCGAAGCAGAGACTGCCGCTCATGCATCCGCGGCGCACACCGAGCGCCCGATGGCTGCCGCAACACCCCTGGCCGCACCCCAAATATCCATGCCACCCAATGCCGATCACCTTGCCAGCCTGAATCGCGCAGCGCCTACCGATCCGCCGCTGCCACCTGCGGAGCGCGCCGCCGCGCTCGAAGCCATTCGCCAGGAGATCGGCGACTGTACCCGCTGTCCGCTCGCCTTTGAAGGCCGCAACCACATCGTCTTCGGCAACGGAGATCCGAATGCCGAGCTGCTCTTCGTCGGTGAAGGGCCGGGCGCCGATGAAGATCAGCAGGGCGAACCGTTCGTCGGCCGCGCCGGACAACTACTTAACAACATGATCGCAGCCATGGGACTGGCGCGCGAGCAGGTATACGTCGCCAACATTGTGAAGTGCCGCCCCCCGAAAAACCGCGTGCCCGAGCCCGTGGAAGCGCTGACGTGTTCTCCATTTCTCTTCCGGCAGATCGGTGTCGTGCGTCCAAAATTGATCGTGGCATTGGGGGCGACGGCCGCCACGTACATGCTGGGCACGCGCTCCGCGCTGTCGCTGCTGCGCGGAAAGATGCATGAGTGTCTGGGCGCGCAGCTAATCGTCACATATCACCCCGCGTACCTGCTGCGGGACCCGCGCCAAAAAGCTGAGACCTGGAAAGATCTTCAGCTTGCTATGCGGTATCTGAACTTGACGCCGCCGAAACGGCCCGGCGCGTAACGGCCATGCAGCACTCGACAGAAGACCCGGGCGGCGCGGTAGCGCCGCGCGACATCGGCGCGTCGCAGCCGGCCGCCTCCGAGGACCCCGGCCGTACTGCAGCGCCGCTCTACTGCGAAGTCGCGCTTCCCGTTCCCATCGACCGCACCTTTACGTACGCAGCTGGCACGCAGCAACCGGTCACCGGCAGCCGCGTGCTGGTGCCGTTCCGGCAGGAGCGCATGCAGGGAGTGGTAGTCGCGCTGCACGATACGCCGCCGGAAACGGCCGTGCGCCCGATCCTGCAGACCCTTGATCGCGAGCCGGCCCTGTCCGCGGAGCTGCTGCGTCTTGGCGAGTGGATCGCAAACTACTACGTCGCGCCCTTGGGTGAAGTGCTGCGCACCATGTTGCCGCTCGGCGCGGAGATCCGCCGCAAAACCGTTTATCGCCTATCCGCAAAAGGCCACGCGGAGCTGCAGCAGATGAGCGCCGCGCTGCGCGAACTGGAGCCGGAGGAGGTGGGCAAACGCCGGGAGATTCTGGAATTTCTGGCCGGGAACGGAGCCGTGCCTGCCACTTCCCTGCGCAGCCGATTTTCTCTGGGCGCTTCGGAGCTGCAGCGCATGACCCGGCAGGGCACGCTGGAGCGCGAAGAAGAATCCTCCGTTCGCGACGCGCGTCCCATGCTGCGGTTTGCAACGCTGGTGCCGGACGCGCGGCTGCCGCGGCTGAATGCCAACCAGCAGCGATTGCTGGCGGAGCTTGCGAGCCGGGGCCGCGTTGAGGTGCGCGACCTGCGCGCACTGCCTGTACCCGCCGGTACGCTGGCGACCCTTGTCCGGCGCAATCTGGTGCGGATTGAAGAGCAGCCCGCAAGCCTTGTTGCGCCGGATGCCTCCGCCGTGAGCCACGGCACAGCGGTCGACGAGGAGCGGCTGAATCCGACGCAATTCGACGCGCTGCTGCAGATCGCCGCCAGTGTGGAGGCTCGAAAATTTCAGGCCTTTCTGCTGCACGGCGTCACCGGCTCCGGCAAAACAGCGGTCTACATTGCGGTCATGCGCCGCGTCCTGCGGGCGGGGCGGTCGAGCCTTCTGTTGGTTCCAGAGATCGGACTGACGCCGGCGATGATCGGCCAGCTCGCGGCCGCCTTCGGCGACACCGTTGCGGTGCTGCACTCCTCGTTAAGCCCGGGCGAGCGGTCCGCGCAGTGGCGGCGCATTCGCGAGGGTGAGGCGCGCGTTGTCATCGGCACCCGCTCCGCGATCTTCGCACCCATCCCCGACCTGGCGCTGGTGCTGGTCGATGAGGAGCATGATTCCTCCTACAAGCAGGCAGAGATGCCGCGCTATCACGCGCGCGACATCGCAGTGAAGCGCGCCAGCGATGCGCAGGCTACTGTTGTACTCGGTTCGGCAACGCCCTCGCTGGAGTCCTGGGCCAACGCTCAACGCGGCAAATACACGCTGCTCAGCATGATGGATCGCGTGGCGCGGCGTCCGTTGCCGGAGGTTTCGCTGATCGACATGCGGCATGAGTTTCTTGAGACCGGCGCGGACTCGCTCATCTCGCGGCAGCTTGCGGCGGAGATCCAGGCGACGCTCGACCGGGGCGAGCAGGCCATGCTGCTCCTCAACCGCCGCGGCTATTCTTTTGTCGCCATGTGCCGGGCATGCGGAGAAAAGCTGCAATGCGAAAACTGCGCCATTGCGTTGACGCACCATAAAACCTCCGAAGCGACAGGCACGGGCGAGGCTACCGGCAGTCTGCTGCAATGCCACTACTGCGGCTTTCGCCGCTCCGTGCCGCGGCGCTGCCCGCAATGCGACAGCGAGCATATGTACTTTTTCGGTGTCGGCTCACAGCAGGGCGAAGAGCGCCTGCAGCAGATGTTTCCGGAGGCGCGCATCGGCCGCATGGACCGCGACACCATGCGCAGTCACCGCGACTTTGAACGGATGCTGCAGCGGCTGCACTCCGGGGATGTCAACCTGCTGGTCGGCACGCAGATGATCGCCAAGGGCCATGACATTCACGGCGTGACCCTGGTCGGCGTGATCGGCGTGGACCATACGTTGGGCCTTCCCGACTTCCGCTCTGCCGAGCGCGCGTTTCAATTATTGACGCAGGCTGCGGGCCGCGCCGGCCGTGGGGAGCTGCCGGGGCGCGTGCTGGTCCAGACCCACTACCCGGAGCACTACGCAATGCGCCACGCCGCAACCCATGACTATCTGGCCTTTGCGCAGGACGAGCTGCGCTACCGGCGCCTGCTGCATTACCCGCCGGCTGCCCTGCTGGTAAACGTGTTGCTGGAGCACACTAGCGAAGCCGACGTTACGGGGTGGGCCAGCCAACTGGGTGAGTGGTTCGCGCGAACGCATCCTGCCGGGGTGCGGGTGCTGGGACCCGCGCCGGCGCCGTTGCCTCGCATCAAACGCGTCTTTCGGCACCACCTGCTGCTGAAGTCAGCCAACCGGCAGCAGCTTGCGAGCGCCGTGCGGGCGATGCTTGAATTTGCAGACAGCGCCGGCATTCCCCGCCGTCACGTGACCGTGGATATGGACCCGGTTCAGCTGATGTAGAGACGGCGGAGCTAGGCGTGGGACGCGGCGTGGCTGCTCTCGGCACCGGAACGCGGCATGTCCCGGTGGATCGCCTTCACCTTATAGCCATCGCGCTGCAGCAGCTCCTGCATGCGTTCCGCAATCATGACGGAGCGGTGCTGGCCACCCGTGCACCCGAAGGCGACGCTGAGATAGCTTTTACCCTCCTGCACATAATGCGGCAGCAGAAAGAGCAGCAGGTCATGCACCTTCTGGATAAATTCCCGCGTCTCGGGAAACCGGCTGATGTACTGGACGACTTTCGCATCCTGACCGGTCATCGGGCGGAACTCTGGAATGAAGTGGGGATTCGGCAAAAAGCGCACGTCAAAGACCAGGTCGGCCTCTTGCGGAACACCATTTTTGTAGCCGAAGCTTATGGTCGAGACCAGCAGATGCTTGTCGTTGCTCTCGTCGTAAAAGAATCCGTTGATGTGCGCGCGCAGCTCATGAACATTGAAGTTGGTCGTGTCGAGACAAACGTCCGCCAGATTGCGCAGCGGTTCAAGCAACGCACGCTCCGAGGAGATGGACCGGCGGATGCTTTCCAGACGGCTCAGCGGGTGCGGACGGCGTGTTTCAGAAAAGCGGCGCATCAGCGCTTCGTCGGATGCTTCAAGAAACAGCAGGCGTGTCGAAGTTGTCTGGCGAATCTTTTTGAGGATCTTTGGAAACCGGTCGAGCTGCGCCCCCTCGCGAACATCGACCACCAGGGCTGCGCGGCTGATCTCCGGCGACTGCCGGATCAGGTCCGCAAAATGTGGAATCAGATCGATTGGCAGATTGTCGACGGCATAATAGCCGATATCTTCAAACGCTTTGAGCGCCGACAACTTGCCCGAGCCCGACAAGCCCGTCAGGATTACGAGTTCATTTTCTGAAAGTGGCCGTTTAGCAGCAGCGCGCGAACGCCCGCGACGGTCCGGCGCACCGGCGGTGGTTTCGGCTGCGGCGGGGCCGTCTTTGGAGCCAGACGGCGGCCGCCGCTTGGTTGTGACGGGCCGCTTTCCACTCTTTGTCGGTTTCATGGCTCTCTGCAGAGAAGATTACGGAACTTCGATCAGGCGCACAATTCCGTCGCCCGCACAGTGCAGCACCTTTACGTGGCCCGACAAATCCCGGAACACAAACACTTCCTGGTTCCGCGATTCCGCCTCCTTGACCGCCTCTTCCAGCGTCATCGGCGCGTCGGCCAATGCTTCAGGATTGGGAACGATATGGAGGCCCGCCCGCTTTTTGCCTCGTGCCGGTGCAGCTGCGGAGCGCGATGGGGCAGGCGGCGCAACGGCTGGTTCCTTTGTCCGGATGGTCTGACTCTGGCGCTTCTTTTCGACGCGCATCTTCTTATGCCGCAGCGCCTGCTTCTCCGCCTTTTCAAGCGCGGTCCGCAGCGCGACATCGAGCTGCGCCGCCTCCGCCAACCCGACGACCGTGTGGTGGCGCGCGGCGATGGTCACTTCGGCAATCTCACGATGCTTTTGCGAGCTGAGAATTACATGGGCGCTGGCGCCGTGTCCGACCACGCGCTCAATCCGCGCGAGTCCCTCATTGGCGAGCTTACGAAGCTGCGGCGTGAGCGTAATCTTTCGCCCTGTGAGTTCGGCTTCCATCGCTGCGTCTTCCCCCCTGAATGATCGTTTCTTTGTTCAGATGCGCACGCGGCGCTGATGCGTACTGGGAATCCCAAGATCTTCGCGATACTTGGCCACGGTGCGCCGGTTGACGGCAATTCCCTGCGCCTGCAGCAACGCAGCGATGGCGTCATCGGTCAGCGGCTTGGTGGAATCTTCTTCCTCAATCATCTTCTTCACCTTACGCTTCAGCAGCAGCAGTGGCGTATCGGCGCCCTCCGGCCCGTTCACGCCCTCGGAGAAAAAGAAGCGCAGTTCAAATACGCCCTGCGGCGTGTGGGCATATTTGTTGGCGACGGCGCGGCTCACGGTCGAGGCGTGCACGCCGATCTCTTCCGCCACTTCTTTAATCATCATGGGCCGCAGCGCATCCACACCCTGTTCCAGAAAGTCGCGCTGGCGGCGGACGATAACCTCGCACGTGCGCAGAATCGTGTTCTTGCGCTGCTCAATATTGCGCATCAACTGGATGGCCGAGCGGTAGCGCTCTTTCACGTAATCGCGCACCTCGCGCTCGGTGCCTTCCTGCGACAGCATGCGGCGATAGCCATGGTTCAGCCGCAGCGTGGGAATCTCTTCATCGTTAATGAGGATGACGAACTGGTCATCGCGCTTGACGAAGGCCACATCAGGTTCAATCAGGCGCGGCTGCTCCCGGTTGTAGCGCTGACCGGGTTTCGGGTCGAGTGTCCGGATCAGGTCAATGGCTGCCTGCACGGTGGGCTGTTTGCTGGCGGTCAACCGCGTCAGCTCGCGCAGATCGCGCTTCAGCAGATGGTTTAGAAATTCGTCGATGATGCGGCGCGCCAGCACCAGAATCGCTTCTCCGCTGACAGCACCGTCTTCTATCTCTTCAGCAGTCGGCTGTAAAACCGCACCCGGCGCAGCCGCAATGCGCGCCAGCTCCGCGGCCCGAACATCCAGTTGCATCAGCAGGCATTCCCGCAGATCGCGTGCCCCGATGCCGGCAGGGTCGAACCCGCGCACAAGTTCCAGCGCCTCCTGCAGCGCCCGGCGCAATGCCGGGGGCGCCTGCAGTGCGGCCTCGGCGGACTTCGCTGCATCGCTGGAGGGCGTTTCGTCAGCGGACGCGGCAATGGCAAGCGTCTCATGTCCGTTCTGCGCGGCGTGGGAGACCGGATCACGGCGCGGCGGCATTTGCGCGACTCCCGCCCCGGATGGATCCTGCATCAATGTGGCCAGCAGCTCGTCATCGCTCGCCGTCAGATAGCCATCTTCATTCAGATTGCCGATCACCAGCTCCGCCGCCTGTCGCACCGGTTCCTCCAGGTGAACGGAACCAAGCTGCCACATCAGGTGATCTGTGAGTGTGGTGGATTTTGAAAGGAAGTTTTCAAAGGAGGGCCGCTCGCTGATTTCGCTGCTTTCCGGCGTGCGATACCCCGGATCGAGATAGTCCTGAAAGTAGGAACCGAAGTCGATCTCGTCGAACGGATCTTCCTTTTTATCCTCGGCGGGCGGCGCGGCCTCTTCCGGCGTGCGGACCTCATCAATCAGAGGGACAGACTCTTCCAGCTCCTCGAGCACCGGATTTTCCAGAATCTCGGCGTCGATCATCTCCTTCAATTCCTGCTTATTCAACGCAAGCAGGCTCACCATCTGCACCAGGCCTGGGGTCAGGACCTGTTTTTGGGCGACCTTAAGATTCAGCCTCGGTTGCAGGAGAGCCATGGCAGTGAAATTCCAATAGTTGCTTAGGTTGGGCTTAGTGTACAACGGCAAGCCAATTGCATGCGGGAAATGTCACCGCCGACCGCAGATGCCGCATCTGCGCAGTTAGCCCAGGGTGAAGCCTTCGCCCAGATAGACCCGGCGCACCTCCGGGTCGCGGCCCAGCTCAACCGGCGTGCCGGAGCGGAAGATGCGGCCTTCATTAATGATGTACGCACGATCGGTAACTGCCAGTGTTTCGCGTACGTTATGGTCGGTAATCAGCACCCCGTAGCCGCTGGCTTTCAGGTCAAAAATAATGTCCTGCAGGTCATGCACGGCGATGGGATCGATGCCGGAGAAGGGCTCGTCCAGCAGAATAAAGTTCGGCTCAATGCAAAGGCAGCGCGCAATCTCCACGCGCCGCCGTTCGCCGCCTGACAACGCATAGCCGCGCGTATTGCGGACATGGCCCAGGCTCAGTTGTTCAATCAAGCGCTCCATGCGGGCGCGACGCTTCTCCCATCCTCCGGGCTGCGTTTCAAGCACCGCCAGAATGTTCTCTTCCACCGTCAGCTTGCGGAAAACCGACGGCTCCTGCGGCAGGTAGCTGATGCCGAAGTTGCGCGCCCGCAGATACATGGGAAGCCGGGTGATGTCGGTATCGCCGACCAGTACGCGCCCGGAGTCCGGCTGTACCAGGCCGACGATCATATAGAAGCTGGTGGTTTTGCCGGCGCCGTTCGGGCCCAGCAGGCCGACCACTTCCCCTTTGTTGATCGCAAGGCTGACGCCGCGGACCACCTGCCGTCCGCGATAATGCTTGGCCAACTGGTCGGTTCTAAGCTGCATTATTTTTTTGGCACCGTCGTGTGTGTTTCGGCCGGGCGGCCCGGCGCGCCTGTCACCATTATCTCCTGCGTACCGGTGTAGAAGGTAAGCTTGCGGCCGCTCACTGTGCCATGTTCCGCATCAGACACTTTGGGCGGCGCGGCCGGAGTTCCGGTCAGCGTGAAGCGGCCGTCTTCCGCGGCGTAGACAAGGTGCTCGCCGTTTGCAATGCGGCCGGGCTGCAGCAGTCGAACGCCGCCCCGGGCCGTCATTTTGCTGACGCTCATTGGCCCCGCCTGTCCTTTGGACGTTGTCGCCGACGCCAGCAGAAGCGTCGCTTGCCGCGTCTTCAGGACGCCCAGCGTTCCAGTCACGGTCACGCCGCCAGTAAAGGATGCCTGCCGCTCAGCGTCGGAATACACCAGCTTGGCGCTCACCACGTGGAAGACCTGCGGCGGAGCCGCGTTTGGCGGCGCGTTGCTTTTAGCGCCCGAAGCATTTTGGGTGCCGAGGAAGGTTGCCGAAACGCACGTGGCCGCGCAGGCCGCGGGCCCGGAGGCCGTCAGCAACCGCGTCTTTTGCGAGATTGCAATCTGCGGCGCTTCGATGGAGTCCGCCCCTTGCCACAACCGCGCCCGGCCGGTAAAGAGCGCATCGCCGCTTGCATGGTGCAGCACGGCATGCTCAGCAATAATGTGTCCCGGCTGATCTCCGCCGAAAAGATTGTTGCCAGCGTTGGGAGCGGCCGCATGCGGTGCGCCCTTCGCCGCCCGCAGCAGCGTTGTCTGCACGCCTCCTGCCGCGGTTACATCGCCGCTCGTGCGCTCCACCGTCATCTGAGCGGCGTTCATCACAAGCTGTGAGTCGTGAAACACCGGATCCCCCGTCAACGTGAGGGTTTCGGTAGCTCCGTGATACACCGCCCGCGCGGCGGTCGCGGTTGAAATCCCAGATGAGTCTGTGGACCCCGTTCCCTCTGGCGGAATCTGCTGCAGCACTACATGGCCCGTCTGGACGGCGCTTGCAATCTGCTGCCCCGTGATGCCCGGCCCGCTCGAAGGATGGGCCGGCTTGCCCACACGGGGCTGCATATCGACCGTAAGCAAATCCCCGGTGCTGGTATCGGTGGTGCCGTCCGCCGCGCGCAGTGTAAGCCGCGTCTGCTGTTGCCCGGTCAGCGTTCGCAGCTCGTCCCTGCCGGCAAACTGCATATGCAATTTTTGCGCGGCGACCGAGCTTCGCCGACGCTTGGTGCCGCTGCCATCCACCACCCGCATCGCCGCGTCGCCGGTGGCATCCGCGCTTTGCAGGGTATTCGTCGCTGCTCCGGTCAGGTGCAGCATCAGCTGCCGGCTGACCAGATGGCGCACAGAGGTCGCAGTCCCAGATCCAATCGTCTGATCCAGGCGCACAGCGCCCGCCAGGTTCGCCGTCGTGGCGTGGCCCTGGGTGTTGAAGGCCACTTGCATGGTGGTCGCCTGTCCAGATGTCTCGCCGTCCTTCTGCGTCTGCTCCAAATGCACGCCGCCCGTGAAGCTGGCATGCTGGGGGCGGCTTGCATCGCTCAGGTCCAGTTGCAGCGAAGGCGCCTGGATGTGTGCGCCGTTGGCGCTGAAAAGGTCTACGGCGCCAGTGGCGTCCAGGTGACGCGCCGTGTGGTCGGGCCGCAAAGCCACCAGCGCGGCGCTGGCGGAGCCATGACTCCGCTGCGAACCGCTCCCTGACACAAACCGGGGCTGCGCCAACTGCACTGCACTCTCTTTCCGGTCGTAGACAGCGTGCGTCGCCTGCACCACGGCGGGTCCGCTGCTCATATTGGCGCGAAACACAATCTGCGACTCGAGTACCAGCCGCGCCTGTTTGGCATCGTAGGTGGCGCCCACGGCCTGACCGCTGGCCCTGCCGGTAGCAAACGTTACCAAGCCGCTGCAGGCCGCCACTCCGCTCTTCTGGTTAAACGTCAGATCGTGGGTGACCAGCTGGACCGGCGGCTGCGTATGGCCGCCCGTAGAATCGCTGGAATGCAGCACGATGCGCGCTTCGCCGCTGGAACTGACAATCTGCCCATGAGGATCGTAATCGAATTTGTCGCCGGAGATCGTGTCCGGCACGCCGGTGCTTTGGTTATAGAGATCGATGTGCACCTGATGCAGCACGACCCGGCTGCCGGCCTTAAACTGAACCGCCCGCGAAGCCCGCAGCGTGAACAAGGGCCGGCCACCCTCGGACTTCGACAGCACAAAGCCCTGCGTGGACTGCTGAATCTGCAGCCCTAGCCGGGCGGGAAGGTCCTGCGTGGCGCGGCGCAGCCGCCAGCGGCCATAAAGGACGGAACCGGCCAGCACCAACACCAGCAGTGCCGCAAGCGCGACGAGGATCCGCCGCAGCCTTTCTACCGTCCACGCCATGCCTTCAATCTTCTCATCGCCCGCCCGCCCGGGGCTGTCTCGCTAGAATGGAAGAGATGGCCGACCCTCTCTATCTGAGCCTCTGGTTCCCGAACTTTCGCTTTGCCGCGCTGCCGGAAAAGCTTGCGCTCATCATTGAGCAGTTCCCGGAGCCGCGCGTCCACGCCGCGACTGTGTACCCGCTGGACTGGCAGCAGTCGCCCAGCTTTCAGCGCGTCTACGGGCAGACGGCCGAGGAAGCTGAGACGCCCGAAGCCGCCGTGGCCGAATGCACAGAGATGCTTCACGAAGACGCAGCGTATGAGTTCGAAGTGCCCTGGCGCCTGTGGCACCCCGACACCGATGGTCTGATGGACCCGGTCTGGCGCGACCTTCCACACATCGCGCGAGTCACCGGCTTCGGCCCGGAGTTTGACGGAGGAACATACGCGCAGGACGGCCATGTTCGCATCGATCTTGGCCTGGACACGCCGTTTTTATGGGAAGACGTTCCGCTCGACGAAGAAGGCCAGCTTCATATTCAGCAAAACGTGGAGCGCCTGGTGGATCTGACCAAGTCTATCGAAAAACACTGCGCCATTGAGACGCGCCTGCTGTGGACGGAAAGCGACGAGAGCCTGGCGCAGAAGCTGATCGCCCGGCTGCAGAAGCTGAACTAGCCGCGCGGCGCAATCAGCGAAAAATCCCCGATCTTGCTGAAATCCTTTCGAAGCTGTTCGAGCAGCGCCAGACGGTTTGCGCGAATCTCGCGATCGGGATCCATGACCATTACGGAGTCAAAGAACGCGTCCGTGGGCGCGCGCAGCGTAGCGATCTTCTGCAGGCTTTGTCCATGGTCTCGAAGATTTCCCATCTCCCCCGACACGACCATCGCCCGACGATAGAGATGCTTCTCGGCATCTGCCGTGAACAGGCTTTCAGCCGGCGCGGAGTGGAAGGTTTCACCGACCTGCACCGCCTGCTCCAGAATGTTGGCGATGCGCTTGAACGCGGCGCTGACGGCCAGAAAATCCTCGGAGCCCAGCATGGCCGCTACGGCCTGCGCCCGCGCGCGGCAGTCAGCGACGTCATCGAAACCGGATGCCATGGCCGCGTCCACGCAATCGCGCGGAATTGCCAGCACGTCGGTGAGATAGTAGGCGACGCGCTCCCGCAAAAAAGCGAGGACCTGCTCGCGCAGCGCCAATTCGCTCCCGGGAATCGCAGCGGCGATCAGGTCGGACACGCGCAGCACGGCAGCGATCGTCGAATCCATCATCTTCGCAATGCCATTCCCGGCGCGGCGCAGTGCGAACGGGTCCTTCGATCCAGAAGGCTGCAGCCCGATGCGAAACATCGCGGCAATCGTCTGGATGCGGTCGGCCAGCGCCAGCAGGATCGCTTCATCGCCCGTGGGAATGGGGTCCGTGACCGCTGCCGGCATGTATTGCGAATAGATGGCATTCGCGGTCTTCTCCGGCAGGCCCTGCGCCCGCGCGTACAGGCCGCCGACAATTCCCTGCAGCTCGGTAAACTCCTTGACCATGTCCGTGGTCAGGTCGCACTTCGCGAGCAGCGCTGCCTGCAGCAGGGCATCCCGGTCGATGACCGGAATTCCGGCGGAGCTGTTCTTGTTCCCCGCAGTAATCGCCACGTCCGCCAGGCGGCCGCAAATCTCCACCACCGCCTGCGTCTTGTCCCAGTAGCTGCCCAGCTCCTTCTGGAAGGTGACGCTCTTCAGCCGCTCCACACGCTCGGCCAGCGGAACCTTCTGATCGACATCCCAGAAAAAGCGCGCGTCGTTGAAGCGTGCGCGCAGCACGCGCTCGTTGCCGTGGCGGATGATGGCCGCGCCGCTTGCATCCGCAGTCGTGTTGAGCACCGTGAGGAATGCAGGCGCCAGGTTTCCGGCGGCGTCGTCCAGCGCGAAATATTTCTGGTGGTCCCGCATCACGGTCACCAGCACTTCTTGCGGCAGCGAAAGATAGGACGCATCGAAGCTGCCCCGCAGGACCGACGGCCACTCCGTGAGATGGGTCACGGTTTCAACCAGCGCCTCATCCTCGCGCCAGTGCGCGCCGGGAATCTCACGGGTGACAGCATCGAGCGCCTTGCGGATGCGCTGCCGCCGCGTCGCCACCTCCGGCTCGACAAACGCCGTCCGCAGCGCGGAGACATAATTCTCCGGCGTACGAATCGGAACAGGCGCGTCCCCATGCAGCACCCGATGCCCGAACGTTACGTTGGCCGCAGTCACGCCGCCGAATTCGACGGGCAGCACCTGCTCATCCAGCAGCGCAACCAGCCAGCGCACCGGACGCACAAACCGCTCCGGCTTGCCAGTGCGCCAGTACATATTTTTTGGCCAGGCGATGGCAGCAATCTCTCCCGCCAGCGCGGCCGGCAGAAACTCCTGCGCGCTCTGGCCGGTTCGCGTCAGTCTCACCGCAACATACTCGCCTTTTGGCGTTGCTAACGTACGCAGCGCCGTAACCTCCACGCCATTCTTTTTGGCAAAGGCGATGCCGGCCGGCGCCGGCGCGCCATCCTTGAAGGCAATCTTCGCAGCAGGCCCGACGATCTCTTCTTCCACGTCGAGCTGGGCCGGCAGCACATCGCGCACAACCACGGCCAGACGCCGCGGCGTTGAGTAGCCGGTCACCTGAAGATTTGCCCCGGCCAGCCGCTCGCGGCGCAGCAGATCTTCCATACGGCGGACCAGCTCCGACTCTCCGCGCGCAATCATCCCGGCGGGAATCTCTTCGATGCCAATCTCAAGCAGAAGTGCGGGCATTTTCCTTCCCTTCTGCCGAAGCGGCACTGCTTTGCGCGGTG